>JBKPME010000172.1:0-12222 GCA_046731915.1 Actinomycetota bacterium
GGCTCATTGGAGTAGACGAAGCGCACATGGCGTGGGGCGACGGTCTCGCCCCACGCGGTCATCGGCGTGGCGGCGACCTTGTGCTCGAGCAACGCGGCGGAGAGGTCCGGCGCGGTCGTGCCGGCCGCCTCGGCGTCGAACAGCAGCGACCAGCCCCCATGTGCTCGGATCGCCGGGAACCCGGCGAGTTGCTCCATCGTCGCGTCGTGCCGGCGCTCCCACTCGGCGACCCAGGCCGCGTGGTCATCGGCGCGCAGCGCCGCAATCGCACCTAGCTGGTTAAAGCCGCTGGCGACGAGCCCGTTGTAGATGTGGACCATGCCGAGCTGGGGCGTGTCCCTCTCGGACGCGACGATCCAGCCGATCCGCCATCCGATCATCCGCTGTTCACAGGCGACGCCGCCCAGCGTGATCGTGAGATCGCGCATCCCCTCCAGCGCTGCGGGCACGAGGACCGTTCTCCCCCCGAAGACGATCGCCTCCATCGCGCTCCAATAGAGGAGCCGGATCTGCCGCTCAGTACAAATGCTCTGCACCGCCGTCCATTCCTCGTCGTTCAGGACCCATCCAGACGGGAATGACGGGTTGCCGAGGAAGATCGCCTGCGTGCGATCCGTGACGGCCGCCTCCAGCGCGTCGAGGTCCCAGCGCCAGCCGTGCTCGGTGGGGTGCAGCGGAACCAGCCGCGGAACGTCCCCGGCCAGCCGCACCCGTTGGAGCATCCCTGCATACGTCGGATCGGGGACGATCACTTCGTCGCCGGGATCGGTCAATGCGAGCAGCGCGTCGAGCATGTTGTCGCCCTCGCCCGAGGTGATCACCACCTCACTCTCAGGGTCGTACTGGGGCCCGCCGCGCCGGACGATGAGGCGCGCGACCTCGTGCTTGAGCTCGCCCATGCCCGTGAACGGGAGCCACGAGTTCGCCTCGTCCGTGCCCACCGCCGCCCGCGTCGCCTCGACCGCCGCGGCTGGCGGCGGGATGTCGGTATCCAGGTTCTCCATGCGCAGGATCTCGGGATCGCTGCCGGCCGCCGCCGCAACCTTGTCGATCGAGAACCCAGGGATGCCCTTTAGCCGCTCCCCCACGGGTGGACACTATCCGGAGGCGGGCTGTCACGCACGCTGCGCTGGCGCCGTCATTCCGAGGCGCGGGCGGAGCGACTCGCGGCTCTGGCGGTCGAACGCGCGATCGAGCGCAGCCGTGCGGCGCCACCCGGGCCGCGGCTCGACGTCGCCGCAACACGTACAAGCAGGAGGTCGCCCGTTCGCGCCGGGCACCGCCCATCCTCGGGCCTCGTCGCAAGCGAGAGCTCTGCCATCTGTCGGACGCCGCTTTGTGCGCTAAGCCCAGCGAGAGCCTGATCGCTCTTCTTTCGGCGAGGCGGCAGGATTTGGAGTCGCGTGGCTCTGCTGATGACTCGTGGAAACAGGGGTCCCAACACGGGACGAGGAACCAACCACCTCGAACTCGCTCCCACGCTGGCGACGCTCGCAGACGTCCTCCGGCGGCGCGGCGAACCGGCGCAGGCCGGCGAGCTCTTCCAGCGCGCGCTCCGCCTCTACGACAGCCGCGGGCTCCACGACCACCCGCACGCGGCCGCGCTCCAAGCAACCCTCGGACGCCTCGAAAACGAATAGCGCGACGCGCGCCCTCGACGAGCGAGGACGCGATGCCCAACCGCAACGTCGCAGGCTCTCGGTGCGGACGAGGCTCAGGGGCACGCCGCTCATCGCGCCAAGCTCTGCATGGGCGGAAGACCGAGGCAACGGCTGCCGGGAGAACAGCAACCGGGACTCGCGCTCTGCGCGACTTGCAGCACTCTCGAATGGCTTCAAGAGCACGCTCGCAGCGGACAAGCCGCGAGCGTGTCGCTGGCTGCCGATTTGCGCTCGCTTTCGGGGGCGCGGAGCGGTAGCGCGGGCGCGCTACAGGCCCTCGAGGAGGGCGAGCAGACTGTCGGGTGCTCGGTAGCGGCCTGGGCGGCCCTCAGGAGGCGTCATCCGGTCGAGCGTGCGCTGCTTGAGTTCGAGGTCGGCGTGGAGGTAGATGTGCGTGGTCCGTTCCTGCTCGTGGCCGAGCCACAGCGCGATCGTGGCGGTGTCGACGCCGGCGGCGAGCAGATTCATCGCCGCCGGTGTGACGCATCGTGTGCATCGTGATCCGCTTGGACCGCAGCGACCCGCAGGCGTCTTGTGCGGTCTCGATGTGTTGGGCGAGGCGACGCTCGATCGCGTCGCGGGTGAGCCTGCCGCCATCGCGCGAGGGAAACAACGGCGTTCCGGGTTGGTCGATGGTTTCGCGCAGCCAGGCGCGGAGCACCGCGACGGTCTGCTTGCTCAGCGGCGCGACCCGCTCCTTCCTGCCCTTGCCGACCGTCCGGACGTGCGCCCCGGTATCGAGCTGCGTGTCGGCGCGCGTGAGGCCGAGCAGCTCGGAGTTTGTCCAGTCGCCCCGACTTACGGTCGCCGCGCGACGCGACCCAGCACGGGATGGGCGCTTCTCAGGACGGTGTGCGAGCATCCGGGAGGTCCACTCCCGGGGACGCGTCGCGCGAGCCGACCGTGGCCGCCGCAGACAGCGGCATGCCGCGCGGCGGCGCGTCTGCGGAGCGGTCCGCGCCTACGAAGGCGGGGTGCGCCTGGTTGAGGTACCAGCCGAAGGCACGGTCGACCAGCGCCTGCCGGGCGAGCGCGCGGAGGGCGAACGTGAGCACGCGGGGGGGCAGGCGCGGCACGAGCCACTGCAGCCGCAGCGCCAGCCCGAAGGCCCGGCTGTGCGACGCGCTGAACCTCGCATAACGCCGCAACGCCTCCTCCCTGGCTCGCTCCCCCGAGAGCACCGATCGCAGCTCGCGGCCACAGGCGATGCCGAAGTAGAACGCCGTCCGGATGCCTTCGCCGGACAGGGGGAAGCAGTGTCCAGCCGAGTCCCCCGCGAAGAAGACGCCGTCCTCAGCGGCGCGTTGGAGGCGATGTGGGAACCAGTTTCCCTGGTAGCGCCGGGGAGCCCGCGCGAGCCGCTCCGCGAGCTCCACCGTCGGGCGTCGCACGTGATCACGCGGCTCGTAGGACCCCACGCCCACCCTCTGCTCGCCGCCCGCCGGCACGTTCCAGCCGTAGCCGTAGCGGACGAGCGCGCGATCGATCCAGACGTCGAGGTCACACCCACCGCCGTCCGGATGCACCTCGAGGCCGCGCGAGAGCGGCGCTCCGGGTGGCTGGTTCGACTCGCTGGCTAGCACACGCCGCCAGCCGAGCGCGTCCACCACCAGCGGCGCCCTGAGCAGCCCGCGATCCGTGAGCACCCCGCCATCGCGACGACCGATGACCGTTGCGATCTCGAAGCGGGCATCCGTCTGGTCGAAGAGCTGCTGGCATAGCTCGCGATAGTCGAAGGCCGCCCAGCTCCAGGGAAGCCGGTAGCGCACCGAGCCGTGCGGGGTGTGGAAGCTCATGCAGGGGATTTCTTGCCGGATTGAGCCGGCCACGCCCATCACCTCGAGCCATGGGCGCGGCGCGGCGCAGGCAGAGGTGGCGCGGTCTCCCACCTCGTAGCGGTCCACGAGCAGCACGTCGGCCCCACTCCCCGCCAGCTCGCGGGCGACCGCCAGGCCCGCGAAGCTCGCGCCGCATACGAGCACGTCGGCCGAGTCTCCGGCGAGCGAGGTGCGCTCGGCGCCGCGGAGCGTCGCGCGGCGCGTCACGCACCGCTCCTGAGCGCGCCCGCGACGGCCTGAGCCAGCTCCCACGGCGGCAGGCTGGGGCGCCGGCCCAGCACGTCGAAGTCGCGCCGCTCCGTGCGGTCGAGCACGCCCAGGTAGACGCTGCGGGCGAGGCGTATACCGCGCCGTACGCCCGGCGCGACGGCGTCAGCGGCCGGGGCGCTCGCAAGGAAGAGCGCGCGCGCCCGCTCCACCTCAAGGGCTACCAGGCACCTGAATCCCGGCGTGAGCTCACGCCGTTCGATCTGGTCGACGGATACCCCAAAGTGTTCGAGGTCCTCGGCGGGCAGGTATACGCGATCCAGATCCCAATCCTCGCGCACGTCGCGCACGAAGTTGGTGAGCTGGAAGGCGAGGGCCAGGGACGCAAACTCGCTCCTGCGCTCGGCCGGGACGCCGAGCAGCGCCGCGAGGATGCGGCCGACGGAGCCGGCGCTTCCCTGCATGTAGCGCTCGAGTTCGTCCCAGGTCTGCACACGCACCGGCTCAGAGTCCTTGCGCATCGAGTCGAAGTAGAGGCGCAGCTCGCCGAGCGGCAGCCCGTGACGGCGGCCTGCGTCGGCCAACGCCATCACCACGGGGTCCGCGTGGCCCCCCGCGCCCCGGAGCGCGTCTCCGAGCATGAGCTCCCAGCGATCGAGGGCGGCCCTGCGGGCGGCGGGATCCGGCGGACGCTGCGGCCCGTCCACGATCTCGTCCATCACCCGTACAAAGGCGTAGACCGCGTGCACGGCCGGCCGGACCTCGGCCGGAAGCCGGCGCGTGGCCCAGTAGTAGGTGGGATCGTGGCGGCGGTGGATGCGCCGACAATGGCGGTAGAACTCGCTGAGGATCGGGTCGGGGGCAGCCGGCATGCGTTATACGCGCAATGCCCGGACAGGTCGCCCATTATTCAGCAGGAACGGACTCATCTACCGGGACTAGTACCGACTGCGTGGGTCCCCCGATCACAGTCATAACACAGCACAGTCTTCCCACCGCCGCAGGTCATTTGACTGCTGATCAGATACAGGTGCGCGAGCTCGACGCAACAGCGGTTTTAGCTAGTCAACCCGGGCGTCCCCTCTGTGTTGAGCAGCTAGCTCCCGTCAGCGAGCCTGTGCGTAGGGCTAGTCGTGCAGCGGGCAGTGCTCCGAGCCGATCGTGGCGACCTCGAGGCAGCCCCCGCGAGCGCAGCCCTGCAGCGTGCGGGCGGGCCGCGGTGTTGGCCGGGTGAAGGTAGGGCCGTCGATCATTCCGGAGGCGCGCAATTGCCCCCGCTCCGGCGTGTGCGGTCGGCGGCCTACGTGCGTCCCGTGTGCGTTCATGGTGTAGACCAGAACACCGGCCGCTGACGTTCTCCAGACATCCGGCTGACGAACGAACGGATCGGGACCATCACGGCGACCGGTCCCGCCCGGAGTCGCTTCACGATGACAGGCTTCCTTGCACGGATGTTTTCGCGAACCTCAACCGTGACATGGCACTCGGAGGGGCCCGCATGCTGGTCGACGTCGCCCGGCGCTGCCCGCGTAGTAGGCTGGGCCGAGCGATGCTGTTCATGCTCGTCGATACGCCGAATCCCCGGTACGGCGGTTTCGACCCCGACGCTCAGCGCGAGCTGCGCTGGGAGCCGATCAGCTGGCGTCAGTTCGTGCCCGCCGCGGGATCGATCAGCTGCTTCGCGGTCGCGCCGGTGGTCGGCGGCCCGCTCACCAGCTGGGTGCTGACGGTCGGCGGCGTCGCGCTCTGCGCGCAGTTCGTGCGGGTCTCCCTGCGAGATGACCCGCCGCGCCGCAAACGCCCGCCTTCCGGCGGCGACGACGGCGAGTAACGGTTCCGCACGCCCGTGAGCGCGCCTCCGCCGCCGGCGGCGGCCGACGATGCGCAGGCGCCGCTGCTTTCTGAGGGGAGCGCTACCGTCGAGGAATCGGGGCCCTCATGGTCCGCGCTCGTGCCGACCGTTGGGGAGTACTGCGGCCCGAATTCTCGCCGCGGCGGGTTGCGCGGCGGTCCTCGTCCCGTCCGGCTGCGGCCGATCCTCGGGGAGAAGCGGCGGGCTCCGCTCGCCCTCGGCGGAGGTGGGCCGGCCACACAGTGACCACGACGTCCTGCTCGTCCGCGCGCACCTCACCGCCCAACGATGATTCCGTAATCTGCCGCCGGGTCTGCGACGAAGGAGGAAGACGATGGCCAAGCGCGTCCTTCAACCACCCAATCTCACTTTTCTTCCCAAACCTGAATATCCATACTCGCCCGGGGCCACGGGCGGGGGATTGGTGTACACGTCTGGACAGGTAGCGTGGGACGACCACGGGAATCTTGTCGGTCTTGGAGATCCGGTCGCTCAGACTCGGCAAGTGCTTACAAACGTGGCGTCTGTCCTACGTGAGGGATCTGCGACGCTGGACGACGTGTTGAAGTGCAACGTGTACCTCGCCGATATCCGGTACTTCCAGGCGATGAACGACGTGTTCTCCACGTTTTTTCCCGCCCATCCGCCCGCACGCACCACCGTCCAAGCGCCGCTCGCAGAGCCCGAGATGCTGGTTGAAATCGAGGCTATCGCCTGGATCGGTGAGTGAGGACGATCGCGGCACCGTCGCTGCGAGGGTCGCTTCCGGCGCGCGCGGTGCCGTCGGCTGCTAGCTCGATCGCGTGCGCGTGTCCGAGTCCCTCGTCGTATGCGGGCAACACGTGGGGATCGTGGCTGCGCGCGGCCAGCTCGTCGATGACCTCCGCCCCCATCCGCTCCTCGACATTGAGCCGTGCCGGGTCATCCTCCGGGTAAAGCCGTCCGTGACGGATGCGCGGCGCGCTGACCGCCGCTTGTGGCGAGTCGCCCCTGAGATAGCGCTCGAGCACCTGAACGTTGGTCTGGGCCTGACCATCGGCTCCCATCGTCCCGAAGACCAGGCGCGGGTCGTCGCCATCCATGGCCAGGCAGGCCATCAGCGTATGCAGCGTCCGCTTGCCGGGCTCCAATCGGTTGGGATGGTCATCATCGAGCGAGAAGTACTGGCCCCGGTTCTGCATCAATATGCCGGTGTCGCCCGCGACAAAGGCAGAGCCGAAGGTGTAGGAGATGCTCTGGATCGCAGAGCAGGCGTTCCCCGCTGCGTCGGCGGCACAAAGGTAGACGGTGTCCCCACCGCCGGAGCCTCTGTCAGGGGGCGTAGGCGCGGCGAGCCGCTCGCGGGCATTGTCGAGATGCAAGAGCCTTTCGATGTGCGGTTCGAGGAACTTGGGATCAGTGATGTAGCGGTCCCGGTCGAGGAATGCCACCCGCTTCGCGCGCACCAGCGCCTCGATGTGCTCCGGTGATCCGGGCGGGTGCTCATCCGCTCCGAGCACCTGGAGTGCGTTCAGCATCAGCAGCGCAGCGATGCCCTGGCTGTTCGGTGGCGTGGTGTAGACCTCGAGGCCGCCGTAGGAGACGCTGATCGGGTCGCACCATTCCGGCGAGTACTGCGCCAGGTCGTCTCGACGCAGGAAGCCGCCGGTTGAGCGGAACGCGGCGTCGATCTTGTGGGCGATCTCGCCCTGGTACATGTCTTGACCGCCGTGGTCGATGAGACGGCGCAACGACCGTGCGAGCTCGGGCTGGCGAAGGATCGCGCCCGACGCGAGCGGCCGTCTGTCCAGGAGGAACCGCCGGCTCAGCGTCTGGTCTCGGGCGAGCTCGTCTCGGTATGTGCCGATCCAGGTGGCCAGCCTGCCCGTCACCTCGATTCCGCTCTCGGCGGCGGCCGCGGCGGGCGCCAGCAGCTCGGCCAGCGGCCGCGTCCCGAGCCGTCCGAGCGCCTCCTCCCAGGCGCCGACTGTTCCCGGCACGGTGACGGGCAGCGGGCCGCGATCCGGGATCGCATCGAGGCGGCGCACCCGGAATGCCTCTCGTGTTGCGAGCATCGGCGCTGGTCCGCTGCCGTTGAGGCAGTGCACCCGGCGCTCAGCGGCGGAGTAGTACAGGATGAAGGTGTCGCCGCCGAGTCCGCACATGTGCGGGTAGACGACGCCGAGCATGGCGTTCATCGCGATGGCGGCGTCGACCGCGTTACCGCCCGAGCCCAGGACGTCCGCGCCTACCTGCGACGCGGCCGCGTGCGGGCAGGCAACCGCGCTCTGTCGTGTTGCTTGCGCGCGCATCGCTATTTCTCTTGCGCCTTTCTTCCCGGGTCTTCAACCCGCGCCAATAACGTCCTGGCTGGGCGTGCCAATACCGACGTCAGCCGTGTCCGGTCGTCTTCGCTCAGTTTCCCGGCGCGACCCGAAGAGCCGCGAGCTCGCGCTCCAACTCGCCGACGCGCCTGTGCAGTGAGCGTTGCTCTTCCCAATTCGCACTCACGTCGCGCAGAATCGCGCCGACCCCCTGGATGGCACCGGTCATGTCGCGCAGAAGGGTGACGGTGAATTCAACCGAGATGCGGCTGCCGTCGCGTCGTGCGGCGGGGACGGCGAGCGTGTGCCCCGCATAGTCCGTCAGTCCGGTCTGCATGACGCGGCGGTAGCCGGCCCAGTGTCGCGCGCGCAACTTGCCGGGAATGATGATGTCGAGCGTCTCGCCCACGGCCTCGGAGCGCGAGTGTCCGAAAATCCGCTCAGCCGCCGGGTTCCAAAAGCAGATAACGCCCTCCGGGTCGGCGACGATCACCGCATGATCGGTGTTCGCGACAAGCGCGACCTCGAGGGGCTCGTTACGGAAGCGCTCGAGATTCGTCACATTCCGGAATTCAACAGGTCGAGGAGATCCGTCACGCAACTGCGCGGCCGGTCCGGGTCGGACGGAGCCGCACGATAACAAGCGTTCGTTGCACAAGCACCTTCCGCGAGCCGAATCGCAGTACCGGCTCGGACGTGCCCCCCAGGACGATCGACTGTGCTGCTCTGCCGCGTCCACGGCGGCCGCACTCGTCCCGCTTGTCCAATCCGAGCGTCTGCCGACCGTCGCCGGTCGCTCGCTCGGTGCGCGACGCGAGCGCCCCGATATCGGCCGTAGGACCGATTCGGGGCGCTGCGATCTACAGGCGGAGGGTCGAGGCGAGGGTGACGGGGTCGAGCAGCAGATCCAGCGCAGCGGTGATCGTGGCGCACACGACCTCGGCGGCCGCCAGTGCCGCGAAGCTGGCGCCCTCGGGACCGACGATGGCGATCCCGAGTCGTGCGGCTCGCAGCATCGGGGCGTCGTTGAGACCGTTGCCCACCGCGCCGCATCGATCAGCGCCAAGCCGCTCTACGAAGGCCCGCTTCTCGTCACCCCGGCTAATCGCCTGCACGGGAACTGCGAGGCGCTCCGCCACCGCGCCCAGCTGCCCTCGGGTGTCCGCCGAGAGCAGGTGGATGACGACGCGTTGTCGAAGTGGCGCGATGCGCTCTGCCACGCCGGGGATCAGATCACCGCGCTGGGTCAGCGTCCCGTTCACGTCGAGGACCAGGTGCTCGAGCTCGATCGTGGTGGCGCCTGGGATTTCGAAGCGTGCTGACACTTCGCGCAGCCTGCCGCCATCGCCGGATGGACGCGGGCGGCTTACTGGCTGGGCTGTGTTTTGTATCCGGTATCCCAGGGGACTCCTAAACTGATTGACGCCGCCATCAAGGCACTCAGAGCCGCTCCAAGAGCGGCAGAACGGCCGATTGGTCGTCTCGCCGATACGAGACGAGGCAGTGAGTGTCGCCCAGTTGACCTACCAGTCGCTACGCGATGCCATCTTGGCGATGGACGTCTACCGGGACGGCGCCGACCTGCGGCTGGATGAGCAGCGCCTCGCGACGCGCCTCGGCGTCAGCCGCACGCCCGTGCGCGGGGCACTGGCCCGGCTCGAGCACGAAGGGCTGGTGCAGATCATGCCCCGCCGGGGCGTCTGGATCGTGCGCAAGAGCAAGGCGGAGATCACCGAGATGATCCGAGCCTGGGCGGCGCTAGAGAGCATGGCCGCCCGGCTCATGTGCGAGCGAGCAACCGACGAGGAGATCGGCCGCCTCCGCACGCTCTTCTCCGCGTTCGAAGACGACCAGCTGCGTCTGCGCCTAAACGAGTACTCGGAGGCGAACCTGCGCTTCCACCAGAGCATCATCGAACTCGCACGCTCGCCTGTGATCAGCTCCCTGGTGGCCGGCCTGCTCGTGCACGTGCGCGCGATTCGCGGCCACATGATCGGGGAGAAAGACCGGGCGGAGCGCTCCATCGTCGACCACATGCACATCATCGAGGCCCTCGAGGCTCGCGACGCCGAGCTCGCCGAGCGCCTTGTCCGGAAGCACGCGCTTGATCTGGCGGACGACGTGGACCGGACGCCTGCCCGCTGGACTGAAACCCCCCGCCCCGGGCATAACGATCCTGGCGCGGGGGCTGAAGGGGAGAGGAGATCGACGTGACCGCCACGAGCACACCGGTGCAAGCCGAGGCCTCAGTCGAGCGCGGGGCTGAGACCGAGACGATCTCGGGTGGCCACTTGGTGGCCAAGGCGCTTCGTGCCGAGGGGATCGACGTGATCTTCACCCTCTGCGGCGGGCACATCATCGACATTTACGACGGCTGCATCGACGAGGGCATCAAGGTCGTCGACGTTCGCCACGAGCAGGTGGCGGCGCACGCAGCGGACGGATACGCGCGGGTCACGGGGCGGCCCGGCTGCGCCGTGGTGACCGCCGGCCCGGGCACCACCGACGCCGTCACCGGAATCGCAAACGCGCTGCGGGCGGAGAGCCCGATGCTGCTGATCGGCGGTCAGGGGGCGCTCAACCAGCACAGGATGGGCTCGCTGCAGGACCTGCCGCACGTCGACCTCATGAAGCCGATCACGAAGTTCGCGTCGAGCGTCCTCACAACCGAGCGCGTCGCGGACATGTGCTCCATGGCCTTCCGCGAGGCACTTGCCGGGGCCCCGGGCCCGGCGTACCTGGAGATCGGGCGGGACATCCTCGATGCCAAGGTGCCGCTCGAGAGCGTGGTCATACCGCAGCCAGGCCACTACCGCGCCTCGACGAAGAGCACCGGGGATCCGAACGACATCGATCGCCTGGCGGACATCCTCATCAAGGCCGACAGGCCGTGCGTGCTGCTCGGTAGCCAGGTCTGGACCTCACGCGGCGCCGAGGCCGCGCAGGACTTCGTACGCCGCCTCAACATCCCCGCGTTCATGAACGGAGCGGCCCGCGGCACGCTCCCCCCGGGCGATCCGCACCACTTCCACCAGACGCGTCGCTTCGCGTTCAAGAACGCCGACGTGATCCTGATCGTCGGGACGCCGTTCGACTTCCGGATGGGCTACGGCAAGCGCCTGAGCCAGGACGCCACGGTGGTCCAGATCGACATGGACTACCGCACGGTGGGGAAGAACCGCGACGTCTCACTCGGTCTAGTCGGCGACCCGGGGGCCATCCTGACCGCCGTAGCCGACGCCGCGGAGGGCCAGGGCGCCAAGGGCGCCGCCCGTGACAGGGAGTCCTGGCTCCAGACGCTGCGCGACGAGGAGCAGAAGGCCAAGGAGGAACGCCTCCCGAAGCTGATGCGGGAAGACGCGCCGGTTCACCCGCTGCGGCTCGCGCACGAGATCAACGAGTTCCTGACGGACAACACGGTCTACATAGGCGACGGCGGCGACGTCGTCACCTTCTCCGGCGGCGTCGTGCAGCCGCGGGGACCAGGACTATGGATGGACCCCGGTCCGCTCGGCACGCTGGGGGTCGGCGTTCCCTTCGCAATGGCCTCGAAGCTCGCCCGACCCGACCGCGAGGTGGTCTGCCTGTTCGGCGACGGCACGTTCAGCCTCACCGGCTGGGACTTCGAGACGATGGTCCGCTTCGACCTCCCGTTCATCGGGGTGGTGGGCAACAACTCGTACATGAACCAGATCCGCTACGGGCAGATCCAGAAGTACGGCGAGGAGCGCGGGGACGTCGGCAACAAGCTCGGCGATGTGAAGTACGACCTGTTCGCCAAGATGCTCGGCGGCCACGGGGAGGAGGTCCGCGAGCCCAAGGAGATCCGTCCGGCGCTCGAGCGGGCCCGGGAGTCGGGCAAGCCTTCGCTGATCAACGTCTGGATCGACCAGAACGCGTTTGCGCCCGGAACGATGAACCAGACGATGTACAAGTAGGGAGGAGCGCGGCAATGAGCAAGGCCCTCGAGGGAGTCCGCGTCGTGGACATGACCCACGTCCAGGCCGGGCCGGTCTGCACGCAGCTGCTGGCATGGATGGGCGCGGACGTGATCAAGGTCGAGCGGCCGGGCGGCGGCGACGTCACCCGGAGCCAGCTGCGCGACCTACCGGATGTCGACAGCCTCTATTTCACGATGCTGAACGGCAACAAGCGCAGCCTGACGCTGAACATGAAGTCGGACGAGGGCCAAGAGGTCTTCACGAAGCTGCTCGAGCGCAGCGACGTCGTGGTCGAGAACTTCGGCCCCGGGGTGATGGACCGGCTGGGCTACACCTGGGAACGCATCCACGAGATCAACCCGAAGATCATCTACGCCTCGCTGAAGGGCTTCGGGCCGGGGGCTCTCGAGACCGCGAAGG
>JBKPME010000173.1:0-4172 GCA_046731915.1 Actinomycetota bacterium
CGGTACCACGGCGCCCCGCCCGCCTGGTTCTCCGCCAATAGGACGAGCCGCTGATTTGAGTCGACCATTTCGCGCAGGGTCGGCCACTTGCCCTCGACGGGCCCCTTGTACGCGAACTCCTCCAAGTCCGCGTCGCGTACCGCGCCCACGAAGTCCTCGGGCTTCACGTAGTCCTGGTTGATCACAACGACGACGGCGCCAGGGTTCGCCACGAGGAAGGTGTGGAGGTCGTCAAGCACCGAGTCGAGCGTCGTCGCTCCGAGCTCGCAAAATGAGTGGCACAGGTACATCCCACGCTTCCCCTCGCCGCTGAAACCGAGCCGGTCGCGGATCCGTAGGGCCGCATCGACAGCCTCGGGGCTCACGCCGTCGGCATGCGCGCGCTCTTCGAGCGCCTCGTGACTCCCGAAGTACGTGCGCACCTTGCCGT
Source organism: Actinomycetota bacterium (assembly GCA_046731915.1). Lineage (GTDB taxonomy): Bacteria > Actinomycetota > Thermoleophilia > Solirubrobacterales > Thermoleophilaceae > JACVRW01. The sequence goes on from JBKPME010000173.1 coordinate 431, forward strand.
TCGGCAGCAGGTCGCCGTAGTGGGTGTCGATCATGAGGCCGCGGATGCCGTCGCGCAGCTGGCCGGCGATCGGCTTCTCCTGCATCGACGAGTACCAGCCCGGCAGCGGCACCGACATGGAGTTGTGCGTCATCGGCAGCGCCACCTCGTCGAGCGGGCGGTCGCAGAGCTCCTCGCGCCCGTTGCAGCCTCCGGGTCCCGGCGCGGCGGTCGTCGTCCCGCCCGTGCCCAGGAACGCAGCCACGACCGCGATGATCACCAGCGCCGAGACGACGCCGACCACCAGCCGGCGGACGTCGAAGCGTCTCAGCTCACCCCGTTCAGCGCGCCGCTCAGCGTGCTCCTCGGGCGAGTAGACAAGCCGCAGAACCGCGCTTACACCCTCGTAGATCAGGTAGATCCCGAACGCGTTGAGCAGCAGCGCGAGCACGGCGTTCCTGTCCACAAGCACGATCACGCCCGCCGCGACGAACGCGAGCCCGCGGAGAGCCCGCCGGGTGCGGCTCTCCGGCTCGCGCGCGAGCCATCCCCATGCGACCCTGAGCGGCTCGCCGAACGGGAGCGGCTTGACGATCGATGCCGCCGCCGCGGCCACGACCGCTCCGGCCCCGGCGAGGATCCAGGCCGCGGTCCGTAGATCTCCCAGGAAGGCGTCCCAGACTCCCCGCGCCGCGTCCTGCTCCTCTGGTGTGTCGAGGTGGCTTGTTACCGCGGAGCGGGTGATCGCGTACGCCACGATGAGGAGGCCGCCGGCCGCGGCGACGCCCAGCCCAAGCTCGATGATCGTGTCGCGCTTGTCGGGTGCGAGGATCAGCGCCCCGGCGACGAAGACGAGCGAGACGACCATCAGCAGGATCGCCAGGATCTGGACGCGCTCCGAGATGTTCGCGAGCGTCGCGCTGAGGCTGCCGATGTTCTCTTTCACGACCTCGACCCGCGCGGTCGACTCGAGGTCGTCAGCCAGCTGCGGCCGAACCTGCTCGAGTGCGGCGGCCAGGACTGTGCCGACGTCCGCGATTGTGAGAGTGACCGTGTTCTTGTCGCGCTTGAAGAGCGCTCGATGGACGTCGCGCACGGCGGTCCGGAAGAGCCCCCTGAAGGCGCGCCCGCCGACGATCTCGGACGCCACCGACTCGATGATGGGGCGCGCGGCCACGAGGTCGGCCTCGTTCTTCAGCACGACCTCGTCGGTGACCTTCTGCGCGATCAGCGAGCGCACGCTGTCGTCCTCCAGCGCGGCCGTCGCACGGTTTGCGAACTGATCGGAGTCGACCATGTTCTGGCGCGCGTAGGCGGCGACGAGGGCGAGCAGGATCGCAAGCGACGCGAGCGCCACCAGCACCCGCGACGCGAGTCGCCGCCACCGGTCACCGTCCGAGTCCGACCGGTTCACGGTCGGACCTTACCGTGACCCCCTCCGCCGGCGACGGCCCGTTCTAGGTCACGTGCTCCGAGTCGCGCAAGCTTGTCGAGCTGACCAGCGCGGCGGGTGGGATCCGGACCAGTCGACAGAATCAAGGCGTGGCCGGGTCCGATCCGACTGAGACGTTCCTGCGCGGCATGGACGCGATTAACCGCTTCGACGACGCCGTGCTGCTGGACATGGTCGACGACGAGTCGGTGTTCGAGCCGCTCCGTTCGGCGACCGAGGGCGCCTTCATCGGCCGGGACGGGATGAGGCGCTTCCTCGCCGACACCGCCGAAACGTTCGATCTCTTCAAGGCCAGCTACACCGACGTCCGCGACCTAGGCGAGGGCCGGTTGCTCGCGCTGGGGACGCTGCGGATGCGAGGCCGAAGCAGCGGCGTAGAGAGTGACATCCCCACGGCGGCCATCGTCGAGTTCCGCGACGACGGCATCCTGGTGCGCTACAAGGACTACGGCGATGCCCGACTGGCTCTGGAGGCGGCGGGCCTGAGCCGGTGACGCGCTGCTAGGACGACTGGGCGATCTTCTTCGCCTCGTCCACATCTCGATTCATCTGGGCTACGAGCTCGTCCACGCTCTCGAAGCGCTTCTCGCCGCGCAGCCGCTCCAGGAACGCGATTCGAACCGTCTCGCCGTAGAGGTCGCCATCGAAGCCGATCAGGTGCGCTTCCACGAGAAGGCCGCGGCCCGTCTCGAAGGTCGGGCGCACGCCGACGTTGACCGCGGCCGGGTAGCCGTGCGCCCAGGCGGCGTAGACGCCGTGGCCCGGCACGACAAAGCGCTCGTCGGGCACCAGGTTCGCGGTAGGCATGCCGAGCTCCCGCCCGCGCCTGTCTCCCTCCACGACCTCGCCCTCGAAGAGGAAGGGGCCGCCGAGGAACACGGCGGCCGGCCCCACCTCGCCGGCGGCCACCAGCCCGCGAATGTGGCTCGACGAGATCGTCTCGCCGGCGGCCTCGACCAGGGGCACGACGCACGTCTCGAACTGCCGGTGCTCGCGCAGGAACTCGGGCGTCCCCTTGGCCCCCTTCCCGAAGCGGAAGTTCTCCCCCACCGACACCTGCTCGGCGCCGAGCCGGTCGATCAGCACGTCGTTCACGAACTCCTCCGCCGTCTGGGATGAGAAGCCCTTGTCGAACGGGATCACCACCAGCTCGCCGACGCCGAGCCCGTCGATCAGGTCGCGTTTCACGTTGAAGGTGCTGATCAGCTTGGGCGTCGCCTCGGGGTGGATGACGGCAAGCGGGTGCGGGTCGAAGGTCAGGACGGTGTCCGCTCCGCGGATCACCTCGCGGTGGCCGAGGTGGACGCCGTCAAACGTGCCGATGGCGACCCGGCGCGGGCCCGTGTCGGGTTCGACGTCTGGAAGCGAGACGACCTTCATGCGGGCGCGAACACTACGACGGGCTGTAGCTCAGCCTCCTTCGCCTCCCCAATCGCAATGAGCTCGCCTTCGTGCGTGAGGCGAACATGCTCCCCGCCCATGCGTTGCTCGGGAACACGGCGCCCGTGCCTGATAGCCGCGGCTTCCTCGGCCGACAGCGCTCGCTCGGGCATGAACGAGAGCGCCTCCGCCAGCGGCATCACGCGATCGCCGGCCGCATCCTCGAGCTTGAACGGGCCGACCGCCGTGCGCTCGAGCTCCTCGCAGTAGGCGTCACCCAGCTCCGAGACGAGCGAGCGCACGTATGTGCCCGAGGAGCACTCGATCTCGAACGCGGCGCGGTCGCCCTCGTGCCAGAGCAGCTCCGCGTGGTGCACGGTGATCGGGCGCGCCTTCAGCCCCGGAGACTCACCCGCGCGCGCGAGGTCGTATGCCCGCCGCCCGCCCAGCTTCACAGCGGAATAGGCCGGCGGTGTCTGCAGCTGTGCGCCGACCGCGATCTCGAGCGACTCCGGGATCCGGCCGGTCTCGACGAGCTCGCCGTCGCGGTCCCCGGTCGTGGAGGTCCAGCCCAGGCGCGCCACCGCCCGGTAGGTCTTCGGGAGCCGTATGAGGAAGCGCTGCGCGCGCGTCGCGCGGCCGACCAGGATCAGGAGCAGCCCGGTGGCGAAGGGGTCGAGCGTGCCCGCGTGCCCCACCTTTGTGCCACTGGGCAGCGAGCGGCGCACCTGGGCGACGACATCGTGCGAGGTCACTCCCGCAGGCTTGGCGCGGAGCAGCACGCCGTCCATGGAGGAGCTACGGCGTCGCGAGCTGCTCGCGCACCTGGCCGCGGAGCGGGCTCACCAGCTCCGGGTAGGGCACGGCGGTCGAGAAGCCCGCCGCCTGCGGCTGGCCGCCGCCCCCCCAGGAGCGCGCGACGCGCGACAC
>JBKPME010000174.1:0-10263 GCA_046731915.1 Actinomycetota bacterium
GCCGTAAGCAAAAGCGCGCGCGATGGCCGCCGCGACGTGGGGCGCCGCGACACGTGCGCCCGCTCGCCGCGTGGCAGCGCCAGCCTCACGGCCAGCGGCGCGAGTGCGCACAGCGCCAGCGTCGCTCGCCAGCCCAGCGGCAGGGCGAGGACGGGAAGCGCGAGGCCGCTCACGAGGATCGCCGCCGGAATGCCCGACTGCTTGATCCCGAAACCGAGCCCCTGCCGGTCGGCGGGGATCTGCTCCGCCACGAACAGGTTGATCGCCGGCTGGGTCACTGAGTTCGCGACACCCGCAACGGCGAGCAGCGCGAATAGCACAAGCAGCGAGGGCGCGAGTGCCGCGGCGGCGAGTGACGCGGCGGTGACGAACACGCAGCGCCTCATCGCCCGCAGCGCCCCGATGTGGTCCGCGAGTCGTCCGCCCCAGCCTGCCCCGAGGGCACCCGCCAGGAAGAAGACGGTCACGCCCGCGGCGACGGCCTCGACGCGGACGTCGAGGTCCCCCCGAATCTGCAGCGCGAGTGCTCCCACCAGGAAGCCGGGCAGGACGCTCGCCGCGCCCGTGGCGACCGAGAGCGCTAGTCGCGTTGCCACTCGACCGGCCCGGCCGTGAGCACGTGGCTTCCGAGGGGCCTCCCCAGCACCTCCTGCGCCGCCCGCGCCGCCGCGACCACGCGCGCGAGATCGATGCCCGTCTCATAGCCCATCTCGTGCAGCATCGAAACGAGGTCCTCGGTGGCGACGTTCCCGGTCGCGCCGGGCGGCACTGGGCAGCCGCCCAGCTCGCCGAACGAGCTCTCGAAGCTCCGCACGCCCGCGCGGATTGCGCCCACGACGTTGGCGAGGCCCTGTCCGCGCGTGTTGTGGAAGTGGCCGGTGAGCTCGGCGCCAAGGTCGAGCCCGTCGAAGAAGCGCTCCACCTGGTTTGGGTTGGCCATGCCGGTCGTGTCGCCGAACGCGATCTCCTCGCAGCCGGCGGTCACCAGCCGGCGCGCGATCTCGAGCACGCGCTCGCGCGGCACCTCGCCCTCGTAGGGGCAGCCGAAGGCGACCGAGATCACGCCCTCGCAGCGGAGGCCCTCGTCACGCGCCCGCGCGATCACGCGCTCGAGCCCGGTGAGTGACTCCTCGATCGAGCGATTCACGTTCTTGCGGTTGTGCGTCTCCGAACCGGAGAGGAACAGGTTCACCTCGTCGAAGCGGTCGCGGAGCTCCAGCGCGTTCTCCAGGCCGCGCTCGTTCGGGATCAGCACCGTCACCGCCACGTCGTCCGGGATCTCCGCCCGGCGCAGCACGTCGGCACCGTCGGCGAGCTGCGGGATCACGTCGGCGCGCACGAAGCTCGTTACCTCGAGCCGCCTCACACCGGTCTGCGCGAGCAGCTCGACGAGCCGGACCTTGTCGTCGGTCGAGATGACCTCGGGCTCGTTCTGGAAGCCGTCGCGCGGGCCGACCTCGCGGATCCGAACGTGTTCGGGCACGTTCAGATTCTGGCAAGGCCGCCGCTCACCCCGAGCGACTGCCCCGTCACATACGAGGCGTCGTCGGAGGCGAGGAAGGCGATTGCGGCGGCCACCTCGTCCGGGTGGCCGAGCCTGCGCAGGTTCGTCGAGCCGATCATCGTGTCGACGATCCGCTTGCCGACATCGCCGAGCTGCTCGGGCGCGGCCATCAGGAGCGGCGTCTCGATCGGGCCGGGCGCGACCGCGTTGACGGTGATCCCGTAGCGGCCGTTCTCGATCGCGATCGCCTTGGTGAAGCCGAGCACGCCGCCCTTCGCCGCCGAGTAGACGGCCGAGCCGCTCGAACCGACGCGGCCGGCTTCCGAGGAGACGTTCACGATCCGGCCTCGGCGGCGCTCCTGCATTCCCGGCAGCACCGCGTGCGTGCACGCGATCACCCCGATCAGGTTCACCTCGAGCACCCTCCGCCAGAGCGCCTCGTCGGTGGCGGTGAACCAGTTCCACTCGTCGTAGCCCGCGTTGTTCACGAGGATGTCGATCGGTCCGAGCTCGCCCTCCGCCGCCTCGACCGCGGCGCGCACCGATTCCGTCGAGCGCACGTCGAGCTCCAAGGCCGCGCCGTCGATCTCGTCGGCCACTCCGCGCGCGCCGCCGAGGTTCACATCCGTGACGGCCACCCGCGCGCCCTCGGCTGCCAGCCGGCGGCAGGTCGCGGCGCCGATCCCCGAGGCACCGCCGGTCACCAGCGCTGTTCGATCTGCGAGTCGCACGGGCCGGGCAGACTACCCGCAATGGATTCCGTCGTGCTGCTGTCCGGAGGGACCGGCGGGGCGAAGCTCGCACGTGGGCTCCTTGACGCGTGCGACGACCTCACCGTGGTCGCCAATACCGCCGACGACGTCGAGATCTACGGCGTCCACGTCTCCCCCGACCCGGACCTCGTGACCTACTGGCTCGCCGACCAGATCGACGAGCGCGGCTGGGGGCTGAAGGGCGACACCTGGCGGGTGATGGAGGCGCTCGAGCGAGCCGGGCGGCCGCACTGGTTTCGGCTCGGCGATCGCGACCTGGCGATGTGCCTGCTCCGCACCGAGCGCCTGCGTGCCGGCGAGACGCTCACCCTGGCCCACCAGGCGGTCGTCGACGCGCTGCGAGTGGAGGCGCGCGTCCTTCCCATGAGCGACCAGCCGGTCGCGACCTGGGTGGCGGCGCGCGGCAACACGCTGCCCTTCCAGGAGTTCATGATCGTGGAGCGGGCGGAGGGGCCGGTCGAGGGCGTCGAGCTGCGCGGGCTCGAGAGCGCGCGGCCCTCCGACGCGGTGCTCCAAGTCGTCGCGGAGGCGGAGGCGATCGTCATCGGGCCGTCGAACCCGGTGATCTCGATCGGCCCGATCCTGATGCTCCCGGGCATGCGCGAGGCGCTGCGCGCCGCGCCCGCGCCGGTCGTCGCTGTGAGCCCGTTCGTCGGTGGCCGGGCGGTGAAAGGACCCACGGACCTGTTCAGCGAGCAGGCCGGGATCGCGACGAGCGCGGCAGGCATAGCCGCCGCCTACGGCGACGTGCTCGACGGGATCATCGCGGACGAGCCAGCCGGCGGTCCCGCGGAGCTCGTGACCGCCACGCTGATGCAAACGGCCGACGACCGCGAGCGGCTCGCGCGCGAGGTGCTCGAGTTCGCCTCCTCGCTCAGCAGCACGCGCTAGTCTCGCGCCGACCGCCCTGTGAGAACGCTCGCGATTCTTCCCGTCAAGGGCTTCAGCTCGGCCAAGCAGCGGCTCGCGGGCTCTTTCGACGCCGGCTGGCGCCAGGCGCTCGCGCAGGCGATGTTCACGGACGTGCTCGGCTCGCTCCGCCGCGTCCCCGGCCTCGACGAGACCGTGGTCGTGACCTCCGACCGCGCCGCGGCAGCCGTTGCGAGCGGCCCGCGTGTGCGCGTGCTGCCGGACACCGCCCAGGCCGGGCAGTCGGCGGCCGCCGTGATCGGGATCCGCCACGCGCTCGATGCGGGCTGCGAGCGGGTCCTGCTGGTGCCAGGCGATACCCCACTGGTCGAACCGGGGGAGCTCGCCGGCCTGCTTGGGGGCACACGCGGCGTCGTGATCGTTCCCGACCGCCACGGCACCGGGACCAATGCGCTCGTGCTTGCGCCGCCTGATGCGATCGAGCCGAGCTTCGGCGAGGCCAGCTTCAGGCGTCACCTGGCCGCGGCCCAGGGCGCGGGCGTGCCCCATCGAATCGAGGAGGTCCGCACGCTCGCGGTCGACGTGGACACGCCAGACGACCTCGCCGAGCTGGCCGCCGAGCTCGGGCTCCGCCCCGGCCAGGCACCGCTGACCCGGGACGCGCTCGACCAGCTCAACCGCGCGGGCGGCTTGCCTCCGCGCGTGCCACAGGCGTCGGCCTGAGCTCGTTCAGCGTCACCGCGCTTGCCCCGCTGCCGGCGATCCGGCCCGGCGACGACCTCGCCAAGCTGATCGCCGCAGGCGCGCCCGACGACCTCGCGGCGACGGATGTGCTGGTTGTCGCCCACAAGGTGGTCTCGAAGGCGGAGGGGCGAGTGCGCCGCCTTGGCGACGTCGAGCCCGGCGAGCGCGCGACGGCGCTCGCGGCCGAGCACCGCAAGGATCCTCGCCTCGTGCAGGTCGTGCTGGACGAGTCCGCCGAGCTCCTGAGGGCGGTGAACGGAACGCTCATCTGCGTGACGCGGCACGGCTTCGTGTGCGCCAACGCCGGCGTGGACCAGTCGAACGCGTCGGGCAAGCGCGACGAGGTGGTGCTGCTGCCGGAGAAGCCGGACCGCTCTGCCGCCGCGCTGCGCGCCGGCATCGACGCGGTACGAGGCGTGCGGCCCGCGGTCGTCATCGCCGACTCCTTCGGGCGCGCCTGGCGGCTAGGTCAGACCGACGTCGCCATCGGGGCGGCGGGCCTCACCCCGCTCGACCAGTGGATCGGCCGCAGCGACGCCTTCGGACGCCGGCTCCACGCGACGTCGATCGCCGTGGCCGACACGATCGCGGCCGCCGCCGACCTCGCGCGCTCGAAGGACTCGCTCGAACCGGCGGTGCTGGCGCGAGGCCTCGAGCGCTTCGTGACCAGCGATGACGGTCCGGGTGCCGCCGCGCTGCGGCGCCCGCCCGAGCAGGACCTGTTCCGCTAGGCCGCTCCCTCAGCCGCCTATCGGCGCCCGTGGATTCGAGCCCCAGAAGATCTGCGTACCGACCATCCCGATCAGGTGGACCATCACCGTGTTGAGCACCATCGACTTAGCCGTCGCGGTCCCCACGCCCACGGGCCCGCCGCGCGCCGTGTAGCCGTAGTAGCACCCCACCAGCACGATCACCGTGGCGATCGCCATGCCCTTGATGAGGCTATACAGGAGGTCGGGCGGGTTTTGGAACATCCAGAAGATCAGGAAGTAACCGCCGGCGGACGTCTCGCCGACCTGCTCGACCACGGCGATGTAGGACGCGAGATACCCGGCGCCCACTGCGGCGATGTAGAGGAAGGGCAGCACGAGCCACGCCGCCAGCACGCGGGTGGCGCCGAGAAACAGCAGCGAGTCGATTCCCATCACCTCGAGAGCGTCGATCTCGTCCGAGATCCTCATGGCGCCGATCTCAGCGACGAGGCCGGTGCCGACCTTCGCGGACATCATGTAGCCGAACCCGTACGGCATCACCTCGCGCAGGTCGCACCACGCAGAGAAGACGCCCGCGTACGCGGGCGCGCCCGTCGAGCGACTGAAGTAGGCGCCCTCGATCCCGCACTGGAGCCCGAACAGAAAGGCAAGCCCCCAGATCACGAGCGCAGAGCCGAGGATCAGGATGCCGGCCTGCCGGAGCGTCTCGCCGAAGAAGTGCAGCACCCTTCCGCTGAGGACTCCGGAGACCAGCCTCGCGCTGAACCCGGCGATCTCCCCGAGCGAGCCGAGCCACTCCCGCTGTGCGGCGAGCAGCTCCCTCACGGCGTGCCGCGAAGATCGTCGCGGGCAAGATGTGCCAGCACAGTATCGCACAGTATCATTGTGTGCTGGTACACTGCTCTGCCGGCATGGAGGACTCACTCCAGGGAGGCGTTGATCGCGCGAGCGGCGTCCCGCTCGGCACTCAGCTGGTGGAGCGGATCCGAGCCGCGGTCGCTGACGGCCGGCTGACCGGCGGGGAGCGGTTGCCGAGCGTCCGCGAGCTCGCCGAGAGCGCCGGCGTGAACGTCAACACCGTCCGGGCGGCCTACGCACGTCTGCAGTCAGAGGGCCTGATCCGGAGCGAGCACGGACGCGGAACCTTCGCCGCGGGCGACTCACCTCCATCGCGAGCAGCGCTCCGCGACCAGATTGCCGCGCTCGAGGCCAGGCTGGCGCGCCTGCCTCCTCCCCCGCTCGCGGCGGACGAGGAACGCCGGGCCCGCGCCGCTCTCCTGTCCACGGATGAGCTCGTCGAAGTGCGGGATCGGCTGCTCGAGCGTCTACGGCAGCTCGACACGGAGCGCACGGCCCTGATGGAGAGCATCGAGCAGCTCGGGTTCAACGCGCCCGTGCCGGATGCGCCATCCCGCCGCGCCACGCCGAGCCTGGCCGGCGCGCGCATCCGCTGGGTGGGGGCCTAAGTTGCCTAGCCGACAGGTTCCATGCCGCCGGGCTCTCGCTTGCCGGGCGCTTCGATGATCACGAAGTAGAGGACGCAGGCCACAATTGCGCCGATCACCGGCGCTAGGACATAGACGAGCAGGAACGTGTCGGCGCCGCCGAACTCGCCCGAGACGATCGCGGGCCCGAAGCTTCGCGCCGGGTTGAATCCGGCGCCGGTCAGCGGCGCCAGCACCATCACGCCCATGCCGAGCGCAGCGCCAATCGACAGCGCGGCCCACTCGTTGAGCGCGCGCGGGTTCACGGCTACGCCCACGATCACCCAGACCAGGAAGAACGTGCCCATCGCCTCGACGACCATCCCCGGCAGGATGTCGCCGCTGATGATGTCGGACACGCTCGGCGTCCCGTAGTTCACGTCCTTGCCCTCGTCGAGGAGCAGTGCCTTGGTGAGCAGCGCGCCCGCCACGGCGCCCGCAAGCTGGGCGATGATGTAAATGGACGCGTCGACGAGACTGATCCGGCGCAGGAGCGTGATCGCAACGGTCACCGCCGGGTTGAAGTGCCCGCCTGAGATGAGCCCGAGGGTTTGGACAAGTCCGAACAGCAGGAACGCGTGCACCAGGCCGATCACCGAGAAGTCGATGAATGGGTTCGGGTTCTGCGCGCTCGGAGGCACGATGTACAGCGAGACCACCGCCGTAATGAAGAAGACGAGCAGCAGCGTGCCGACGAACTCGGAGATGTAGCCCGCGGGGCCGCGCTCCTGCACTTCGGTCACCTCCGTCGCATTCATCGTTCGCCCTACTGTTCGCCGCCGTGCGCAGATTCCTTGCACTAATTGGGGTGCTCCTCTGCGTGGCCGGCTGTGGGGGGAACGACTCCGGAAGCTCCCAGGAACACGGGACGATCGCGCTCGACTTCCAGCCGAACGCAGTGCACGCCGGGATCTATTCGAGCGGACTGAAGATCCGCGTCCCGGCCGCGAGCACGGACTCGCTCAAGCTGCTCGCGGCCGGCCGCGCAGACATGTCGGTCGTGGACATCCATGACCTCGGACTCGCGCGCGAGGCGGGCAGCGATGTCGTGGGAGTGGGCGCCCTCGTCCAGCGCCCGCTGGCGGCGGTGATCGCGCGTAGCGGCGGGGTGCACCGCCCTCGCGAGCTGGAGGGAAAGCGGGTTGGGGTGACCGGCCTGCCGTCGGACGAGGCGGTGCTGCGCGCCGTCGTGGAGCACGACGGAGGCGACTACGACCGCGTCGAGAAGATCACCATCGGGTTCTCGGCCGTGCCGAGCCTGATCGCCGGGAAGGTCGACGCCGTGGTCGCGTTCTGGAACGCCGAGGGTGTCGCGCTGCGCGAGCGCGGAGTCGCGACTCGCGAGTTCCGCGTGGACGACTACGGCGCGCCGCGCTACCCCGAGCTCGTGCTCGTGGTGAAGCGGACGACGCTCGAGGAGCACGAGGCGCTGGTGGACGACATGCTCGGCGCCATCGCCGAGGGCACCGACACCGCGCTGCGCGACCGCGATGCGACGGTGGCCACGCTGGGGCAGGCATCAGGTGCCGACGAGCCGCTGGTGCGCGCCCAGCTCGAGGCGGTCGCCCCGGCGCTCGAGCCGCCGGTGGAGCTCGACAAGGCCGTGCTCCAGGAGTGGGCCCGCTTCGACGAGCGCTTCGGCATCCTGCGCGAGGCGCCGGACGTCAACCAGGCCTTCTTCTTCCGTTAGCGTCGACTCCATGAACGTCACCGGAGTCGATTTCATCACCGTCCCCACCCGCGATTTCGAGAAGGCCGACGAGTTCTACGGCGACGTGCTGGGGCTCGAGCGCTCGAAGCGATGGGGCAGCATGCCGGCGCGCGAGTACGAGACGGGCTCGCTCACGATCGCGGTCATGCAGTCGGACGCCTTCGGACTCGAGTGCAAGCCGCATTCCCACCCGATCGCCCTGCAGGTGGACGATGTGGAGGCGGCGCGCAACGAGCTCGAGGCGAATGGCGTGGAGTTTGCGGCCGACACGCTCGACAGCGGCGTCTGCCACATGGCGCATTTCTCGGATCCAGACGGGAATGCGCTGATGTTCCACCACCGCTACGCCCCGAAGGACGCACGTCCGACGAGCGCCTAGAGAAGCGACTCGACAAGCGCCGCGGCCTCGCGCGCCATGCGCGAGCGCGGCACAACGCGCTCGAAGCCGGCTTCCTCGGCGCGCTTGCGCACGTCCTGCTCGACGTGCGAGTAGAAGCCAAGTCGCGGTACGCCCGCATCGGCGGCCTGAGCGATGCGAGCGTCGGGCTCGTCGGTGAGGTCGACCACGAGCACGTCTGCGTCGTCGCCGGCGGCAACGGGCTCATGCCCCGCCGCCCGCAGCGCCCCCTGGAGCTTTGATCCGAACAACAGATCGGGACAGAGCAGCGCCACGCGCGCCACGCAGCCCCCTACTGGCCGCGGCGCCGGTTGAACTCCTGGCGCACCGACTCGGGTCGGCCCCACATCTGAACCACCTCGACGCGGCCCGAGCGCACCTCGCGCAGCGCAAGCTCACCCACGATGCCCTCGTTGTCGAGCAGCGCAAGCGTGCCATGCACCGTCTCGGGCGCTGCAGAGTGACCGAACGCGCGGGCCGAGCGGATGCGCCAGTGCCAGTCGTGCTCCGAATACGGCATGGCGTTGATCTGCACCATCAGCGTCGCCGCATCGGTGTAGCGGTGCTCGTCCGCGATGCGCATGTCCATCTCGAGATGTGTCCAGTCGGGCGGCAGCGAATCGACCACCGCCTGGAACTCGTCGGCTAGCGCCACCTCTGGAAAGTTACTGGCCCGGCTCGACGCGCATCGCTCGCGCCAGCTGGTCGCCCAGCGCGTGCTCGCGGCCATTCGCCCTCACCGTGAGCGGCCCGCCGAACGGCTCGCGTCCGTCGAGCTCGAGCTCGTCACCCGGCGCGATCCCGCGCTCGGACAGGTAGCGCAGCATGTCGGGGTTCGAGTCAGACACGCGCGCGAACACGCCGCGCTCGCCCGGCAGCAGGTCGGCGAGCGCGCGCGTGGGCGACTCGTCGATCTCGCCGTCGCGGGTAGGTATCGGATCGCCGTGCGGGTCGTGGGTGGGATTGCCGAGCTTCGCGGCAATCAGCTCGGACAGCTCGGGCGAGATCGCGTGCTCGAGCTTCTCGGCCTCCGCATGGACGCGGTCCCACGGCATCCCGAGCGCCTCGGCGAGGTAGAGCTCGAGCAGGCGGTGGTGACGAAGCACCGCGAGTGCCACGCGCTCCCCGGCGCGCGTGAGCTGCACGCCGTGGTACGGCTCGCGCGAGGCGAGCCCGAGCGACTCGAGCCGCTTGACCATCGCCGAGGCGGAGGCGGGCGAGACGCCGAGGCGCTCCGCGAGGGCCGACGTCGAGACGGGGGCGTCGCTGCGCTGGGCGATAGACCAGATGGCCTTCGCGTAGTCCTGAACCGCGTTCGAGATCTCGACGGTGTCGGTGCGGGTCGCGGCCATCACAGCGACACCAGGAGGCTGGTCGCGTACATGACCGCGAGCCCTGTGAGGAGGCCGCATATGGCGAGCGGGTGCAGCACCCGCCCAGCGCTGTCCCGGATCTGCGGCGCGATCTGGACGATGACCTGCGCGATCGCCCCGGCGCCGACACCGAACATGAGCGCGGCCAGGCCGGGCTGGTAGGCCGAGGCCCCGATCCAGGCGCCGAGGATGGCCGGCGCGCCGGCGATGACCCCGAGTCCCGCCAGCCGGGCGACGCGGGCGGCCCGCTCGCGTGCTACCGGTGCGACGATGGCGAGCCCCTCGGTGGTGTTGTGGAGCGCGAAGCCGACCACGAGGCTGGCTCCGAGCGCCAGCGACCCGATCGCGTAGGCGGATCCGATCGCAAGCCCCTCGCCGAGGTTGTGGAGGCCGATGCCGATCGCCACTAGGAGCGCGGCGCGGTAGCCGAGTCCGGCCGCGCTCGCGCCGCCGCCGAGGTCACGCTCACCGGCGTCGATGCCGTCACGGCCATCGGCCGCCTCGTCGCGCTCGGCGACAGCCGCGCGGCGGCCGCGCAGCCAGGCGTCGATCCCCGCGAGGCCGAGGAAGGCCACCGCCGCCCCCAGCCACACGAGTGCCGCACCGCCGAACGCCTCGGCGCCGGTGGTGGCTATGTCGCTCCCCTCGAGAAGCGCCTCGATGCCGAGGAACGCGAGCAGCCCGATTGTGAACG
>JBKPME010000175.1:0-12786 GCA_046731915.1 Actinomycetota bacterium
GAACGCGGCCTTCGCGCGCGCGTGCACAGAGGCGGGAGTGGTGTTCATCGGCCCGCCGCCGGAGGCGATCGACGCGATGGGCTCGAAGACGCGCGCGCGCGAGATCATGTCGGATGCCGGCGTGCCGATCGTGCCGGGGACGACCGACCCGGTCGAGACGGTAGATGACGCGCGCAAGCTGATCGCGGACTCCGTCGGCTACCCGGTCGCCATCAAAGCCACGGGCGGCGGCGGGGGCAAGGGCTTCCGCGTGGCAGAGTCCGAGGACGAGCTCGAGAAGGCGTTCGAGGGCGCGTCGCGTGAGGGCGAGAAGTTCTTCTCGGACGCGACCGTCTATGTCGAGCGCTACCTCCCCGACCCCCGCCACGTCGAGGTGCAGGTGCTCGCCGACGACCACGGCAACGTCATCCATCTGTTCGAGCGCGACTGCTCGGTGCAACGGCGCCACCAGAAGCTGATCGAGGAATCGCCGGCCCCCGCAGTCGACCCGGAGCTGCGCGAGAAGATCGGCTCAATAGGCACGGACGCCGCGCGCGCCGTGGGCTACCGCTCGGCCGGCACCATCGAGGGGCTGCTGCAGGACGGGGAGTACTTCTTCCTCGAGATGAACACGCGCGTGCAGGTGGAGCACTGCGTGACAGAGATGGTCACGGGCATCGACATCGTGCGCGAGCAGATCAAGATCGCCGCGGGCGAGCCGCTCGGCTACTCCCAGGACGGCGTCGTCGTACGCGGACACGCGATCGAGTGCCGCATCAACGCCGAGGACGCCTCCAGGAACTTCGCGCCCGCGCCCGGCCGGGTTGGCTCCTACCGCGAGCCGGCCGGCCCGTTCGTGCGCGTGGACTCGGGCGCCGAGGAGGGCTACGAGGTTCTGCCGCTCTACGACCCGATGATCGCGAAGCTGATCGTCTGGGACGTGGACCGCGAGGCGTCCACCAAGCGCATGATCCGCGCGCTCGGCGAGTACGAGATCGACGGCCTGAAGACACTCATCCCGTTCCACCAGGCACTGCTCGCCACAGAACAGTGGCGGAACGCCGAGACCTGCCGCGACCTCGTCGAGGACAAGGACTGGCTGAAGCAGCTGGCCTTCCCGGAGAAGGCCGCCGAGGAGGGCGAGCCCGAGAAGGTCACGCGCGACTATGCGGTCGAGGTGTCAGGACGCCGCTTCGACGTGACCGTGATCGGCGACGCGCTCGCCCCGAACGGCGCCGGGCCGGCGGCCGGGATGAAGAAGGCGCCGCGCCGCGAGAAGAAGAGCGGCGGTGGCGGCGGAGCGCCGGGCGAGCTCATCTCGCCGATCCAGGGAACGGTGCTGAAGGTGGCGGTCGAGCAGGGCGCGCAGGTGGACGAGGGCGCCCTCATCTGCGTGATCGAGGCCATGAAGATGGAGAACGAGATCACCGCCCCGAGCGCCGGCACCGTCGAGGAGCTCGGCGTCTCGGAGGGCGGCTCGGTCGCCACCGGCGACCGTATCGCCGTCATCAAGTAGCGACCCGCTAATACTTGTCGGGATGACGACGTTCGTCCCCCCGGCGCGCCACCTGCTTCGGGCGAAGGACCTGGCGGATGCGCGCTACTCCGAGCCGCTCGGCGTCGACGACCTCGCTGACGCCGCCGGCCTGTCACGCGCCCACTTCAGCCGCGAGTTCCGCGCGGCATTCGGCGAGTCGCCGCATAGCTACCTGCTCACGCGCCGGATGGAGCGTGCCGCGGCGCTGCTGCGCAGCACGGACCGCGCGGTGGCGGACGTCTGCTTCTCCGTCGGTCTCACGAGCGTCGGATCCTTCACCACGAGCTTCAAGCGCACGTACGGAGTCACGCCCACGGCCTACCGCGCCTCCTTCCCGCCCGCCGCTGCGAGCGCGCTCGTGCCGGCGTGCGTAGTGCGCTTCTTCGGCCGCCCACAACACCGCACAAATGGAGAAGACACCTCCTCGCGCGGTGACTAGCGTCCCTCCCATGTACAGAATCGCAAACGCACAGCTATGGGTTCATGACCAGGACGAGGCACTCGCCTTCTACACCGAGAAGCTCGGCATGGAGGTTCGCTCGGACGTGACGCTGCCGGAGCTGGGCGACTTCCGCTGGCTCGCGGTCGGCCCGCCGGGGCAGGAGGACTTCTCGATCGTGCTGATGGCAATCCCCGGCGCCCCCGTGATGGACGAGCAGACGGGGAACGAGGTGCGCAACCTCATGTCGAAGGGATTCGCCGGCACGGTCTTCCTGACGACCGACGACGTGCGCGGCGACTACGAGGAGCTGAAGGGCCGCGGTGTGGAGTTCACCGACACTCCCGAGGAGCGCCCGTACGGGATCGACTCGGGCTTCCGCGATCCGTCCGGCAACGCCCTCCGGCTCACTCAGGTGAACGAGGCCGTCGTAAACCAGCGCTGAACCTCCGCGGGCATGCCACCGGGCCTAGTACCTCGGCCCGGTGGTGAACCCGCTCGGAATCGTCTCCGTAACCCGGGGAGCTCGCGGCGCTAGGCTCGCCGGCGGTGCTCCACCTCACGAACGGGAACGCCGCGATCAGGCCGCTTCGGGCGGCCGGCGTGGAGGGCGAGATCCTGCCTTGGCGGGAGGTGCTCCATGACGGCCCGGTCCCGGCGCTCGGACTGGAGGAGCTGCGGGCCGTGCGTGCGCGCTTTCTGGGCGACCATGACGGGCTCCTCGAGAGGCGGGACGGCCGCCTGGTCGCCGCGATCGCGGCGCGCGAGCCGCTCATGCTGTGGTTCGAGGCCGATCTCTTCGACGTGCTGCTGCTGATGCAGATCCTCGAGCGGCTGCCGCAGGAGGCGCCGGTCCGGTTGGTGCTGGTCGGTCAGGACTCCTGGCGGAGCGTGAGCGAGATGGAGCCCGGCGAGCTTCGTTCGCTGGGCGAGGACGCACCCGCCATCAGCCGCGCGCAACTTGAACTCGCCCGCTGGGCGTGGGCGGCATTCACCTCGGACGACCCGCTCGCGATGGAGGAGCTCGTGGCCGGGACGCCCGCGCTGCCCGCCGTCGGCCAGGCGCTTCGGCGACTGCTCGAGGAGCTTCCGTGGACGGACACCGGCCTCGGCCGCACCGAGCGCCAGTTGCTCGAGCCGCTCGCGGACGGCGCGCGCTCGCGCGAGGAGGCCTTCTTAGCCGCAGCCGCGTCCGAGGAGCGCCCGTTCCTCGGCGATACGTCGGCCTGGGCCACACTGGACCGGCTGCGTCCTCTCCACGACGGCGAACGGGTGAACGAGCGCGGGCGGGCGGTGCTCGACGGCCGCGAGGAATGGGAGCCGCCGGCCGAGCGCTGGATCGGCGGCACGAAGCTTCCACCGGGCCGCTCACCCTGGCACTGGGATCCCGGCGCTCGCCGGGTCATCCGCTAGTCGCCGGGCACGATCACGAGCTTCGCGTCCGGCCCCTCCTGCTGGCGCTCCCACGCCTGGTCGACCTTCCCGAGCGGCACTCGCTCCAGGTCGATCTCGATATCACCTCTCCCGGCGAGCTCGGTGAGCCGCCTGTAGGCCGCGCGGCGCACCGGAAGCGGCACCCGGAAGACGACGAAGCCGAGCAGCTCGAGCAGCACCGTGCGCACCGCCATCGCCGGCAGCTCGAGCGTGGGCGCGGCCATGTGCCCGATCTGCAGGTGGCGCGCGCCCGGCGCGGCAGCCTTCATCGCCGCAAGCGCGGGCGGACCCCAGAGCGGATCGACGATCACGTCCGCCCCGCCGTCCGTGGCGTCCTTCAGCGCCGCAGCGAGGTCGGCCTCCGCATCGAGGTCCACGACGGCATCGGCGCCGCGCTCCCGGATGCGGTCGAGCCGCTGCCCGCCGCGCGCCGCGGCCACGACGCGCCCGGCCCCCAGGATCTTGGCCGCCTGCACGGCCACACTCCCGACCGCTCCGGTCGCGCCAAGGACGAGCACGGTTTCGCCCGGCTCCAGGCCCGCCTTCCACTCCAGGCCCAGCCAGGCGGCGAGCCCCGAGTTTCCGAGCGCGGCGGCCACCTCGTCGTCGACCTCCTCCGCGACGTCGAGCAGGTGGTCCTCGCTCACGAGCGTGCGCTCGGCCATCGCCCCGTGCGGCTCCGCCGTGGTGTCGAAGAAGACACGCCGGCCGTCCGCGAGGCGGCCCACGCCGTCGCTCCCGACCACTGACGGCAGCGGCGGCGGCCCGGTGTAGAAGCGGCCGGACGCCTTCAGCAGGTCGAGGTGGTTCACACCGGCGGCAGCCACCTCCGCGACCAGGCGCCCGTTGCCCTCAACCGGGTCCTCGAACTCGTCGAGGCGCGGCGGCTCACCATGCTGATGGAGTACCGCTGCCTTCATGCCACTGACGCTAGCGGGCGGTTACGACCAGCTTGTGCTCGCCGGAGGCCGGGGCCTGCGCGAGCACCTCGAGGCCGCGGTTCGTAGCTCTCGCGCTGTAGTCGACGGGGGTCCCGTCGAGGAGCACCTCCTGCACCTGCGACCCGCGCGGAACCGTGTGGCCGAGCACGAGCCGTTGCACCGGGGCGCTGCCCACGTCGACAGTCGTGCTGTACGTGTTCCCCTGTCGCGAGGCTCCGACCGAGCTGAGGGCGCCGCCGCCGAGACGGATCTGCTTGCCCGCGATCGGCTCCTCGGAAGGAACCTGCGGAACGACCTCGAGCCTGCCGCGGCCCAGGTCGGGGCGCACGCCGAGCTGCTGGTGGACGACCGGCCAGACGCTGCCATAGTGGCCCCACGCCTGCATGAACATCGCTCGGCAGGTCCAGCAGCGGTCGATGTTCGCGTCGCGCGGGCCGGCGGGGTCGAAGTCCGGCGACGGGAGGATCTCGGGCAGGGCGCCGGGCTGCTCGTCTGGCTTTCCATCTGTCCACGGCTCAGCGAACATCGGCTCGACCTCCGCCCCCGTGTAGCGCCGCTGTTCGGCCAGCCGGCCGTAGTTGCCCTCCCCGACCGACTGAATGGCCGTGTTGAGACCGAAGATCGTGCGCTCGCCCTTGCCCTCCGGCCCGCCGTCGCAGGCGGTGTGGAAAAGGCCTGGGTTGAAGGGATGCTCGCCGCTGAAGCACGGCGTCTCGTGTAGCGCCAGCGAGCGTGTGCCGTGATCGAGGGTCGTGAGGCCGGGGGCCGGTCGCTCGTCGACGGTCAGCTCGGCCTCCATCGGCGTGACCGTGATCCAGTGCTTCTGCTGGATCTGCTCATTGTTCGCCCCGAGCGAATCGGCGTGCAGGCTGAGGCCATCCATCCACCATTCGGCCTCGAACCGCCGCTGCAGCTCGCGGGCGCGGTTAGCGGCCCACTCGACCGTGCTGTTGTCGCCCTTCGAGCGCGCCATGTCGGCGAGATCGAGAAGGCCGCGGATGAAGTAGACGGCGTTGTCGAGCTTCTCGGGCCCCATGCCCGTCCGCTCGACATTGCCGAGGCCCTCGGGCCAGCCGTCGCGATCCTGGTCGAGCTCGCGCACGATGTAGCGCAGGTTGCGCTTCGCGAAGTCGTACATCTCGTCGCGGAAGCCGTTGTCGCCGGTCCAGCGCCAGATCAGCGCGACGGTGCTCGGGAACTTCGCGGTCTCGTCGGTGTTGCCCGGGTCGGCGTTCTGGCCGAACCACATCGAGCCGTCGGAGACGAACTCGTGGCCTAGCTTGCCGGATCCGTCGTTGACGATGTCGGACGCGTCGCGCAGGGCGCGCATGTGGTCCTTGATCGCATCGAACTGGCCCAGCGCCACCATCGGGAACGCGCTGTATTCACCATCGGTCGCGAAGAGCCAGGGATAGTCGGGGAAGCCGGCGCCCACCCAGCGGGCGCTGTCGAGCGAGCCGGCAGACGACGGGTAGCGCTTGCCCTGGTCGACCCAGCGGATCTGGAGATCCTCGGCGTACTGGGTCGAGTCGGCGAGGTTCTGCTTGGCCCAGTCGACGCCCTGAGCCAGCTGCGGATCGCCGGGCAGCGACACCTGCGTCCGCGCGCCGATCTCCTCGCGCTTCTCGATCTTGCGCTGCAGCGCGGCCTGTGGGTCGGCGAGGGCGGCGGCGAGCTCGTCCCGCGCGTCCGCGAGGCCCTCGTTCGACCCGGCGACCGCGACCCACAGGGTCTGCGTGCCCCCGGCCGGGAGGTTCAGCCGGTAGCGGAGCTGCCCGCCCTGGCCCTTGCCGAACGGCCCGTCGTCGCACTGGCTCGGCGGCTCCTCGGCGCTGCACACGTTGTCGCCCTGGTCGCCGCGGTGCCCGGCGCCCGTCTCGCCCGCGCTCGGGTCGCGATTCGCGGCCACCAACGCCGCCCAGTCGTGAGTTTCGGCGTTGGGGTGGGGAAGCTTGCCCTGCTCGCGGAAAACGAGCGCCTTACCGTCGAACGACGCCGTGTCGGCCAGGTTGTCGCTCGCGTTCGGAGTGACGCCGGTGAAGCCCCACGGATAGGCGCCGAGCAGCTCCGAGTGCGCATCGACCCTGACCGTGGCCGTCCGCGCGTCGCCCGGGTTGTGGATTCGCAGCCCGAACAGGACCGCGCGGCCGCCATCCGGCGCGAAGTCGGTGCGCTGAAGCTCCAGGCCCGCCGTCGTCGGCAGGTCCATCTCCGTGTAGCCCCAGCCACTCCGGAATTGGGTCGCCGGGCCGATCCACTGGCCGTTCACGCCGAACCAGACGCCGTCCACGAGCTTCAGCGGGGGCGTCCACACCCCGCCCATCTCGCCGGTGATGTGCCAGCCGTTCGCGTAGAAGCGCCCGTCCTGGAACCCGACCACATAGGCCCGCTCCGAAGAGGCGATGTAGCGGCGGTCCTGGAGACGGTCCGAGATCGGCAGCTCAGCCGCGGACGCCGCTGCCGGTGCGAGGGCCAGGAACACGGAGAGCAAGAGCAGGATCTTGCGCGCCACCGCGGTTCGCCTGCCCGGGCCTGGCGGTATCTAAACGCGCGCGATGTTCTCCGCGTGAATACGTCGCTGCTCGCGTGTGTCACGCCCCTTCGGCAGCGCCGTTCGCTCCTCCCCGCGTTCCAGCGCGTCCAGGTAGTCCACGTCCTCGTCGAGGATCCGGAGCGCCTCGTCGCGCTTGTGGGGCGCGCCGTGCCCGGGCACGATCGCCTCCGCCGCCTCCACCAGGGGCGCAAGCCTTGCCAGGGTCGAGCGGTAGTCGTCGAGGCCTGCCTCGACCATCGGGATCTCGACGCCCGAGAGGTAGTCGCCCACGCACAGCACGCCGCACCAGCGCGCAATCACCGCCATGCCGTCGGCGGTGTGGCCCTCGGCCGGGTGCAGCTCGAGCTCCTGGGGGCCGAGCTCGATGCTGCCGGGCACCGGCAGGGTCTGCACCTGGCCCAACGCCAGCGGCCGCGGGCGCTCGACGTACAGCCGGTCGTCCATGTCGCGCAGCTCGCGCTGCGCGGCGCCCGGCTCCTTATGGAGACGCTGCACGCTCGGCTCGCCGAGGCCGAGCGCCAGGCCCGGGAAGGCGAGGCGGCCGAGCAGGTGGTCGTAGTCCGCGTGCGTCACCAGCAGCGCGTCGGGCTCGAACCCCGCACCGGCAAGGAGTCCGGGGAGAGCCTCCAGCTCGTCCGGGAAGTAGGGCGAGTCGATGAGCATCGTTTCCCCGCCGGCACGCAGCGCGACGGCGTTCGTCTGCCACATTCGGCTTGTGACGACGAGGACGTCGGGGTGAGCCGAGACGGCTCTCAAGCGGCCTTCAGGAGCTTGCCGGCGTCGCGGAAGGTCTTCACGTCGGCGTCCGGCTTCTTGCGACCCTCGAGGTCCTCCCCGTGGCGGTTCACCCAGATCACGGGAATCTTCGACTTGAGGCAGGGCTCCACGTCGGTCGGATAGCCCGAACCGATGTGCACCCAGTTCTTCTTCAGGCCCTCGATCCGGCGTGCGCACTCCTTGAAGTGGGCCGGATCCGGCTTGTAGCTCCGTACCTGCTGGGCGGTCACAACCAGATCGAAGTCCACGCGGAAGTGCCGCCGCGTGGCGCCGAGCAGCTTGTCGTCGATGTTCGAGAGGATGCCGAGCTCGTACTTCTTGGCGAAGCGCTCGAGCTGGGCGTTGGTCTCCCGGAACGGACCCCACGAAGGCACGCTGTTGGGTAGGAAGTTGGAGCGCGAGGGCTCGAGCTCCCAGCCCAGCTCACCCGCCACGCGCACGGCCGTCCGCCGCAGCACCTCGGCGTACAGCTCGTACGAGCCGCGCTGGATATCGCGCTGAATCTCGATGAACCGGGGGATCAGCGCGTCGCGGTCGATCGTGAAGCCGTCGCGGTCGGCCTCCTTCTGGAATGCCTCGTACACCCCCGTCTCCCAGTCGATGAGGGTGCCGTAACAGTCGAACGTGACGAACTTGACGTCTTTCGGTAGAGCCATGAGGAGGGTTCGGTTAGGGTCCTGCCCGCTGGAAACGCCGCTCAGCGCGGCGCTGGATAGTACCTACCCCCGATGGACTCCTCGAATACCAGGGCAAGCAGCTCTTCGTGAAGCACGGAGTGCCGGTGCCCGAAGGGCGGCCCGCCCGCGCGGTAGATGAGGCCGTCGAGGCCGCCGAGGAGCTCGGCTACCCGGTCGTGATCAAGGCTCAGGTCCAGATCGGCGGCCGCGGCAAGGCCGGCGGGGTCAAGTGGCGACTGACCGAGCCGAGGTGGCAAGACGATGGGGCACGCGGGTGCGATCGTGTCCGGCTCGAAGCGTACGGCGGCGGCGAAGCCGAGGCGCTTGGGCGAAGGGTGTGCGCGTGGGCCGCAACCCGACCCAGGTGTCGGAGATCGCCGTAGAGATCCTCGGTACGCGCGTCTAGCTACGCCGCTATGGTGGGCGGCCGGTGGCCGAGTTCACCAACATCTCGCTGGCGCGCGGCGCTCCCTCGCTCGACATCATCGCGGTGGACGACCTGCGGGCGGCCGCGCAGGCGGCGTTCGAGCGCGACCCGGCAGGCACGTTCGCGTACGGTACGTCGGCCGGCTATCCGCGGCTCGTCGAGTGGGTCGCGAAGAAGCACGACGTCCACCCCGACCAGGTCATCGCCACCAACGGCTCCATGCAGGCCGACGCGTTCCTGTTCCAGAAGCTGGTCCAGCCCGGGGATCTGGTCGTGGTGGAGGCGCCCACCTACGACCGCACGCTGCTGTCGCTCCGCCAGCTCGGCGCGGAGATCCTCGCCATCCCGCTGGAGGCGGACGGGATCGACGTGGACGCGCTCGAGCTGGCGCTGAGCCAGGGCGCCCGGCCCAAGCTGGCGCACATCATTCCCAACTTCCAGAACCCCGCCGGCTGCACGCTGTCGCTTGAAAAGCGGCGCAAGCTGCTCGCGCTGGCAGCCGAGCACGACTTCACCATCTTCGAGGACGACCCGTACGTCGAGCTGCGCTTCGAGGGCGAGTCGCTTCCGACCATGCTGTCGATGGACGACGCCGGCAGGGTGGTCTACGCGTCGTCGTTCTCGAAGACTGTCTGCCCCGGGATCCGGGTCGGCTACCTGGTCGGGCCCGCCGACATCATCGGCGCAATCCGCAAGCTCGCCACGAACACCTACATCTCGCCGAACATGGTCGCCCAAGCGATCGTCGCCGAGTTCTGCGACTCCGGTGCCATCGAGCGCTCGATCGCGACGGTCAAGGACGCGCTCCGCGAGCGGCGCGACGCGACTGCCGAGGCGCTCGAGCGGCACATCCCGGACGCCACCTTCGTAAAGCCGGAGGGCGGCTACTTCCTGTGGGTGGACCTGCCGGAGGGCAGCGACGTGGCGGCCCTCGCCGCGGGCGCCGCCGAGCGCGGCGTCGTGTTCGTGAAGGGCTCCGACTTCCTGATCGAGGGCGGCGAGAGCTCACTCCGCGTCGCCTACTCCGCCGTGCCGCCGGACCAGATCGAGGAGGGCATCTCGCGCGTTGCAGATGCCTACCGCGAGCTGGCCGGCGCCGCTGCGTGACCAGGCTGGAGCTCCGCCGGCCGCGGGACGTCGGAGCGCTGTTCCATGACGCGCTGGCTGTGTTCGGCAGTCACGTCTGGCTCTTCATCCTGCTGTCCGCGGCGGTGGCGGTCCCCGCCGAGCTGATCGTCGAGGGCATCGGGCTCGAGATGCTCACGAGCTCCTACGACAGCTCGCCGCCGCTGGCGCAGGGCGTGATCCCGACGGTCGTCCAGTTCCTCGTCGTGACGCCGATCATCGCCGCGATCTGCATCTACGCACTCCACGAGATCGCCGCCGGGGAGCGCCCCTCGCCCGGCGGGGTGTTCGTCGCCGGCTTCGAGGCGTTCACGCCGCTGTTCGCCGCGATCCTGCTCGCTGCCGTCGGGATCGCGATTGGCTTCCTCCTGCTAATCGTGCCGGGCGTCTATCTCGCGGTGCGCTGGATCTTCGTCCCGCAGGCCGTCGTGATCGATGGCGCCCGCGGGGCGGGCGCCCTCTCACGCTCTGCACTGGTAGTTCAGGGCTTCTGGTGGCGCACGTTTGGCCTGATACTGCTCGCGAACGTGGCCGTCGCCATTCCCGGCCTCCTGCTGCTCGCTCCCTTCACCGCGATCGCGGACAGCACCGACCGCGCCGTCTGGCAGATGGTGGGCTCGGCGATCACGACGTCGGTCACAACGCCCTTCGTAGCGATCTTTTCGACGCTGCTGTACTACGACCTCGGAGCTCGCGCCGAATCGCCCTACGCAGTCGGCGGACCCGGTGGGCCCGAGGCCCCGCCGCCGAGGCTCTGACGGACGTCCTCGCGCGGGCGATCCTGGCCGCCGGCAGTGCGCCGTCGTAGGCTCCCCAGCTCGGGAAGTCGCAGAACAGGTTCGGGTCGCACTCGGCCACCGTCCCCGGGTTCGACCCGTCCGCATCCATCACCTGGATCTCGAGATGGTCGTCGCCGCCCTGGTAGTGCACGAATGCGATCTGCGAGCCGTCCGGTGACCAGTCGCCGGAGAAGGAGACCTCGTCCTTGCCGGAGGTTATCTGTCGCATGTCCGACCCGTCCGGCTTGACGGTGTACTGAGCTTTGCATCCTTGCCTCCTTTGTGAGGGCTCGGCGCGACGCTACGAGCGGCCGGGTCGCCGGGACGGGGGGGCGAACACCTGTCTGCTTAGGGGCTAGCCCCTAACTGACTCGTGCGAGAAGGCGGCGTGTGACACATCGACCTTCACCACCACCGGACCGAAGGGCTTCAGGCGGACACGTCTCCGGGTCGGAACGGGCAGGCCGTCGAAGGTCTCGAAGCGGGAGCTCATGTGCATGGCGCGGGCCCACTGGCCGAACGACTCGGCCACGTAGTCGTGCTTCACGATCAAGCAGCTCTCGTCGAGGTGGAGCGTCTGCTCGCGACAGTGGCTCCGGATCGGCTCAGGCACGCGGAAGCGCAGGCGGCGCCCGGGCAGCTCCTGTGCGCCCCAGTCGGCGAGCACGAACGGCAGCGACATGTAGGTCCACATCGCGGCGCCGCCGAAGGCCACGAAGTCGAGCTCGTCCCAGCGCCGGCCGAAGAGCGGCTGCTCGCGGCTGCGATCGCCGATCCTTGCCTCCTCGCTCGTGAGGATCGCGCTCTCGCCGGGTGCCGGCCAGTCGAAGAACTCGACGTGCTGGCCGCTCGTGCGCACGCGGGCGCGCACGGCGGTTAACGGGCGGCCGTTGCCCTTCACCCAGAAGGCCGCTCCCCGCGCCGAGACCCGCACCTCCACGGCCTCCTCCGCCCGCCACCGCTCCAGGCCGCCGTATGCGGCCAGGCACTCATCCAGCAGGCCCACGGCCGCTTAGCGGCCGTAGCGCTCTCGGCCCAGCACCAGCTGGTCCGGGAGCGCGGTGCGCGGCGGCGGCGAGGGGTCGGCCACCACGGAGACCGTCTCCGCGACAGAGCGCGTGACGGAGTGGGACGCCCCATTCGACTCGACGATGATCTCGTCGCCGCCCGCCCGCGCCAGCGTGCCCTCCAGGCCGGGCGTGAGGCCGGTGTCCTTCAGGTAGTGCAGCAGGTCCTCGGCCTCGTTTTCGAAACGCAGGACGCGAACGCTCGCGCCCTCCTCGACGTCGGCGAGCGGCACGCCGTCCTCGCGCTCGCCCTCGAAGATCGGATGACCATGAGGGCAGGTCTTCGCGTCGCCGATGGCGCGCAGCATGCGCTCCTCGACGACCGGCGACATCCAGTGCTCGAGCCGCTCGGCCTCCTCGTGCACCTGGTCCCAGGGAATGTCGAACACATCCGTGAGGAAGCGCTCGATCAGGCGGTGGCGCCGTACGATGCCCGCGGCGTGCTCCTGACCCGAGTCGGTGAACTCGAGCGACTTGTCGCTGGCGCGCGTGACGTAGCCGTCGGCCTCGAGGCGGCCGATCATCTCGTGGACCGTCGGAGCCGATACCTGCATCGCCCGTGCGATGTTCGCCCCGGTGATCGGCAGCCCGGCCTCCTGAAGCCAGTAGATGATCTGGAGGTACTCCTCCTCGGCGACGGTGGCCTGCTCCTGGGACATGCGGGCATCCTAACCGGGGGTGGCCGTGCGGCAAGCAGCGGGCGGTGCCCGCCGCGCAGCCTCCCGCCGTGCGGCAAGTAGTGGGCGGTGCCCGCTACAGCCTCCCTCTAGAGTGGCCGCCGTGCAGATCGGCCACGGGACCCGCGTGCTGGTGACGGGCGCCTCGCGCGGGATCGGCGCAGCGGTCACACGCGCCTTCGCGGCGCGCGGCGCTACGGTCGGGCTCGTGGCGCGCCACCGCGAGCCGCTCGAGGCCCTTGGCTCCGAGCTTCCGGGCAACGGGCACGTCGCGCTCGAGGCCGACGTGGCCGACGCCGACTCCATCGCCGGGGCGATCGCGGAGTTCGGCGACGTCGACGTGCTGGTGGCCAATGCGGGCCTCACTCACTAC
>JBKPME010000176.1:0-10211 GCA_046731915.1 Actinomycetota bacterium
GGCGCTGGCGGCGCCGTAGCCGTCGAGGCTGGAAAAGACGTCGAAGGTGTAGGTAGCGGTCATGTCGTTCTCCTCGAGTGCGCTTGATGGTGTGACCGGACGCCGTGATCCGATCCGTCTAATGCGGCACTTACGTCCACGTGCTTCAGGTCGGCCGGCGTGGCCGTTGCGTACTGCGTGCGCCCGGCCGGGCGGTAGACCTGGAGCGTTACGCCCTTCGGGAAGGCTCGCGAGTCGACCAGGTCAAGCGCTATGTCCGGGCCGGCATGGGGGAACAGCCGCGGGCCCTGGCCGACAACCACGGGGACGATGAGCAGGTTCATCTCGTCGACGAGCTCGTTATCGAGCAGCCACCTGGAGAGGGCGCCGCTGCCGTGCACCTGCAGCTCACCCCCGGCTTGGCCTTCAGCTCGCCGATGGCCGCCGCGACGTCACCGGAGAGGACGGTCGTGTCCGCCCATTGCGGGTCGGTGAGCGTGGTCGATGCGACGTACTTGGGCCGCGTGTTCAGGGCATCGACGATGGGGTCCTCCAGATCTTCCCTCACGCCCCAGTAGCCGGCGAAGAGCTCGTAGGTCCGCCGGCCGAACAGGAACGCGTCGGCGCACTGGTAGATCTCGTGGACGCACGTCATGGCCTCGTTGTCGAACAGCGGCTGGGCGGCCTGGCCCATCCGCCGCGTTCGAATCCGCCGCTGCGGTTCTCCTCCGGCCCGCCGTTTCCCTGCATCACTCCATCGACGGAGACTTGCGTGGTCGTCGTCAGTTTCATGGTCGCAGCTCCCTTCTCGCTGGTTTGGTCGTCGTTCGGTACGACCGGACCGCCGCGCCGAACTCATCGGTCACGGCACGGTCCGTCCTGCAGCTCATGCTGCGACGGAACAGGAGCGCACCCCTGGTCATCGTGCAGGACACATCACCGTCGAGCCCCAGAGCGCCCGACGGTCACGCTCGTCGGAGTGTGCTGCAGGGGTACTGCAATATGCGGCACAAACCGGGGGTTGAGAGGGGTCGTGATCCGTGACCCTGGGTCCACGGTCTCAAAGACGCCCCTCGTAGAGCAGCGCTCGCTCGATCCCTGAGGAGGCCATTTGAGCAAGGTGGACCAATACGGCCTCGTGGAGGTCGGTGAACGGGCCGTTACCGTCGAAAACGTGGATCGACCCGAAGACGCGGCCGTCGAGCGTCCCCAGCGGCGCCCACAGCCAACCGACCGGCAGAGGCGTCGCTTTCTCGACAGCGCCTATTCCGCCTGAGAATTGATCGGGGCTCAGCTCGTCGCGCCAAAGCCGGCCGGCGCCGCGCGCCACCAGGGCCCGGTCGTGCAATGCGGAGGCGTCGACACGGCGGAGGAATGACGCGCAGGCCGACCGTCTGTCCGCGCATGATGTCGCCTCAATTCGCGGCGAGCTCTCGGACGCTTCAAGCAGGCTGACGCAGCAATCCGCGTCCGTCAGCTCGCGCGCCTGCTCTACGACGAGCTGCAGCACCTCGCCCAGCGTGGCCGAAGTGTCGATCGCCAGCGACGCGTCCGTGAGGAAGTTCGAAAGCTGTCGCAGCATGTCTGCGTGTCGGCGCTCGGCCGACGCTGCCTCACGCGCCTCGTGGAACCCTCGCTGAATCATTTCGAATGCGCCGAGGCTCTCCACGAAAAACTCGCCGGCGCGCTTGAGGCGATGCGCGAGCTCTTCGTCGCCGCCGGCATGCACCGCTAGGGCATCGTGATGCACGGTTGCCAGGTCCATCACGCTGAGGTGCTGGGTGACCGCCTCGCGTCCCAACTCGTAGCCGCGATGGAGCGTGTTCTCGCCTGGATTTCGGAGGTACGCCCCGAAGGCGTGGGCGTACGACTGGCGGAACCGGTGCAGCGCCGCGTTCATGGATGTCCGCCGAGGTACCGTGCCACCGCAGCGAGCGCGTCGTCGTCCGCTTTCCAGTGTCGCGTCATGATGCGCTCCGCAATTTCGGCCGTCGCGCCTGACACGTCGAGGCCGTCGGCGAAGCACCGAGCCACCCCGTCGGTCGCGAAGATCAGCAGGTCGCCCCGATCCAGCGGGAGAGTCTTGGGTGACAGCTCGGGTAGATCGCGCCCCGGCAGGCCTGGGACCAGCACGAGCGATTCTTGTGCGCTGCGGCCGCCAGATGTGGCGCGCACCAGGCGGCCTTCGACGTTTCCCACCCCAAGCCACGTCAGGTTTCGTCCGGCACCAGCGACCAGGCCAACGCTCAGTGCCGCGCCGCGCGTGTACTGCAGGGCACGGTGACAGCGCCGAGTCAGGGCGGCGATGTCGGCCTTGGAGCCCCGGGACACCACTCGCACAGCGACGCGTGCAGCGTGCAGGGCGGCGGGACCGTGACCGACACCGTCGACTGCGGCGATAATGGCCCCGGCGGGCGCGGGAGCTAGGACGGCCAGATCACCCGCCACGCGCTCACCCGGTCGGACCCGCGTGGCAGTGGCCCACTCGAGGAGCTGCTCAGCCACGGCTACGCCGCTCGCGCAGTAGCTCGAGCTCATCGCGAATACGCCATTTCGTCATCGTGACCGTAGTACCGCGTCCCGGCTGAGAGACGACGTCGAAGTCATCCATCAGGCGCCGCGCCCCAGGGAGACCAAGGCCGAGCCCTCCCCGGCCCGCATAACCGTCGCGCAGAGCGGCCTCCACATCCCGGATGCCAGGGCCGTCGTCGTGGGCAATCACGACGAGGCCACGACGGGACTCCTCCTCGACCGGGCGCAACTCGATCTCTCCCTGACCAACGTGCACGACGATGTTCCGCCCGATCTCAGAGATCGCGGTCGCGATCAGCGTCGCGTCGGTCCGGCTAAAGCCGAGCCGCTCCGCCAACGCCCGTGCCTGCGCGCGCGCCGGAACTAGGTCTTCGTCGGACCCGATCGCAACGCGCACCTCATCCGGCATCCGTCGATCCCGTCTTCAGGAGGCGGTCCAGGATGCGGACCGCTTCATCCAAGTCGAGTGCAGCGCGCAGCGGCTCGAGGTTGAGGCGGAAGTGGACCATGGCGATGGCTACATCCGGCTGGATCCCCACGATCACGGTCTGGGCTCCCCGCATGCGCGCTGTGTCGGCGATGGAGCGCAGTGCCCGAGCGACGAAGGAATCGATGACGTCGAGGGCGCCGACATCTACGATGAGGCCGCGAGCGCGCAGCTCCCCGACGCGCTGCGCGAGGTCGTCACGGAGGGCTATGACTTCGCGATCGCTGAGATCCGACTGGATCGACGCGATCAAGTACTCGCCCTGATGCAGGATCGCGACAGACACCGGATCGCCGCCCTTCAGCGGGACGGTCGCGGAGAGGTGTCCCCGCCCGCCGGCGCCGCCTCGAGTAGGCGCTCGGCCTGCTCCAAGCCGCCTTGCAGGTCGCCCACCGTCTGCATCGCCCCGAGATCCACCCCCAGATCCACCAGTGTCTGCGCGATCCGAGACGAAACGCCCGTCAGGATGGCGCTCGCGCCCATGAGTCGCGACGCCTCCACGGCCTGGACGAGGTGGTTCGCGACCGTCAGATCGATCGTGGCCACGCCGGTCACGTCGATCACGACAACTCGGGCGCGGTTGTCTCGGATTGCCGCCAGCAGCTGCTCGGTGAGCTGGCGCGCGCGGGCAGAGTCGAGTACGCCGATGATCGGCAGGATGAGCAGGCGGTCGCGCACCTGAAGCACAGGCGTGGAGAGCTCTTGGATGGCCTCCTGCTGCTCGCGGATGATCCGCTCTCGCTCTTCGACGAAGCTCACACCCACCGTCACGGCGATGCTGTTGGCCGCCGGCTCGTACGAATCAAGGATGCGATGGAGCAGCTCAGGGTCGTGCCGGAAGTTGACGAAGAGCGACCGCGCAAGCACATCACGCAGCAGCAGGACGATGCCAAGCACCTCGTCCGTCTCGACCCCGCGGGGAATGATCCGCTCGGAGAGGTCTCGTGCGTACTCCTGGAGCGCCTCGATGCTTCCGGTTTCGAGGGCGCTGACGTAGTTGTCGTATACCGCGGTGACCTCCGAGAAGATCTCCTCGGATGTCATGACGCTGAGCAGCTCGGCCTCGGTGATGCGTCGCACCCACTCCTCGCGCAGCTCCTCCTGGCTCTGGCGGAGATGTCTGACGAGCTCATGCAGCAGGTCGGCATCGACCGCAGCCGCGGTGAGCGGGACCTTCGTTGCCTCGTTCTGGTCTGCCTCCATCGATCCTCCGGTCTGCTCATCCTGAAGGGCGCCGGCGCGCCCCGTCGAGGAAGAGCGTGGTGATCCTGGCGATGGTGTCTTCTCTACCCGTTGCCGGCCGGGAGCGCAGCACGCTGACGACGAGGCTCACGAGCGCGTCGGTCAGCCACGATGCCGGGACATCGTCACGAAGGTCGCCACCGGCCTGCCCGCGCTCCACCAACCGCCGCAGCGGGGCACCGACGCTCTGCTCGAAGTGTTCCGCGTCAGGCGGAACTCGCTCGCGGGCAAGCACCACGAACGCGTCGCCGACCTCCACAAGCGCTCGAACCACCCGCGTGACGCTTTCCTGCGTGGGAACGTCCTCCAGCCTCGCGGCAGCCAGCCGGCCTTCGGCATCGTCCACCGCCATCGCGGCAAGGTCATCAAGTAGCGCCTGACGGTTGGGGAAGTAGCGGTACAGCGTCGCGCGCGCCACGCCGGCGGCCTCCGCGACGTCGCTCATGCTCGCCGAGTCGCCGCTTGCGGCAATGACCCCCGCGGCCGCCTCCAGGATCGCGTCGACGACGCGTTGCTGCAGCGCGGGCCGTTGTGCCGGGGCAGACATCGTGGTCTTTGCGAAGTTTACGGGTGTCCGCATTTTGGACATAGATGTCTTATCACGGGATCTAAGTGTATTATCCTGGGACGGCAGAGTTGCCAGGCCACGCAGTGATGCCTGGCTCCCCCACAGCTGCCGGTGGCTCGGAGGCCCCCGCACCGCGCGCGGGGGTCTCCCCCCCTCCGGCGGTACCGGTACGCGGCAGCTCGGTGGTTACGGGCCTCGACCGCGCGTGCCGTGCGGAGCTCGTGGGCTTCGCCTCGCCAATCGGCCGTCTCAGCGCCGTCCTCCGTATCACAGACGAGGCGAGTGGGAACACTGCGACCTCGGTAGTGCCGGTGCACATCGACTGGGTCACCGGAACCGTCGAGCTGACGATCCCGCCAAGCGACGTACGCGCGCGCGAATTGCGAGTAGAGACCGCGGCCGTGCGACTCCGGTTCCCGGCAGAAACGCTGTGCGAGGAGTTTGGGGCAGCCGACTTCGACCGCACGTCCGCTCACCGACAGGCCCTCGTCCTCACCACGGCGCTGAGCCGCGGAGCGCTCGCCAGCGCCTAGCGGGGGAACGCTCGCCATGCGCGCACTGTCGGCCCTTCTCCTGGTCGCGCTGTGGGTCTGGACCAGCGCGCGGGAGTTTCCCAGTGTGACGATGGGCCTACCAGCGGAGGGGGCATTTGAACCCTCGGCGGACCTTGCGGCCCACAACGGTGTTCGAGCGCGCTGCGTTTAGGCCGGCCAGTCGTGGAGCCAAGTCGCGGCTTCGGGGGAAGCTCGGGGGGAACGAAAACTAGTCGTTGCTTTAGCGATCACCCGCGTGATTCGAGTTGGCCGGCGCTGATCCGGCGGCCTCAGTCGGATAGCCCGGCGACGCAGCTACCCGCTCGCCTGGATGTGGCGCGCTGGAAGCGGGACGGAATACGACCGCTCCCGACATCGATGAATGGCTAACCCGAGACGCGGGTCGGGCGACCCCTACCACTCTCGCCGCTCATTGAGGCGAGAATGAGGTCCCATGAATTGGGGCGTCTTCGTCTCCACTTTCCTCGCCGCATCGATCGAGGTGATCGAGATGGTCGCGATCGTGGTGGCCGTCGGCGTCACGCGCTCGTGGCGGGCGGCGCGGGTCGGCGCGGCCGGCGGTCTCGTGGTGCTGGCGGTGGCGATTGCCGCGCTCGGTGCCGCGCTTCAGGGCCTGTCGCTCGAGACACTGCGCCTGGTGGTCGGCGCGCTCTTGCTCGCGTTCGGCTCGCAGTGGTACCGCAAGGGCATCCTGATCGTCTCGCGCGATGGGTGGGCCAGCGGCGTCGGCGAGGAGGACGTTGACGACGACGTGCCCGCTGGCTTCGACTGGACCGGCGCCTTCCTCTCGTTCAAGGGTGTGGCGCTCGAGGGGCTCGAGGTGGCCGTGATCGTGGTCGCCTTCGGCGCCGCGGCGGACTCGATCGGCGCGGCAATCGTCGGGGCTACCGTGTCCCTGGTCGTAATCGGTGCCCTCGGGGTGGCGACCTACCGGTACGTCGCGGCGATCCCCAGGCGGGCGCTGCAGCTCTTCGTCGGCGCGATGCTCACGACCTTCGGGACGTTCTGGGCGGGCGACGGTCTGGGCGTCGAGTGGCCGGGAGGCGACTTCGCGCTGGTGTGGCTGGGCGCACTGTACGTGGCAGCCGCGCTGCTGCTCCTGTACATCGTGTCCGGCTGGCGCGGCGGCTCGGCGGCGAAGCAAGGCAGCCTGGCATCGCCGGCGGGCGCGTCCTGATGGTGGTGTGGCGATGGACCAAAGCGGTCGTCCTGTTCCTGGTCGACTACATCGTCGGCGACGACTGGACCGTCGCCGCCCTGATCGTTCTCGGCCTGCTCGCGACTTGGCGTTTGGTGGAGGCCGGCATCGCGGCGTGGTGGCTCCTGCCGCTGGTGGTGCTCGCCGCAAACATGCAGAGCCTCCGAAGGACTGTCCGGAACGGCCGCTGATGGTGTGCGCATGAAGGCACTCAACAAACCGCTCGAAGACAACGCGCTCCCGCTCATGACCGTCACCGACGGCGCGCAGACCGCGCGCTACCGCACAGTCGCGGCGCACTTCGAGGACACGACGACCCTCTTTCCGACGTCAGTCAGCGGTCGTGCCGCGGAGGGTTCCGGCAAGCGCCGAAACCAGCTGACGCTCAATCTGACGCTCCGACTTGTTGCGCCTTGCGCTTGTGCGAGGCGCGATCGCGGCTGCTCAGTCCGCCGGCGCGAATTATTGCTGCTGACCCGGAGAGCGACTCGAGCCAGCCGATCGCGAAAGCGCTAGCCGGATCGGGTTGGCCAGGCGCCGTTTGGGCGCCCAGGCTGACCGGCGCGGCCGGCGCCCGAGCTCAGCTGCGCAGGATCCGGAAGGCCACCGTCGCGGGCTTCGACCGCTTGCCCTCCGCGTTGACAGCTGTGAGCGTGGCGCTGTAGCGGCCGGGCCGGAGCGCGCGGCGTCCCACGCGGCCGCTGAACCGGACGCGGTTGCCGCCTGTCCGGGCGGTGCGCTTCAGCAGCGCCACGTTCCTGAGCCGCCGTCCCGTCCGGGTGGTCGCCACACGCTTGATGCGGATGCTCACCACGGCGGAGCGGTTCAGCCGGAACACGAAGGCCGTGCCGCGCTTGCGGTGAGCGGCCGCCTGCGCCGGCCCGATCCGGGCCGTCCTTGCGCGTCCGACCGCAAAGCGGCGGTTCGTGAGTCGAAGGCCGGAGAGCGCCAGGGCGTCGGCCGGCCGGGCGACTCCGGGAGCGGGGGCAGGCGCCGGCTCCGGGTCGGGCTGGCCCTTGAAGCGGATCAGCACGCCGCGGGTGCCTGGGTAGGTT
The DNA here is from genome assembly GCA_046731915.1 of Actinomycetota bacterium. Lineage (GTDB taxonomy): Bacteria > Actinomycetota > Thermoleophilia > Solirubrobacterales > Thermoleophilaceae > JACVRW01. The sequence continues at coordinate 7,616 of JBKPME010000176.1, forward strand.
CCGGTCTCGCCGGCGGAGACAATCTTTCCGTCCGGCGCAGCAGCGAAGGCAATGCCGCCCGCGGGCTCGCCAGGAACGACTCCGCTCAACGCGACCGACCCCCCCGCGAACGTGGGGTCGGGCGTGCCGTCCGCGTTGCGGCGCTCTACGGCGAACGCGTCGTTCGTCCCGGCGAGCGAGCCGGCGCCGCCGAGCACGATCTTCCCGTCTGGAGCAAGCGCGACCGTCTCGAGGTTGTACGTCAGCGACAGCACACCGCCGCTACCGAAACCCGTGTCCTGGTCACCGCCTGCGAACAACCGAATGAGCCTGTCCTGGCCGGTGTGCGACGTCGAGCCGACAAGCACCTCACCGCTGGGCTGGAGCGCGATGCTCGTAGCCTCGTCGTTCCCACCCAGGTTGATGATCCTCCGGCTGCTCCCGCCAGGTCCGAAGGCGTCGGGTGTGCCGGCCTCGGTGAAGCGCTGGACCAGCGTATCTGTCGTCGGGTAGCTGCCCCAGCCGCCCGCGACCAGGATCTTCCCATCGCCCTGAACCGCCACGTCCCAGACCTTCACTTGGACCGGCGTGTCGTAGACGAGCGTGCCGTCCCCGCTCAGCGACTTGTCGAGCCGGCCGTCGGGCAGCAGGCGGACGACCCCCACATCGCTCGCGCCCGGGACGTTTCCGGCATGCCCCGCGACGACGATCCTTCCCTGACCGTCGACAGCGATGGAGGTCGCGAGATCGGGGTCCGGCGTGAGGCTCGCGTGGACGACGCCGTTAGCCGTCCCGTTGTCGCCGTCGAAGTCCTCGTCGAGGGCGCCGCTCGGCAGAAAACGCGCGACCGTGAAGTTGGGCGAGGGGTCAAAGCCGGAGACCAAGATCTTGCCGTCCGCCTGAAGCGCGAGGTCGCCTGGCCAGACCTGGCTTGGGATCACAACGATCCCATCGCCGTCGAAGGACGGGTCGAGCGTGCCGTCAGGCAGGTAGCGAAGCATGTGATCGGTGTTGCTAAAGCCCCGCTCGAGCGCGACGACCCTGCCGTCCGGCTGGACCGCCACATCCTCGATCGACGATCCCTCCACCGGATCCAGGTTCGAGATGACCTTGCCGCCGTCGCCGAACGTCGAGTCGAGGTCGCCCGGGTTGGCCTGCGCCGACCCGGTGAGCGCCAGCGCGGCGACGGCGAGCGCGCCGACCAGTGCCGCTCGAAGATGGGTGGGCACGACACAGCTCAGCATTGCGGGACCTTTCTTCCGAGCTCGATTCACAGGCATCGAGAGCGATGATCGGGTCCGGGCGCGCGCGGCACCATGCAGCCAGCCGCCGGATCGCTGGCGAACTTCCGCCAACCTGGTGGCGGAGAACCGACGGCTCCCGAGCTCGCCGCCTAGGGTCGTACCGAGCGGCTCGGACCCGTGTGGCGGACGAGCGGAACGAGGCCGAGCACGGCGGCGGTGCCGCCGCAGACGAACAGCTGTGCCATCGGGACCAGGAAGCGGACCGTCCGGTTGGCCGCGGCGGGGGGGTCCCCACGACAACGCCGACTCGCGGTGCTGAGATCCGCTGCTACCGCGACCCGACGGCTACCTGATCGAAGGTCGACCATGCCACCGGGCTGCTCGAGGGCAGACTCGCCAAGCCGCAGGTGAAGATCTGCCGGCTAAAGCGCAACCGGGTCTCGACACGATGCGCGATTCCGCGGCGTCGGTGCGCCTGCGCTTCCCGCGGAGCGACCAGTGAGTGGACGGCTATCGCCCATCCGATAAGCGCGGCCTGTCTGCGTCTTCCCGGATCCCGCCGCCCTGGTGGCGGCGACGCGTTACGAGGCGTGGCCGTGGAGAGTGTCGCAATCACGCGCGAACGCAGTAGTCAGCGCAGACCGCTGATTGGCCCCTGGGTTGCCCCCCAGCGGGCTCAACCCCGGCCAAGACGCTCAGCGCACCCTCATCCCGCGGGTGTTGTCCCAGTGGAGCGGGCTCGAGTACTGGCGCAGCGGTGCCTCGGGCACATGGCCGATCCGCACGCCGCGGCGCGTGCTCGGCGGACAAATGGCCACGTAGCGCGCGTAGCCCCCGAGCCCACCACCGAACTTCGGGTAGCCGATCTCGACCAGGCAGCCGGTTGCCGGCACACCGACCAGGCTCGCCACACCCTCGGCCTGCGCGTAGCCGTGGTGCATCAGCCAGGACTCACCCTCGAGCGTGGGAGTCGAGTCGGTGTCGAGCGGCTCGTGTCCGTGGAAGAGAATGTGCCGCTTTAGATGCAGGAATTTCAGCGCGTCGAGCGAGACGCCGGGGAACTCCGTCAGCGCGGCGAGCGCCGGATCGGGCCAGCGCTTCGACCAGTCAGACCGGACGAACACCACGCTGCCGCGCGGAATGCGGCCGTGACGGCGCTCGAACCGCTGGATGTCTGCGACCTGCAGGTGATAGTTGAAGTCCTTCTTCACTTGCCGAACGATCGAGACCACCACAAGTGGACGGACCGCGAACGTCGCCGGCAGCTCGTCGATCGCCGCCCACTCGGGCGCCCAGTGGGCGGGCGGATCGAGTTGGGTGCCGTACTGGTCGGTCGAGAGCCGATACGACGTCGCCTCGAACCCATCGTTCGC
>JBKPME010000177.1:0-7933 GCA_046731915.1 Actinomycetota bacterium
GCCCGCGCCAGCCAGTTTCCCCACTTGACCGGGTCGTTCGAGGCCCCGACCACCGCCACCGAGGCGGGAGCGAAGAGCGGCGTCAGGTCGCGCCGGGTGGCCGTGAGGCCGGCGCTCATCGCGACGATTCGTCGCCGTCGCCGGCGCGGTCGAGCTCCTCGCCGATCAGCCGGGCGGACAGGCGCAGATGCTCGATCACGTGATCCGGCGCGCGCGGGTCGCGCCGTTCGATCGCGTCGAAGAGCCGCTCGTGGTCGGTCACGTAGTCCGACCATGGATAGGTCGGGTGGTGGCGCAGGAGCATCCGCGTCTCGGCGACGAGCGTTTCGTGCGCTCGCCGGAGCCGCGGACTGGCGGCCAGCCGCACGAGCTCCTCGTGGAAGCGGATGTCCGCCTCGATCAGCTCGTCGGTGATCCGATCGTGTCCCTCGGCCCGCGTCCGCAGATCCTCGAGGGCGGCGCGGAGCGCCGACAGGTCGGGCGGCGGCGAGGCCTCTACCACCAGCCGAGCGACGCCCGCCTCGATCGCCTCTCGCGCCACGTAGACGTCGAGCCGGTCCGCCAGCGACATGACGCGCACGAACGCGCCGCGGTGCAGCTCGTAGTCCACGAGCCCCTCCTGCACGAGCTGCCGGATCGCCTCGCGCACAGCGCTGCGCCCGGTCCCGAGCGTCTGCGCGAGCGCGATCTCCCGGAGGGCGTCGCCCTGTGCAATCCGTCCGTCGATGATCGCTTCGCGCAGCTCTTGAAGGACCTGCTCAGTGGTCGAGGCGCGGTCGATTGCCCCCAAACCCCAGTTGTGCGATGCCGCGGTCATCTGTAGATTGTCGACAACCTACAGGACGAGGTCAAGGACCGAGCAACGTGGGATCACGACTGAGGAGTAGGCGGGCGCGGCGAATCGAGCCGCGCCTGGCGTTGCAGTTCGTAGAGGTCGGCGCCGCCGCGAACGTACCCGCGCGACCCCTCCGCGCCCGGCTCGAACGCCCACGAGCGGAGGGAACCCTTGCGGAGCCCGCGCATCACGAGTCGCCGCTCGCGCTGGCTCGCAAGAACGCGTCGCTCGAGCGCTTGGAGCTCCCAGTGGCGAGCGATCTCCGCCCGGAGCTCTTCGACGGTGGCCGCGTGCTCCGGGTCGCCGGCAAGGTTCACGAGCTCGCCCGGGTCGCCGGCGAGGTCGTAGAGCTGGTCGGGGTCTCCCGGGCAGACCACGAACTTGTGCCGGCCCTGGCGGACCATCACCGCGGGAGCGTTCACCCCCTCCGCCAGGTACTCGGCGAGCACGGCGCCGGGTCGGCTCTCGGCCTCACCGTCCATCAGCCCGACCACGCTAGTCCCATCGAGGTCCGCGGTGTGCTCGTCCGGCCAGGGAGCGCCGGTGAGCTCGAGCAGCGTCGGCCCGACGTCGAGCAGGGACACCGGCTCGGCGATTCGCCGCGGAGAGGCGCCCGGTACCCGGAACAGCAGCGGCACACGGGCCGAATGCTCGAAGAACGACATCTTGTACCAGAGGCCGCGCTCGCCGAGCATCTCGCCGTGGTCGGCGGTGAAGGCGACGATCGTGTCGTCGTAGAAGCCGGCGTCACTCAGTGCCGCGAGCACCTCGCCGACGCGCTCGTCCATGTAGCTGATGGCCGCGTAGTAGCCGTGGCGCGCGGCGCGCAGCTGGTCTGTGCTGAGCTCCACTTCGTCCACGCCGCACATCGCGCGCAGCCGGCGGCTGTGCGGATCGGCCTCGTCGAGCGGGATGCGCGGGACCGCGGGCAGGTCGATGGCCTCGCGGTCGTAGAGGTCCCAATAGCGCGGGCGGAGCTCCCACGGGTCGTGCGGGTTCGAGAACGACGCCACGAGGAAGAAGGGTCGCTCCGTGTCCGCGCGGGCCAGGTCGAAGATCTTGCGCACCGCGCGAAAGGCGACCTCGTCGTCGTAGTCCTGCTGCATGCTCGCCACGGAGACCGCGGGCTCGAGCACGCCGTCCATCGTGTGGTACCAGGGCAGCTGCTCGCCCGCGGGCAGGCGCCAGTCCGGCGTCCAATCGAGGTCGCCGGGATAGATGTCGGCGGTGAGACGCTCCTCGAAGCCGTGGAGCTGATCGGGGCCGACGAAGTGCATCTTGCCGACGAGACCCGTGTAGTAGCCGGCGGCGCGCAGCTGGTGAGTCAGGGTCGGCAACGAGGCGGGCATCTCGGCGGCGTTGTCGAACACGCCGCTGCGCGAGGGCAACCGCGCCGAGAGCACGCCCGCGCGCGACGGCGCGCACAGCGGCGCGGGGCAGTACGCGCTCTCGAAGAGGGCCGCCTCCTCCGTGAGCGCCGTCAGGTTCGGCGCGTGCACGGCGGAGTGGCCGTAGGCGGGCAGCCACCCCGCGGCGAGCTGATCAGCCATGACCAGCAGCACATTGGGGCGACGGGCGTCCATGAGGCGCGGAATCTAGCGGCGCGAACGCGTGCCGAACGCCGCGCGATGCCCCCGCAGGTGGCATCGAGGGCGCCGCACCAAAGCACTTGACCGCTTGGCGAGGACCTTCAAGTATGAACCAAACACTCGGGGAGGGAGAGCATGGTCTGGCTGGATGAGGAGCTCACGCGACGTCAGGTGATCCGCGCGGGCGCGGCAGGCGGGCTGGCGCTGAGCGCCGGAGGCGCGCTTGCTGGGTGCCTTGGCGGCGACGACGACAATGGAGGAGCGCCCGCCCCGCAGGCGAATCCGAGCGACTTCAAGCGCGGCGGCACGCTGAATGTGGGCGCGACCGGCGGCGGAGCCGAGGACACGCTGGACGGGCACAAGCCGACCTCAGATCCGGACATCATGCGCACGTGGCAGCTCTACGAGCCGCTCGCCGTGCGGAACGCGGCGTTCACCACGCTCGAGATGGTGCTCGCGGAATCGCTAGAAGCCGAAAAGGGCAAGGCGGATACGTGGACCGTTCGGCTCAAGCCCGACATCGAGTTCCACAACGGCAAGACCGTGACCGCCGACGACGTGATCTTCTCCCTGCAGCGGATCGTCGACCCGAAGGACCCGAAGGTCGGCGCGGCGTCGATCGGCTACATCGACGCCAAGGGCCTCAAGAAGATGGACGCGCGGACGGTCCGCATCCCGCTCAAGTTCGCCAACTCGAGCTTCCCGGAGGACATCGGGCAGTACTTCAACAACATCGTGCCGACGGACTTCGACCCGAAGAACCCGGTTGGCACAGGCGCGTTCAAGTACAAGAGCTTCAAACCCGGCGAGCAGAGCAGCTTCGTGAGCAATCCGAACTACTGGCGCAAGGGCGAGCCGTACGTGGACGAGCTCGTGATCATCGACTTCACCGAGCCGACGGCGAAGGTGAACGCGCTGGTGAGCGGCCAGGTGGAGGCGATCAACAACGTCCCGTTCGGCCAGCTCTCGAGCATCCAGGGCAACGGCAACCTGAAGGCCGTGATCTCCGAGACCGGCTCGTGGCAGCCGTTCACGATGCGGGTCGACGCGGCCCCGTTCGACGACAACCGCGTGCGCCAGGCGATGCGGCTGCTGGTCGACCGCGAGCAGATGGTGCAGCAGGTGCTGAGCGGGCAGGGGCGGATCGCCAACGACATGTACTCGCCCTATGACGACTGCTACGCGGCCGACCTGCCGCAGCGCGAGCAGGACCTCGACCAGGCCAAGTCGTTGCTGAAGCAGGCGGGCCAGAGCGACCTGCGCGTCGAGCTCGTGACGGGCGACATCTTCCGCGGTGTGGTTGAGGCCGCGCAGGTGTTCGCCGAGCAGGCCAAGGGCGCGGGCGTGCAGGTCAAGGTCCGCAAGGTGGACACCGGCACGTTCTACGGCGACAACTACCTGTCCTGGCCGTTCGCCCAGGACTTCTGGGCGACGCGCACCTACCTGACGCAGGTGGCGCAGGGCAGCCTGCCGGACTCGCCGTTCAACGAGACGCACTGGGACGACAAGCAGTTCCAGAGCCTGATTCGGCAGGCGCGCGGGGAGCTCGACGAGGGCAAGCGCTGCGACCTGCTGAAGGAGGCGCAGAAGCTCGAGTACGACAAGGGCGGCTACATCATCCCGTACTTCTCGAACGCGATCGACGCCCACAGCGCGAAGATCGGAGGGATCCAGCCGGCGAAGTCGGGGTTCACACTCGGCAACTACCAGCTGCGGACCGTGGGGTTCCTCGCGTAAGAGATGTTGACCAGGCTCATACTGCGCCGCCTCGCCCTCGGGTTGTTGACCCTGTGGCTGGTGTCGCTGCTCGTATTCGCGGCGACACTGGCCCTGCCGGGCGATGCGGCGCAGGCGATCCTGGGCCGTGAGGCGACGCCGGAGCGCCTGGCCGCACTGCGCGACCAGCTGAACCTGGACGAGCCCGTCGTCACGCAATACATCCAGTGGCTCGGCGGGATCCTGACCGGGGATCTCGGCGAGTCGGCAGCGACCCAGGAGCCCGTCGGCGAGCTCCTGTCCGACCGGGTGGGAAACTCGCTGTTCCTGGTGACGGTCTCGGCGATCGTCGCGATCCCGCTGTCGATCCTGATCGGTGTCTGGACCGCAATGCGCCGCGACCGCCCGGTCGACCACGTCGTATCGACGACCTCGCTCATCCTGGCCTCGCTGCCGGAGTTCGTGATCGGCATCCTGCTGATCCTCCTCTTTGCGACGGAGGTGTCTCATGTCTTCCCCGCGGTGTCGCTGCTCGGTCCGGGCGAGAAGGCGTGGGACGACCCGAAGGTGGTGGTGCTGCCTGCTGCGACCCTCGTGCTCGCCGTCGTGCCGTACATCAGCCGCATCATGCGCGGCTCCATGGTCGAGGTGCTCGAGAGCGAGTACGTGACCATGGCCACGCTGAAGGGCCTGCCGAGGCGGACCGTCATCTGGCGCCACGCGGTCCCGAACGCGATCGTGCCCGCCATCCAGGTGACAGCGCTGCAGCTCGCCTATCTGGCCGGCGGCGTGGTTGTGGTGGAGTTCGTCTTCTCCTATCCGGGCATCGGCGCCGCGCTCGTCGAGGCGGTCGGGAACCGCGACATGCCGGTGGTGCAGGCCGTGACCATGCTCGCGGCGGGGATCTACGTGGGCCTCAACATCCTCGCCGACGTGGCGACCATCCTCGTGACCCCGAAGCTGAGGACGGCCGCGCGATGAGCGACCAGACCGTCGACAGCGCCGTCGACCTGGCGCTCGAGCAACAGGTGGCGCTGGTCGAGGCCCCGCCGGCCCGCGTGCGCTTCGCCATGCTGCGAGATGCGCTGCGTCTCACGCGTACGCGGGTAGGGCTCGCCATCGTCTCCGTGATCGTGCTCGTGGCGCTCGTGGGGCCGCTCGTCGCGCCGTATTCGCCGACCGAGTTCGTGGGCATCCCGAACAGTCCGCCGTCAAGCGACGCGGTCTTCGGCACGGACGCGCTCGGGCGCGACGTCCTCAGTCGCTTCCTGCACGGCGGCATCACGGTCCTGTGGCTCTCGGCCGCGGCCACTCTCATCGGCATCACGCTGGGCACCGTCGTTGGCCTCGTCGCCGCTTACGCGCGCAACTGGCTCGACGACGTGCTCATGAGGGGCAACGACGTGCTGCTTGCCTTCCCTCAGATCATCTTCGTCCTGCTCGCGGTCTCCGCCCTCGGCCCGAAGCTGTGGCTGATCGTCCTGACGGTGGGCCTCACCCACGCGCCGCGCGTGGCGCGCGTGATTCGCGGCGCGGCGCTCGAGGTCGTCGAGCGCGACTTCGTGAAGAGCGCCGAGGTCGTCGGCGAGGAGCGCTGGCGTATCGTCTTCGCTGAGGTGCTGCCGAACGTCACGAGCCCGCTGCTCGTCGAGCTCGGGCTTCGCATGACCTACTCGATCAGCCTTGTCGCCGGCATCAGCTTCCTCGGCTTCGGCCTCCAGCCCCCGTCCGCCGACTGGGGGCTGATGATCAACGAGAACCGGCTGTCGATCACCGTGCAGCCGTGGTCGGTGCTGCTGCCGGTGATCGCCATCGGCCTGCTGACCATCGGGACGAACCTGATTACCGATGGCCTGTCGCGCGCGCTAGCGGGCATCGACCGAGAGGCGGAATCGTGAGCGCGGCGGTCGTAGATGTAGCGGATCTGCGCGTCGAGCTGCTCGGCTCGGGCGTGGACGTCGTCGACGAGATCGGCCTGCAGATCCATGCGGGCGAGGTGCTTGGACTGGTTGGCGAGTCAGGCTCGGGCAAGACGACAGTCGGCATGGCGCTGCTCGGGCACGTTCGGCGCGGCGGAAAGGTCGGAGGCGGCGCTGTCAACATCGACGGGCGAAACCTGAGCACCCTCGGAGATGCGGAGCTACGCAACCTGCGCGGGGGCGTCGTCTCCTACATCCCCCAGGACCCCGGCACGGCGCTCAATCCCGCGCTGCGCATCGGCACGCAGCTGGCGGAGGTGCTGGAGGCCCACGCATCGTCGTGGAGCGAGGACGAGCGCCAGCAGCGGGTGCGCGAGACGCTCGCCGAGGTGGCCCTGCCCACCGACGAGGTCTTCCTGCGGCGCTATCCGCATCAGCTCTCAGGCGGCCAGCAGCAGCGGGTCGCGATCGCGATGGCGTTCGCGAACCGTCCGAAGGTGATCGTCTGCGATGAGCCGACCACCGGCCTGGACGTGACGACCCAGGCGCGCGTGCTCGAGACCGTCCGCGACCTCTGCCGGAGCCATCAGGTGGCCGCTCTCTACGTCACGCACGACCTCGCCGTGGTGGCCGAGCTGGCCGACCGCGTCGCGGTGATGTACGCGGGGCGGATCGTGGAGAGCGGGCCGCGCGAGGCGATCTTCTCGGCTCCGCGTCACCCCTACACACGGCGGCTGCTGCGCGCGGTCCCGGACATCGCGGGCAAGCGGACCGTGGTCGGGATTCCCGGACGCGCCGCCCTGCCGGGCAGCCGGCCGGAGGGATGCTTCTTCCACCCGCGCTGTCCGCTCGCCGACGACGAGTCCCGGAGCGCTTTCCCCCCGGTCACAGAGCTCGGCGGCGGTCACATCGTGCGCTGCTTCCATCACGCCGAGGCGGTGCAGCGCACGGAGCCGGAGGGCGCCGGACAGCTCGGGCCGCGGGCTGTCGGCGAGGAGCTCGTGCTGACCGTCCGCGACCTCGACGCTCACTACGGAGCCAGCCACGCCCTCTTCCGCATCGACCTCGACGTTCACCGCGAGGAGTGTCTCGCGCTGGTGGGTGAATCCGGTAGCGGGAAGACGACGCTGGCACGCGCGGTATCGGGCCTTCACAGCGACTACACCGGTCAGGTGAGGCTGCGCGACGATCCCCTGCCCGAAGCCGCGCGCCGGCGCAGCCGCGAGGCGCGGAAGGAGATCCAGTACATCTTCCAGAACCCGTACGCCTCGCTGAATCCGAGGCGGACCATAGCCCAGACGATCGGGCGCCAGCTGCAGCTCTTCTATCCCGGCTCGCGGGCGGACACCGGGCGCCGGGTGGCCGAGTGCCTCGAGCGTGTGGCGCTTTCCTCGAGTGCCGCGAGCCGCTTCCCCGATCAGCTTTCCGGCGGTGAGCGCCAGCGCGTCGCCATCGCCCGCGCCCTCGCGGCGCAGCCGTCTGTCTTGATCTGTGATGAGGTCACCTCCGCGCTCGACGTTTCGGTTCAAGCGGCGATCATCGAGTTGCTCGGAGAGCTCCGGAAAGACATGGGCCTCAGCTTGCTGTTCATCACCCACGATCTTGCGCTGATCCGGACGATCGCGGACCGGGTGGCGGTGATGAATCAGGGACGCATCGTCGAGCAGGGTCCAACCGAGGCGATCCTGACGGCGCCCAGCGCCGACTACACACGCGAGCTATTGGCCAACACGCCGAGCATCGAGGTCGCGCTCGGCCACGCCCCGCCCACGGCGGCCTCCACCTGAGCGGCTGTGCGGACGTCGCTCGGTCCTTCGTGACCACGGCGTGACAACAATCGTTTCCGTCCACCACGTCCAGATCGTCCACGGGCA
>JBKPME010000178.1:0-10158 GCA_046731915.1 Actinomycetota bacterium
GGCGTCGAGGCCCGCTTCGAGACGCGCGGCGACCCGAGCGCGCTCGACGACGACCGCCAGACCGCCATCTACCGCGTGGCCCAGGAGGCGCTCGCCAACGTCGGCCGCCACTCGAGCGCGAGGTCGGTCGAGGTGGAGCTCGCCGCGCTCGCGAGCGGCGGCGCGGAGCTCCAAGTCCGGGACGACGGCTCCGGCTTCGATCCCGCACGGCGCCGGAACGGCGGGCTGGGTCTGGAGGGGATGGCCGAGCGCGCCCGCCTGGCCGGCGGCGAGCTCGACGTGCGGTCGGCGCCGGGCGGCGGTACCACCGTGACGCTGCGCATCGCGGGGCTGGAGCGGGTGACCTCGTGATCCGCGTCCTGATCGCGGACGACCACGGCATCGTGCGCTCCGGGCTCCGCATGCTGATCGACCGCCAGCCCGACATGGAGGTCGTGGCCGAGGCCGAGGACGGCGTATCCGCACTCGAATCGACTCAGGCGCACCGCCCGAGCGTCGCGGTGCTCGACGTCTCGATGCCGCGCATGACCGGCCTACAGGCTGCGCGCGAGATTCGCGCGCACGCGCCCGACACGCGCGTCTTGATGCTCTCGATGCACGACGATGAGCGCTACTTCCTGGAGGGGCTCGAGGCCGGCGCCGCCGGCTATGTCCTGAAGCGCGCCGCCGACACGGACCTGATCGACGCGGTTCGGACGATCGCCGGCGGGCGCACCTTCCTCTCGGACGATGCCCAGAAGGCGCTCATGGACGAGTGGCTCGAGGGCGGTTCGACGGAGGTCGACGACGGTCTCACACTACGCGAGCTCGAGGTCGTGAAGCTGATCGCCGAGGCCTACACGAACAAGCAGATCGCCGAGACGTTGAAGCTGTCCGAGAAGACGGTCGAGTCACACCGCACGAACGTCTTCGGCAAGCTCGGCGTGCGCGACCGCGTCGAGATCGTCCGCTACGCGATCCGGCGCGGGCTCGTCGAACCGTAGGCCTTAACCCCGCCCCCCGAGCCAAGCTCAGCCTGCGCCCGGGCCTCGGCTTCCGCCCGGTCGTGGTCCTGCCCGGAGCGGAAGAAGAAGAAGCCGACGGCGAACAGGATGATCGCGACGTCGAGGCTGAGCATCAGCGCCCCCGCGATCTGCTGGTCGACGAGCGGCTTGATGCCGTGCTCCTCGGTCCGTCCGACGTACCAGCTGTACGCCGGCGAGCGCATGGCGATGAACGCCATCCCGAGGAACATGCCGACCATCCGGGCGCCGACGATGTGACCGGCCTTCCAGAGCTCGCCGCGCAGGCGGCGGCGGGTCGGCTCGAGCGCCGGGATCCAGACGAGGATGCTGATGAAGAAGAACGACTGGTGCTGGAGCGCATGGACCAGCGGGTGGTGAAGCGCGGCCTCGAACATCGGCGCGAGGTGCCAGCCGTAGAGCACGATCGCGTAGGTGGCGATCGCCCAGAGCGGGGTGGTGAGCTTCCGCATCACTCGCCGCAATGTCTTGCGACGGGCGAGCGCGACCATGGCCGAGCGCGGCAGGTAGAAGAAGATCACCGGCGCACGGATGCCCACGAGGATCAGCGGCGCGCCCAGCTCGGCGAGCAGGAGGTGCTGGGCCATGTGGAACGAGAGCAGGTCCTCGGCGAGCGTGTCCACCGGTGAGATGAGCGCCACCGCCCACAGCGCCACTCCCCCGTAGAAGGCGGCCTGCTGGACGCGCGTGACCTCGAGCCCGCGGCCGCGGCAGATCCGGATGGCCCGCAGGTAGAGCCCTACGCCGACGGCGAGGAAGGCGAGCACGCCCGGGTCAAGAGTGATGGACACACGGAGATTGTGGCGGTCCGCGATGCTTCCGCCACATGGAGGTGACGATTCGGCGCGGCGGCTCGGCCGACGATCTGAACGCGATCGCTCGAATCAACGGGGAGGTGTTCGAGCCCGAATACGGGATGGAGCCCTCGTTCGCCGCCGACATGGCCGTCCAGCTCGCCGAACTGCGGCGCTCGGGCTGGCCGCGCGACGGCGAGGGCTGCTGGATCGCCGAGCTCGGCGGGCGCGTGGTCGGCTCCGTGACGCTGCGGGATCTCGGCGGCGGGCTCGCGCGGCTCGGCCACCTCGTGCTGAGCCCCGAGGCACGAGGATCGGGCGCCGGCCGGCGCCTATTCGAAAGCGTCGTCGACGCCGCCCGTGCGGCGGGCTACGAGCGGCTGGAGCTCCTGACCTTCACCGACCTCGTGACCGCGCGCGAGCTCTATCGCCGCAGCGGCTTCCGGATGGTCAGCAGCGAGCACCTGGTGCGCTGGGGGCGCCAGCTCGACTGGGAGCGCTGGGAGCTCGCTCTCTAGCCTGCGCGAGGTGAACCCGCGGATCGCCGTCGCGCTCGTCCTGGTGGGGGTGCTCGCTCTCGGCGCGATCGTGATCGGCGTGAGCGGGCAGGACGATTCCGAGCCCGTGGCGGCCGAGAACGAGTTCGCGGGGGCGTCGATGCCGCCGGGCGCCTTCGCCCCCGACTTCAAGCTTCGGAACCAGGACGGCGAGCCCGTGTCCATGCGCGCGCTGCGCGGGAAGCCGGTGATCGTCACCTTCCTCTACACGCACTGCCAGGACACCTGCCCGATCCAGGCACAGACGGTGCGCGGCGCGCTCGACGATCTCGGCCACGACCTACCGGCCCTCGCGATCGCGGTGGACCCGCCGAACGACACGGCGCGAAGCGCGCGCCAGTTCCTCGCCGAGCAGCGCGCGACCGGGCGGATCGACTTCGTGCTGGGCTCGCGGGCGGAGCTGCGTCGAGTATGGAACGGCTTCGGAGTCCGGCCTCAGAGAGTCACCGAAGAGCACAACGCCCGCATCACGCTGGTCGATGCGCAGGGCATCCAGCGGGTGGGATATCCGGGCTCGGAGGCCACCCCGGAGCGGTTGGCTCACGACCTCGCGCTGCTGGAGCGCGAGGCGAACGACTCGGGGTGAAGCGGCTGGGGCTTGGCGTGTTTGTCTCGGTATGCGAGACAACTACGCCGAACCCCCTTCAATGCCATAGTTCCGGCCTTCTCCGACCGCCCGAGTAGGATTTGAACCCATGATGTTCTCCACGAAGGCCGAGTACGGCGTGCGCGTCATGGCGCACCTCGCCAAGGCCGGCAGCCACAGCCCGATCTCGCTCGGCACGATCGCCGACTCGGAGGGCCTTCCGCTCGCGTATCTCGAACACCTCGTGCAGCGGCTCCGCAAGGCCGGGCTCGTCGAATCGCGGCGCGGCGCGCACGGGGGCTATACCCTCGCCCGGGAGGCCGGGGACATCAGCATGGCCGAGGTGGTGCGCGCGCTCGAGGGCGACATCGCCCCGATCGAGTGCATCACGGCGGACGCGGACGGCGTCCTCGTGTGCTCGCGAGAGCACCACGAGAACCACGAGCCGTGCCCGACGAAGTTTCTCTGGACGCGCGTCCAGGGGTCCATCGTCAGAACCCTGAACGAGATGACGCTGGACGACTTGGTCCGGCCACTGACCACGACGAAGAAGAAGGCAGCAAGCATCGTATGACTTTGGAAGTCCAGAACCTGCACGTGCGCACGGAGGAGCGGGAGATCCTCCACGGCGTCGACCTCGTCGTGAGGAGGGGAGAGACGCACGCGCTGATGGGCCCGAACGGCTCGGGCAAGTCCACGCTGGCGAACACGCTGATGGGCAACCCGAGCTACGAGGTCACCGAGGGCCGGATCCTCCTGAACGGCGAGGACCTCACGGAGGCCGACCCTGACGAGCGCGCCCGTGCCGGGCTCTTCATGGCCTTCCAGTACCCGGCCACGATCCCCGGTGTCTCGGTCGCGAACTTCATGCGCATGGCGGTAAATGCGAAGCGCGACGAGCCGATCAAGGTCAAGGAGTTCGGGTCTCTGCTGAAGGAGAACATGGACCTCCTGAAGATCAGCCGCGACTTCACGAGCCGCTACCTGAACGAGGGCTTCTCAGGCGGCGAGAAGAAGCGGGCCGAGATCCTCCAGCTCGCGATGCTCCAGCCGGAGTTCGCGGTGCTCGACGAGACCGACTCGGGGCTCGACATCGACGCGCTCCGGATCGTCGCGGAAGGCGTGAACGCCATGCGCGGCGACGAGCGCGGCTTCCTCATCATCACCCACTACGCGCGGCTCCTCGGCTACGTGCGCCCGGACTTCGTGCACGTGCTGATCAACGGCCAGATCGTGCGCGAGGGCGGCCCCGAGCTCGCCGACGAGCTCGAGGACAAGGGCTACGAGTTCGTCCGCGAGGAGGTGGGCGCGAGTGGCGCCTAATCCGTCCCCTGCGCAGTCCGCGCGACCGACTGCTTCGGGCCTCGTCGAGGACCGCAGGCGCGCCGCGCTGGAGGTCTACGAGTCGCAGGAGGTGCCGACCTGGCGGCGGTCCGGATTCTGGACGACGTCTCTGCGCGGCCTCGAGCTGGAGTCACTCGAGCCGAAGCGCTACGACACGCTTGACTCGGCCGTGGTCCGTGACCACCTCGGCGACGAGGATCACGCCGCGCTGATCGTGCAGCAGGGCGCGAACGTCGTGCACGTCGACGTCACCGACGAGCGGATCGTCGTGATGCCGCTCGAGGAGGCCGTCGAGAAGCACCCCGATCTCGTCGAGGAGCAGTTCGCGAAGCGGCTGCCGTACGACGACGGCAAGTTCCAGGCCGGGACGGCCGCGTTCTGGACCGGCGGCGTGTTCGTGCACGTGCCCGACAACGTCCAGATCGAGAAGCCGATCCAGGCCGTCTGGCTGATCGAGGAGCCGGGCACGGTCCAGTGGGCCCACTCGCTCGTGATCGTGGGCCGGCACGCCGAGTGCAAGATCCGTGAGTACTTCCTCGCCCCCGACTTCGACGGGCAGGCGCTGCACTCGGGCGCGTTCGAGCTGTACGCCCGCCCGGGCGCCCAGGTGCACCTGGCCCACTACCAGGATTGGGGATCGGGCGAGGTCCACGATCTCTCAGTGAGGAGGGTCGAGGTCCAGCGCGATGCTCATGTGAAGTGGGTGCCGATCCATCTCGGCGGCCACCTCACGAAGCAGACGCTCGACATCATCACCGCCGAGCCGGGCTCGGACATGCGTCACACCGGCATGTACTTCACAGAGCGCGACGAGCACCTCGACTTGTTCACGACCGACAAGCACGAGGCAGCCCACACCACCGGCGACACGGTCTGGAAGGGCGCGCTCACCGGCGAGTCGCGCGCGTCATACGAGGGGCTGATCCACATCGTGCCGGGCGCGCCGGAGGTGGACACCTACCTCCAGACGCACTCGATGCTGCTGTCGCCGAAGGCCAAGGGCGACGCGATCCCCTCGCTGATCGTCGAGGTCGACAACGTGAAGGCCTCGCACGGCGGGACCGTCGGCGAGCTCGACCCCGAGCAGATCTTCTACATGATGACCCGGGGCATCTCACGCGCGGAGGCGGTGCGCGTGCTCGTCGAGGGCTACTTCGAGGAGGTCGTGCAGCGACTCGACGACCCGGGGCTCGAGGACCTCGTGCGGCGGCGGATCTCCGAGAAGCTGGCACGCGCCGAGGACCAGGTGCGCGAGTTCATCGGGGAGCGCGCGGAGGCGAGCTGATGCCCGTGGCGACAAAGCCACTCGTCGACGTCCGCGCCGACTTTCCCGTACTGGGTCGGCAGATCAACGGCAAGCGGGTCGCATACCTCGACTCGGCCGCGACCTCGCAGCGCCCGCAGCCTGTGATCGCCGCGATGGACCGCTTCCAGCGCGAGTCGTACGCGCCGATCCACCGCGGCGTGTACGAGCTGGCACGCGAGGCGACCGACGCCTTCGAGGCCGCGCGCAAGCGGATCGCATCGTTCGTCAACTGGGACCCGGCCACCTCGATCTTCACGCGCAACGCGACGGAGGCGATCAACCTCGTGGCGTACGCATGGGGCCGCGAGCACGTAGGCGAGGGCGACGAGGTGCTCATCACCGAGATGGAGCACCATTCGAACATCGTCCCGTGGCAGATCCTCTGCGAGGAGACCGGCGCGATGCTCCGCTACCTGCAGCTGACCGACTCGCACGAGCTGTCGCTGGACGAGCTCGACTCGGTGCTCGCGGAGGGCCGCGTGAAGCTCGTGGGGGTCGCTCACATATCGAACGTGCTCGGCACGATCAACCCGGTTGCCGAGATCGCGCGCCGTGCGCGGGCCGCCGGCGCGGTCACGTTGGTCGACGGCTCCCAGGCCGTGCCGCAGCTGCCCGTCGACCTGAGCGAGATCGACGCCGACTTCTACGCCTGGACCGGCCACAAAGCGCTCGGACCGACCATCGGGCTGCTGCACGGGCGGCGCGAGCTGCTCACGTCGATGCGGCCCTTCCTCGGCGGCGGCCACATGATCTCGCGCGTCGACCGCGAGCGCTCGACCTGGAACGAGCTTCCGTACAAGTTCGAGGCCGGCACGTCGGCCGCGACCGAGGCGGTCGGCCTCGGCGCCGCCATCGACTACCTGGACGCGATCGGCATGGAGCGCGTGCGGGCCCACGAGCGCGACCTCACGGCCTACGCGCTCGAGCGGATACCCGAGGTCGAGGGCATCCATCTGTACGGGCCCACCGACCTGGCTCGCCGCGGCGGCGTGGTCGCGTTCGCCATCGACGGGATCCACCCGCACGACATCGCCGAGCTCTGCGACCGCGAGGGCGTCTGCGTGCGCGCCGGCCACCACTGCGCGCAGCCGCTGATGCGCTGCCTGGGCGTGGCCGCGACGGCCCGCGCCTCCTTCCACATCTACAACTCGCGCGACGAGGTGGACCGCTTGGTCGACGCGCTCGGCAAGGCGCGAGAGGTGTTCGAGCTGTAGCGATGGACGCTCTGTATCGCGACTTCATCCTCGACCACTACAAGAGCCCGCGGAACTTCGGCGAGCTGCCGGAGCACGATCTCGACTTCCACGACCACAACCCACTGTGCGGCGACGAGCTAGGCGTCCACATCGTGGTCGAGGGCGGGAAGATCAGCGACCTGCGCTTCCACGGCCAGGGCTGCGCGATCTCACAGGCTGCCGCCTCGATCACCTCGGACGAGCTGATCGGGATGCCGGTAGACGACATCGAGAAGCTCGACGCAGACTGGGTCCTCGACCAGCTCGGCATCGACATCTCCCCCACGCGCCGCAAGTGCGCGCTGCTGTCGCTCAAGGTGATGCGCGGCGCGACGACCGGCGACCCCAGCTGGCCCGAGTAGGGGTCGGTTCTCCGCCACGGAGGGGTCGGGCGCCCGCCGCAATCTGGCGGCAGGCCCCATGGGTACGGGCGCGCCCGAGGTGCACCCTTTGGCGCATGCCATATCCACTCGACCCAAACGCACCAGGCGGGCCCAGCCGCTCGGAGCTGATCCGCCGAAGCGTCGCAGCGGACGTCCCGCAGGCGGCCGAAATCGCGGATCCTGAGACTGAGATCTCCATCCGGCTAGCCACGCCTGAGGCGCATGAGCCTGTCGTGCTTGCCGAGGTGGGCGGCAAGCCGGTGGCCGCGCTTGGCCTCCGCGCTGGGGACGCCCTAGTGGCGGACCCGGCGCGGGCCAGCGCAGGCATCCTGGCGCTGCTGCACCTCCGCCGGCTGGAGGCGCTCCTCATCACGGCGATCTTCGGGGCCTAGGGCGCCCTGTGGATGTCGTCGACCCAGTGGATCTGCTCTGGGTTCTCCTCGACTGCGGGCATGTCGAGGTTCACGACGACGGGCTCCTGGCCGCTGCGCACGACCACGCAGGACAGTGACGAGTCCGGGCTCGCGTTGATCTCCTGGTGCGGGACGTAGGGCGGGACGTAGATGAAGTCGCCGGGGCCGGCCTCGGCCATGAACTCGAGCCGCTCACCCCAGCGCATGCGCGCCCGTCCGCTGACGACGTAGATGATGCTCTCGAGCTCGCCGTGGTGATGGGGCCCGGTCTTGGCATCCGGGTGGATCACCACCGTCCCGGCCCAGAGCTTCTCGGCGCCGGCGCGAGCGGCGTCGATCGCCGCCTCGCGGTGCATTCCGGGGGTCTGGGGCGTATTTGGGTCGAGCTCGCCGGCGTGAACCACCCGGACTCCGGCTGTCCGCCAGTCCGGCACACGCCGAGTATCGCGCTATCTAGGCGCCGGTGCGAATGGCCTCCCGGCCGATCGGCTCGCGCTCGGGCATCGGGGCGTCGCGCACGAAGCGGCCGCGCTGCTGCATGCGCTCCTGGGCCACGTCATCCCGCTCTTTGATCCGACGGCCCTCGGTGATTCCAGGGGTGGGGCGGGCCAAACGTCGACGGGCGCGCACGCGCCAGGACAATATATGCAAAGGTTTCTTTGCATGAGTCCAAAGTTCCGCAACATCGACGATGCCCGCCTGCTCCGGGCGATGGCCCACCCGCTTCGGATCCGGCTTATCGGCACGCTGCACAGGGACGGCCCCGCGACCGCGTCGGAGCTGGCGCGCCGACTCGGCGAATCGAGCGGCGCGACCAGCTACCACCTGCGGATCCTCGCCAAGTACGGCTTCATCGAGGACGACCCCGCGCGCAACCGAGGGCGCGAGCGCTGGTGGCGGGCCGCCGACGAGGGCATCGAGTGGTCGCTCGACACCGACGACGCCGGGCTGATCGAGGCGGACCGCGCTCTCGGGCGACAGCTGATAGTTGAGTATCAGCGCTGGCTCCAGCGCTGGTACTCCGAGCTGCCGGACTGGGACCGGCCATGGCGAGCCGCGGCCACCGCTTCCGACCGGTGGTACGAGCTGACCCCCGAGGAGCTGCGCGCGCTGGGCGACGAGGTGCTCGCGGTCCTGGACCGGTACGGGGACCGCCAGACCCCGCGCGACGACACCGAGAAGGTGATCACCCTCTTCCACGCCTTCCCGCAGCGGCGAGACGCCACATGACGGCCGCTCGCCTGACTCGCCACTTCGTCCTGCTGCGCGCTCTCCGCTGGCTGCCGGTCGGCCTGGTCCTGCCTTTCATGGTCATCACACCCGAGGCGCGCGGTCTCTCGATCGGCGAGATCGGAGCCGTGTTCGCCGTGCACAGCGTCGTCGCGATCGCGCTGGAGGTGCCGAGCGGCGCGCTCGCTGACACCGTCGGTCGGCGGCGGGTGATGCTCGCTGGCGCTGCGCTCACCGCCGTGAGCCTGCTGCTGTTCGCGTTCGCCCAGACGATCCTCGCGTTCATGGCGGCCGTCGGGCTGCTGGCCGCGGGCCGCGCGTTGATCTCCGGCTCGCTCGAGGCTTGGTACGTCGACTCGCTGAGGCTGCTCGACCCGTCGGCGCCGCTGACGCGCGGCCTATCGCGCGGTACCGCCGCGGAGGGGATCGCGATGGCGCTCGGCGCGCTCGTCGGCGGCGGCCTGGTGACCGTCGCCGGCCCCGGCGATGGTGACACCCTGTCGGGCTACGGCGCGGCCGCGCTGGCCGGCGCACTCGCGGCGGTCGTGTACTGGGCGGCGATCGCGGCGCTGGTCCACGAGAGCCATGGCCAGATGCGCGCGGCCGCGTCCGGCGCGTCGATCGGGCGCCGCGCGGCGGTGGTCTTCGCAACCGCGCGTACCGAGCTCGCCGAGTCGGTGATCGTGCGGATCGTCGTCGTCACCGGGGTCGCGCTCGGGATGTCATTGACCGCGGTCGAGCTGCTGTGGCAGCCGCGGCTCGCCGATCTGCTCAGCGGCGCCGAGAGCCACGGGGTCGCGTTCGGCGGCCTGGGCGCGGCGGCGATGGCCGCCGTCGCGCTCGGCGCCGCTCTGAGCGCACGACTCAACCGTCGGCTGGGCGTTCGGCTCGGCTACCTGCTGGCACTGGCCTTCGCGGCGGTGTGCGTCACCCTGCTCGGGGCGCCTCAGTCGGCCGCCGGGTTCGTCCTCGTCTACCTGCTGGCGTATTTCGGGATGGGACTCGCGGAGCCGATGCACTTCGAGCTGCTGAACGACGCCGTGGGCGCGACGGCCCGCGCGACGCTGATCTCGGCGGAGGCGCTTGCGACCCAGGGCGGCGCGCTCGTGGCGAACCTCAGCGTGGGACTGCTCGCCTCCTCGCGCGGCCCGGCCCTCGCATGGGCGCTCGCCGGAACGCTCCTCACGGTGACCGCGCTGACGGTCGCCGCTCCGCTGCTGGGCGCCTCCGACCGCCGCCCCCCGAGCCACGCTCGGGCGGCGGCGCCCCGGCGCGCCCGCGCGTGACC
>JBKPME010000179.1:0-21318 GCA_046731915.1 Actinomycetota bacterium
GGCTTCGACGGCGCGAGCAGCACCGTGGCCGCTGCCGCGCCGACCGCGTGGAGCGGCGTCGCCGCGGTGTCGTACGGCTCGACGGTTGCCCGGGCCGGCGAGGCCGTGACCTACCTGGAGGGAACGCTCGACACCGCCGCCACGGCGCTGGGCGATCTCGCCGACCGCATCGAGGAGGCACAGGACAAGGTGCGGCGCGCGGCGGAGAAGCTGCGCGAGGCGCGTGAGGAGGCCGCCGCGGCCCAGACGCGCGCCGCCGCGGCGCGCACCGAGGCGATCACCGCGCGGAATGCGGCGCTGCTGAACCCGTCCCCGCTCACCTTCGCCGACCCGTTCTCGACGGCCGCCGACGCCGCGGAGGCGCGCGCCGCGTCCGCGGAGGCGTTCGCGGCCGACAAGCAGACCGACGCGGAGCGGACCCAGCGCTGGGCCGAGGGTCAGGCGGACGAGGCGGTCAAGTCGGTGAAGGTCGCCGACGCCGCGACGGCGAGCGCCCTGACGTCCAGCGGGCTGCCGATGGGTCCGACCGTGGGCGGTCCGCCGATGGCCGCTGGCGCGCAGGCGGTCTGGGACTTCGTCTACGACGTGGCGCTGAAGCCGTTCAACCCGTACGACTCGAGCTACAACGGCGGCGAGCGCGCGATGGTCTGGGCGGGCTTCGGCTCGGGCATGCTGTTCGGCGGCTCCGAGTGGGCGAGCCGCTACGCATCGGAGAACTGGATGCGCACCCTGCCGGGCTACTGGGCACGCGAGCCGCGCTGGGTCTCGCCTTACCTGCGCTCCACGCCGAGCGGCGGGACGACAACGGTAAGCGGCTACTGGCGCAAGGGCGTCTGGGCGTCGTCGCAGACGGTGCCGGACGAGGCCGCCCGGGCGCAATGGGCATCGCGCGCGAAGTTGTTCGGACGCGCCGGGACGGCGGTGGCGTTCGTCACGGCGGGCGCGAGCCAGTACTTCGACGATATGGACAACCCGAACCTGAACACGCCCGAGCGCGTGGGCCGGGTAGGTGCGCAGTCGGTGACCGTCGGCGGTGCGGCCGCGTTGGGCGGCTGGGGCGGAGCAGTGGGAGGCGCGGCGATCGGAACTGCCATCTGCCCGGGCGTTGGCACGGTCGTGGGCGGCGTCGTCGGCGGCATCGTGGGCGGCGGCGTAGCCGGCGGCATCGCGGATCATTTCAACGACACCGTGGTGAACTGGGCTGGTAACGCGGCCGACGACACCTGGAACTGGACCCAGGGCGCCGCGAACGACTTCGCCGACGGCGTGAGCACCGCAACCGACTTCGCGGGCGACAAGGTCGACTCCGCCACGCCGTGGGACGGCGTGGCGCCCTGGTAGGAGCCACTCGTGCCGGCCGGCGCCATCGCCGTCGGGCTCGTCCTCCTCGTGATCTCGTGGCTCTGCTGGACGGGGCACTGGCGAGGCTTCGCGCGCATCGCGGTCCTCCCGTCGATGCCGCTCACGCTCGCGCCGGCGCTCGGTATGTGCCTCGTCCTGATCGGGATCGGCGGCCTTGTGCCAGACGGCGTGCGCGGTGCGTTCTACGCGCCGGCGCTCCTGGTGGCCACCGCCGGCCTCGTGCTCGCCTTCTGGGACCCGGACTGGTGGGGCCCGTCCTGGTTTCGCGAGCGCGAGCGTGAGTTCGACCTGAGCGTTCCGATCAACGCCGCAGTCGCGTCGACCGTGAAGAGCGACCCGGGCGCGGCCTCGAGCGAGGCCGTCGTGCGCGCGCGGCTCGGCCAGGAGCCGCTGGCGCGATGGCGCGCGCACCTCGTGACGGATGAGCACTCGCGCCCGAGTGCGATGCAGAGGATCGGGGTCGTTCGCGGGCACCTCATGCTCTATCCCGAGGCGATCGCCTTCGCCGCGGACGTCCGCGAGGACCGCATGCGAGGCGCGCCGGTGGTGCAGATCGTCC
Source organism: Actinomycetota bacterium (assembly GCA_046731915.1). Classification (GTDB taxonomy): domain Bacteria; phylum Actinomycetota; class Thermoleophilia; order Solirubrobacterales; family Thermoleophilaceae; genus JACVRW01. The sequence goes on from JBKPME010000179.1 coordinate 1,922, forward strand.
CGGCCGGCGAGCTCGTGGCCGCACGGCGCGTCTCCGCAGGCACGCGGCCGGACGGCGGAACGCGGCCGGCTCCGGACCTGCCCTCGCGCGTGATGCCGCGCCTCCGCCTCGACACCCACGACGGCCCGGTCGTACTCGAGACGGCAAGCGCGGGCCGCCGGGCCAGCGAGCTCGAGCGGCGCTACCTCGGCGGCCGCCAGCCCGCGGCCGCGGGCGCTTAGAGCCATGAGGCAGATCGAGGTGAGCACGCGCCCGGGCGCGCTGCCCGCGAGCGAGCCGCTCGACGAGTGGGCGGTGGCCGCCATCGGCCCGGGCTGGGCGCCAGCCGCGGGCGAATCGGAGCTGCCGCCGGTGGCCGGCGGGCTGGCGCTTCACCCGGAGGGCCTCGTGTTCCGCGCCGACGACGCGGCCGACCGCGCCAGCGGTGAACCGGTCATGGCGTTCGTGCCGGCCGAGGAGGTGGTCGACGCGGGGCCGCTGTCCCCGGGATCTCAGATCACTCCGACCGAGCTGGCCGGCCTGTGGATGCCGCGCATGCTCCGCCGCTTTCGCTCGGGAGGCTTCTCCATCCGGACGCGCGCAGGCGACTGGGTGTTCGACTGCCCGCACGGCGCGCGGCGCGCTCGCGCGGTGAAGCAGAGGTACGCGTCGGGATGAGCGACGAGCTCGACACGTACCGCCACCCATCGGGCGGGTTCACGCTGCCGCTTCCGGCCGGGTGGGCTACGGAGGAGAACGTGCACGGATGCGCGCTGATCTGCGCCGAGCCCGCACGCGAAGACGAGCACTTCAGGGCAAACGTGGTCGTGACCGTCGAGGAGCTGGCGGAGGGCACGGCGCTCCGCGGCTGGGCGGAGCGTTCGCTTGACGCCCTGAGGGATAGCCTCGATCGGCTTCGCGTGATCGATCTCGACGAGACGGAGATCGACGCCGTGCGGGCGCATCGGGCGCTCACGCACTACCTCCACGACCGCTTCGGAGGCGTGAACCTGGAGCAATGGTCGCTGCTCCACGGCTCGCGCGGCTACGTCGTGTCCTGCTCCACGGCTGCCCTGGAATACGACGACCTCTGGGCACTCACGAACGCCGTGGCCGAGGGACTGCGGGTGCGCGAGTGACCGCCGCCCCGGAGCTCCATCCCCGCGGTGAGCTGCTCGTGGCCGAGCCGACGCTCGCGGTCCTGATCGCGCACGCCGCCGACCCCGTGCACGCGGCGCTTCAGGGCGACGACGCGGAGGAACAGCTCGGGTTGCTCCAGGCCGCCGGCGTGATCCGCGGCGGCAGCTCGCATCCCGCGATCCGCGGCGCGCTGACGGCGATCGTGCGCCCGGAGCTCTGCACGATCGAGCTGGCCTACGCCGGCCGGTCGATGCAGGGCTGGGTGTCGTACGAGGATGTCGCTCTGCTCTTCCCCGCCTCGGACGAGGACGACCGCCGCCGTCTGATGCAGCTGCACCCGACGCTCCTGCCGGACGTGCTGGCGCGGCTGGTGGACCTCGGCCCGCGTCCCCGCCCGGACGCTACCGAGCCGGTGGCCTTCGGGGAGGGCGCTGTGGGCGAGCTGAAGCGGCGCTGGCGGCTCGGAGCGACGTGGACGCTCGACGACGGCCAGACCGGCGGCGACGGGCTGGAGGTGCTGGACGCCGCGACGGGCCTATGGATCCTGGCGCCCCGCGAGGAAGGGGGCGAACTGGTGGCCTGGCCAGTCACACCGACCTCCGTATGGCGCCACATAGTCCGCCTGGTGATGCGCCGCGCAGCGGAGGCCGAGGCAACCGAGCCGCGCACCTAGTCGGGGACCTCGCGTAGTCAGCCGGTCTGGATTTCCTTTGGCGAGAGATCCGGGTGGATTAGCGAGCGCGGCGGCGGGTCATCGCCCCTCGTTGGCGCCATTGACTGGTCGCTGACGTCTCGCGTCAGCGACCCGTCCGTTCGATGTCAGTGCGCCTTGATCTGCTTCGTCTCGGCAGATCACCCCTCCTAAGGAGCAAGACTGATGAACGTACCCGCGAGACTGGCCACGCTGGCCCTTGCCGCCATCTGCGTCGCGGCGCTGGCAGCGACCGCATCCGCAGCCAAGCCCTCACCAACCCCAACGACCCCACCGACTCTGGTCGGCAGCGACTACCTCGTGCCGCCCGGTAAGACGCTCACGTTCAGCGGCATGACGATCAGCTCCTGTAACTCGGCCAGCGCCGGCGTCAACATCCAGCAGGAGGGCGTTGGGGTGTGGCCCGCGGACTTCGGCAACAACTACGGGAAGGAGTGCCGCTCAGCTGCGCTCGCTCCCAAGTCGTTCACCAACGACACGACGACCGATCAGACGCTCAGGGTCTGGCTCAACGACGACTCGTGTGGGAGGCGCTACTACGCAGACGGCGGCCACGCGCTAATCACGGCCGGGCTTGCCGCGCTCAACGACGGCGGAAGCAAGCAGCGCGGCGCCGATTGCGTGAACGTGATGGCCAACTCGGTGCCGACGCAGAGGCGGGCCAACTTCAGCGCGCAGGTCTCGATCGACTAAGCGCCTCGCGCAGGGCGAGCAGAGAGGGCCGCCCGCAAGCGTGGCCCTCTTGACGTTCGAGAAGCTCAGCTGAGCGCTCAGCTGTAGAAATTCATTCGAATGTCGATCACACGTCACGTCGTGTCACCTGGCTGATTCCGGCGGCACCGCCTTGTCGTCAACTCGGGCTCTCGTGGGAAGGTCCGGCAACGAATCCCCCGAGTGCCGTTTCCACGCTTGCTGTTTGGATGTGAGAGCGCGGGTTCGCCCCGCGACATCGTCGTCGTTGCTAGACCCAGGCCGGCGCGATCCCTCGATCATGCCGCCCAGGCGGCGCGAGCTCTCAGCCTTCGAGCCTGCCCCAACTCTGGATCAGGGTGAAGGTCGTACCCCATCTCCCCGGCTCGGCCAACTCGGTTTCGGCCTCGCGGCGTAGCGAGGCGAGCTCGCCCTCACTCAATCCCTCGAGGAGCCGCGACTCGAGCGCGACGCTGAACTGAAGCGGCAGACGCAAATAGGGGTGTGCTGGTTTGAGCGCGATGACGTGCGCGTCTACCTCTCGCTCCTCAATACCGACTTCCTGGAGCAGTTCCGGCAGTCCGCGGCCCGCCTCGCCACCCAGGGGGGCGAAGATCTCGGCGAGCAGTTGGATCAATCGTTCGGCCGCAGGCGCAGGTGGATTGAAATGCCAGGAGCCCAGGTCCCACTCCTCAAGAACCAATGAACCACCGGTCCTGACCAAGTGCCGGTAGGAGTTCACCTGCTCACGGCCGCGCCCGAGCGGAGCGATCACGAAGCGGGCATGGACCAGATCGAACGATTGCGGCTCCAGCTTGCTCTCGAACAAATCATCGACCAAGAGCTCAACGTTGGAGACGCCTTCTGTCTCCAGAAATGAACGAGCGGCACCGAGCAGGCTCTCGTCTAAGTCGGTGCCTACGAGTTGGCCGGAGGGTCCGACCCACTCGCTGAGGATCCGAAGCCAGCCCATGGCCCCGCAGCCGACATCCAGGGCGCGTCGGCCGGACCCGTCACCGAGCTTCGAGAGGAGCTGGCGCCCACTGGGCTCCCAGACGCGCGACTGCAGCTGCAGCCGCTCCAACTCCGACGGTTGGTTGGCCAGCAAGTAATCCTCCTGCGACACCGCTCCGAGTATCTCCCGTCCCGCCTGCGGGGGCAACGGAATCCCGAGCCGCCCGCCTGAGCTAGCTTCGACGACGTCCTCGATAGCGCTGCCTGGCTGCGCACGCTCTCGCTCCTGCCTTGCGCGACAAGCAGCAAGCGAAACGCTGATGGAACGCGAGTTAGCACGTCACACCTCGCGGCAGCCTCGAGAATCGTGCCTCGCCAGCCTCGCGCGCTTTGGATGTCCGCAAAGTTGAAGCCTCCGCTTTGCGTCCGGGAATCATCTGACCAGGGCGTGAGGCATCCCGTGACATTCGACTGCATCTCTACAGCTAGCCAATCAGCCGCAGCCAGTGTTGTTCCCGCAGCTCGAGCACGTGTAGCACGAGCCGGTGCGCTGCATCATGCCTCCGCACTGTGCACATGCCGGGCCCAGCTCCAGGCCCTGCAGCTTCGCCGGGACTGACGGCGGCTCGTCGGTCAGGGCGGCGGTTGGGGGCTGCGCGGTTCCGCTTCCGGCGCTTGGCGTCGAGGCGCCGTTGCCGCCGTTCGCGTGGCCGTTGCCGTCGTTCCCGCCGTTAGTCGGCTCCGCCTCGGACTCCGCCGGGCCGGCCGTGTCGCCTCGCATCAATGCCGTCTCGGCCGCCTTTCGGGCGCGCACCTCGGGCGTCAGGATGCCCAGCTCCTCCTGGAGCTCGGCGTCGCCGTAGCGGGAGGCGACCCAGCGCATGATGTAGTCGGGCATCGACTTCGCGAACGGGATCTCCGGATTGCCCGTGTAGCCCTCAGGCTCGAAGCGCATGTAGGCGAACTTCCGCACGAACGTCTCGAGCGGCACGCCGTACTGGAGGCCGATCGAGACCGCCGTCGCGAACGCGTTCATGAGGCCCTTGATCGTCGAGCCCTCCTTCCCGACGTCCGTCAGGAAGATCTCGCCGACCGTGCCGTCCTCATACTCGCCTGCGGTGATGTAGCCCTCGTGGCCGCCGACCGAGAACTTGTGCGTCAGCGAGTGGCGCTCGCGCGGCATCCGGCGCCGCACCGGCTTGGCCGGCTCGACGGCCGCCGCCTCGGCCGCCTCGTCGGCGGTCTTGGTGCCGCCGTCGGTCTTCAGCGCCTGCGCCGTCTTCGACCCGTCGCGGTAGATCGCGAGCGCCTTCAGCCCGAGCTTCCAGCCCTGTCTGTAGATGTCGGCGATGTCCTCGACCGTCACCGACTCGGGCAGGTTCACCGTCTTCGAGATCGCGCCCGAGATGAACGGCTGCGCCGCGGCCATCATCTTCACGTGGCCCATCGGTGAGATCGCGCGCTCGCCGACCGCCACGTCGAACACCGGCAGGTGCTCGTCCTTCAGCCCCGGCGCTCCCACGATCGTGCCGCGATCCATCAGGTGCGTCTTGATTTGCTCGACCTCCTCGGCCGAGTAGCCGAGCGTCTCAAGCGCCAGCGGCACCGTCTGGTTGACGATCGTCATCTGCCCGCCGCCTACCAGCTCCTTGAACTTGACCAGCGAGAAGTCGGGCTCGATGCCGGTCGTGTCGCAGTCCATCAGGAACGAGATCGTGCCGGTGGGGGCCAGCACCGTCGCCTGCGCGTTCCGGTAGCCGTTCCGCTCGCCGACCTCGACGGCCTCGTCCCACGCGCGCTGCGCCGCGCCCAGCAGCTCGCGGTCCGCGTAGAGCGACTCGTCGAGCGAGTACGCCGCAGCGCGGTGCTTGCGCATCACGTGGTTGTGCGGGTCGCGGTTCTCCTCGTAGCGCTCGTATGGCCCGAGCGCGCCGGCCACCTCGGCCGAGGTGCGGTAGGCGCGGCCGGTCATGAGCGCGGTGATCGCGCCGCACAGCGCGCGGCCCCCATCCGAGTCGTACGCCAGCCCGTTCGCCATCAGGAGCGCGCCCAGGTTCGCGTAGCCCATGCCGAGCTGACGGAACGCGCGCGCGTTGATGCCGATCTGCTCGGTCGGGTAGCTCGACGGCCCGACCACGATCTCCTGGGCAAGGATCATGATGTCGACCGCGTGCTGGAAGGCCTCGACGGCAAAGCTGCCGTCGGCGCGCCGGAACTTCATGAGGTTCAACGACGCAAGGTTGCACGCCGAGTCGTCCACGTGCATGTACTCGGAGCACGGGTTAGACGCGTTGATCCGCCCCGACACCGGGCAGGTGTGCCACTCGTTGATAGTCGTGTCGTACTGGACGCCCGGATCGGCGCAGCGCCAGGCGGCGTCGGCGAGCTGGCTCAGCACGTCCTTCGCGTCGACCATCTCGGTCGCGCCGTCGTCCACGCGCGCCTTCAGCTCCCACTCCTCGGCGCGCTCGGCGCGCTCCATGAACTCGTCGGTGACGCGCACGGAGTTGTTCGCGTTCTGGTACTGGATCGATGCGAACGCGTCCGAGTCGAGGCGCATGTCGAAGCCGGCGTCGCGGAGCGCCATCGCCTTCTCCTCCTCGCGCGCCTTGCACCAGATGAAGTCGAGGACGTCAGGGTGGTCGACGTCCAGCACGACCATCTTCGCCGCGCGGCGCGTCTTGCCGCCCGACTTGATCGTGCCGGCCCACGCGTCGGCGCCGCGCATGAACGACACCGGCCCGGACGCATAACCGCCCTTCGACAGGTGCTCCTTCGAGCCGCGGATCCTCGACAGGTTGATCCCAGAGCCGGAGCCGCCGCGGAAGATCATCCCCTCCTGGGTGTTCCACTCGAGGATCGACTCGAGGTTGTCGTCGACCGAGAGGATGAAGCACGCGCTCGCTTGAGGGCTCTCCTCAAATCCCACGTTGAACCACACCGGCGAGTTGAAGGCCGCCATCTGGTGGAGCAGGATGTGGGTGAGCTCGTCCTCGAAGGCCTGCGCGTCGTCGTCCGTCGCGAAGTAGCCGCCCTCGCGGCCCCAGGTCGCGATCGTGCCCGCGACGCGGCCGATCATCTGCTTTACGGAGCGCTCGCGCTCCGGCGAGTCCATGCGTCCGCGGAAGTACTTCTGAGCGACGATGTTGGTCGCGTTCTGCGACCAGCTCTTCGGGAACTCGACGCCGCGCTGCTCGAACGCCAGCTTGTCCGGATCGCCGATGACGGCGTCGCGGATCTCCCACTCGACAGCGTCGAAAGGGCTCACGCCCGGCTCCGTAAAACGCCTGCCGACGCTGACTCCATCACCGGCCGCGGTGATGGTCGGGACGGTGGCGTTACGGCTGTCGGGCATGATCTCTCCTCGTGTGGGCGACTCGTCTGGACTTCCCCAAGGGGGAACGACCGATACTGCTCTCCGGGCCGGACGGATCGGGCTCGCCCTCGAGCGCCAGCTGATCCACTCCGGGGAGGGTGTCCTCCTTGTAGCGCTGGACCGTCTCGGCCATCTCGTCGAGGTCGGCGAGGTTGCGGTAGACGGACGCGAAAAGGATCCCGGAGACGGGGTCGAGGGCCGCGAGCCCGCGCTCGGCGAGATCGCCGATCTGGCTCGCCTCGACCTCGGGACCGGCCCGCCTGACCGCCGCCGCGATCGACTCCGACAGCTCTTCCAGCTGCTCCGAGCTCACGGGCCGCTTGTTCGCGGCCCGCTCAAGCCCTCCCAGGAGCTTCCGGGTGTCGAATCGCTCGCGGCGGCCGTCACGCTTAAGGACGATCACATTCGTCTCTGCGCGCTCGTAGGTGGTAAAGCGGTTGCCGCACGCTTCGCACTCGCGACGGCGGCGGACGGCGTCGCCCGGCTCGGACAGGCGCGAGTCGACCACACGGGTCGACTCAGAGGAGCAATAGGGGCAACGCACACACGCAATTCTACTACCTGTAGTGCTTCATTCCTGCACGAGGCACTACATATTGTGTGCTCTAAGCGGGGTGAACGTGCTCCAGGATCGCCTGGCTCCGGGGCCGCCCGCCGTCGGCCGGCGCGTCGAAGCTATCCCAGACGAAGTCCGGATCGCGGAGGAAGCCGGCGAAACCGCCGGACGGTGCGTGGAAATTGAGGAAGCTCGCCGGGCCGGGTCCCTCGTTCAGGAAGGTGTGAACCAGGTTCGGCGGCGCGAGCACGAACGTGCCCGGCCGGGCGGTCACGCGCTCGATCTCCGGACCGATGCCGAAGTTCAGCTGCCCGCTGAGCACATAGAAGGCGTCGAGGTGCTCCTTGTGGATGTGCGGACCGGGCCCCTCCTCGCCCTCCTCGTAGCGCGTCCAGGTCATGACGAGCTCGGGGAGGTCGGCGATGATGCGGATCGTCCGCTCCGGCTTGTCGGTCACGGTCTCGCCCTCGCCGGCGAAGGCGAGCACGGTCGCGTCGCTCGCCGGGCGCCCGTCTTCCTCCGGCGGGTCGAAGAAGTTGTCCGCGTCCTCGGGCGGGCGCTCGCCGAACAGGTAGTCGGCGAAGCCCATGGCAGGCGCATGGATATTGAGGAAAGCGCCCTGGTCCGTCGTCTCGTGCTCGTAGCGGTGGATGACCTCGCGCGGAATCACGAGCAGCGTGCCGGCGCCGCGGGTCGCGCGCGTATCGCCCAGCTCGAACGCGTATTCGCCCTCGAGCACGACGAAGCCGTCGGCGTGCCGGCGGTGCAGATGCCGGCCCGGACCGCCTTCGTTCTGCGAGCGCATGTACGTCATGACAAGGTCCGGGTGGTCGACGAGGACGCGGACGGTCGCCTGGGGGATGTCGACGAGTGTCTGGCCAGTGCGCGACATGCGCGCGAGCGTAACCAATTGTGCGCGAACTCCGGCAGCGGTACTTGTGCCGTTCGGACGAGAGGTTCATAGTGTTCAAGGCAGGACCGTAGGCTCGCTGGGGGCTCGCGAAGGAAGGCGGCGCTGTGAGCCAAGTGGTCAAGATGGATCTCGCAAACGGTGGCTCTGTGCTGGTCGAGGTCGCCGATGTCGCGTCCGACCGGCCGGTGACCCGCGGTGGCCGGCAGGAGGAGCTCGTGACGAGCGCGACCGCGAGCCTGGAACAGGCGCTCGACGGACTCGGCCCCGTCGTCAAGGGAGTGGTCTCGCAGCTGCGGGAGGCGGCCGACTGGCCGGACGAGGTGACCGTCGAGTTCGCGATCAAGCTGTCGGCGGACGCCAACGTGATCATCGCCCGCGCCGGAGGCGAGGCGAACTTCAAGATCTCGCTCCGCTGGGCCGGGGGATCCTGATGGCGATTCCGCAGTACGACGAGCTGATGCTGCGGATGGAGCCGTCCGGCCACAGCGGCTACACCGTCACGGCTTTCGGGCCGGACCACTCAACCGCGACGGGCGAGTTCACGAGCCCGGTGTCCGAGGTGGAGCTCGACAACTTCATCCTGCGCGTGGCCCGCCCGCGCGTGGTGCGTTCGGCGCACTCGTCGGAACTTCTGGACGCCAAAGAGCTGGGCGGCGAGCTCTTCGAGCGACTGCTTTGCAACGACGTCGGCGACGTCTACCACGGCGCTCGCAAGGTGGCGGAAAACCAAGGGCGCGGCCTTCGCATCACGCTCTCGATGACCAGAGCACCCGAGCTCCTCGAGATCCCGTGGGAGCTCCTGTACGACCGCTCCGCGGCCTCGTTCCTCTCGGACTCGATTTTCACCCCGGTCGTGCGCACACTCGACCTGAAGAGCCCGCCCAAGGCGCCACCACTGACGCTTCCCTTCAACGTGCTCGGCGTCGTGAGCTCGCCCAGTGACTTTCCGGCGCTCGACACGGACGCGGAGCGCGAGAAGCTCGAGAAGGCGCTCGCGGCCCTGATCCACAACGGCGCGGTCAAGCTCGAGTGGCTCGAGGACGCGACGCTGCGTGCGCTGGATCGGCGAATTGCCGCTCCTGACGAGCTGCACGTGATCCACTACATAGGCCACGGCGCGTACGACAAGCGCACCCGCGGCGGGATCCTGGCACTCGAGGACGCGAGCGGTGCGGCGCACGAAGTCTCGGGCGAGGACCTCGGGCGCTACATAAAGGACGAGCGGAGCCTCCGGCTGGTCGTGCTGAACTCGTGCGAGGGCGCCCGCGCGTCGCACGTCGATCCCTTCTCCGGCGTGGCGACCAGCCTGCTCCGCTGCGGTCTTCCGGCGGTCATCGGGATGCAGGCGGAGATCACCGACGAGGCGGCAATCGCCTTCTCCGACCGGCTCTACACGGCGCTCGCCCAGGGCTTCCCGATCGATGCCGCGCTGGCACAGGCGAGGCGCGCAATCGCGGCGGTCGGCAAGGAAGTCGAGTTCGGCACGCCGGTCCTGTTCATGCGCGTGTCCGACGGCCGGATCTTCAACGTGACCGAGGTGCTGCCGCCACCGGCTCCGGGTCGCATCGAGGCGGAGCTGCACGCGGAGCCCGAGGCGGTGCAAGCGGGCGGAGCGGTCACCTGGCAGCTGGAGATTCGGAACGCGGGCGGGTCACGTCTAACAGACATCACCGCGCGCGACCGCGGCGGCGAGACGCGTGCCGGTCCGCTTCAGCTCGAGCCCGGAGGCGCCCACAAGGCGAGCTGGACGGAGGCCGTCGAAAGCGATGCCGAGGAGCGCGTCACAATCGAGGGCCGCGACATCGAGGACCGACAGGTCAGCGACGACCCGCACGCGCACGTCCGGTTGATCCGCGGCGGCGGGTGGAAGCCGCCCGGGAAGGCCGTCCTGGCGGCCGGCGCGGTGGCACTGGTCGCGCTGGTCGCGCTCGGATTCATCCTGTTGGGCGGCGGCGGTGGAGGCGAAGGGATGGTCAACTTCGATTCGTTCCCGATCGATAACGTCGCCGGCGACCTCGACGCTCGCGGCGAGCAGGTCGTGTTCGTTGCGGCAACCCCGGACCCGCCCGGGCCGTCCGAGATCTTTCAGTTGAGCCTTGACGGCGGGCAGAGTCCGCCGGTGGGCCCGATGCCGGCGCAGTACCAAGGGATCGACGTCGGACAGGACTCACACGACAATCCGCGCCTCGTCTATGCCCGCTGCGACCCGCCGAATGGCTGCCACATCTACACCAAGTCGTTCGGGGGATCGGAGACGGAGGTCGCGGTAGGTGAGGATGGGTGCAGCGACACGCGGCCGAACATGTGGAGCGGTCGCGTCCTGTTCGCCCGCAGCGGCGCGGCCTGCGCCCAACCCGGCCTCATACTGAAGCGCGGAACCAGGGTTGACCGGATAGACGAGAAGAGCGCCGGCGCTGACCTGAACGCCGGAAGACTCGTTTGGCTCGCCGGCAACGCGCTGAGGGCCAACAGCATGGCCCCGGACGGGACGCTGACTCCCGCGGGAAGCCTGACGGCGCCTGAGGGCGAGGCGTTCCAGCCGCCGCTCGTGACCGAGGCGGACTGGGTCTACTTCATCCACCGCCCCGCGTCGCAAAGGGACTACCTCGCTCGGGTCCACCTGCCGCTCACCGGATCGGAGAAGATCGAGCACTACATGCCGCGCAAAGATGACAATGGCGCTGCGGGGGCGTTCCACTTCGGCGTGACGGGAGGCGTGCTCTACATAACGGGCTATCCGCAGCCGGACGGCAAGCCGGGTGGCAGTGCGGTCGTGCGCGTGCCGAAGCCGAAATTCGAGCCGGTCGGGTAAGGGCGGACTCAGCGCAGGCTGTCGAGGGTCAGCCTGAGGCCCTCTTCGAGCTCGACCTTCGCCTCCCAGCCGAGTTCTTCGCGCGCGCGCGAGGGGTCGAGCGCGCTGCGCCGCACCTCGCCGAGGCGCTCCGGCGCGTGCTCGGGGCGGAAGCTGTTCGGCGTGTGCTCGTCCAGCACCTCCACGATGTCGAGCACCGTCCGCTCCCTGCCGAGGCCGACGTTGATCGGCCCGGTCGCGTCCGACTCGGCCGCGCGCAGGTTCGCGTCCACGACGTCGTCGACGTAGACGTAGTCGCGCGTCTGCTCGCCGTCGCCGTAGATCACGGGCTTGCCCCCGTCGAGCACCGCGCCGCAGAAGATCGCGATCACGCCGGCCTCGCCGAGCGGGTCCTGGCGCGGCCCGTAGACGTTGCCGTAGCGGAGTGAGACGGTCGAGAGGCCGTGCAGACGGTTGAAGAGCTCGCAGTACTGCTCGGCACAGAACTTGGAGAGGCCGTAGGGCGCCTCAGGCGCGACCCGGTGGTCCTCGGCGGCCGGCACCGTGTCGAGCTCGCCGTAGATGGCGCCGCCGGTTGATGTGTTGACGAACCGCCGTACACCGTGGGGCTGCGCCGCGCTCAGCAGGTTGGCCGTCCCCTCGACGTTGATGCGGGCGTCCGCCGCCGGGTCGGCTACCGACTTGCGCACGTCGATCTGGGCGGCGAGGTGGTAGATGACCTCGGGCTGCGTGCGGGCGACCACGTCGGTGACCGCGTCGGCAGAGCGGATATCGACCGCCTCGAGCGTGGCGCCGTTCGCGATCGCCCGCTCGAGATTCCTGCGCCTCCCCGTGCTGAGGTCATCGATCACAGTCACCTCGTCACCGCGCGCGAGGAGCGCGTCGACGAGATTCGAACCGATGAAGCCGGCGCCGCCGGTTACGAGTGCCTTCATGCGGCGGCGGATGCTAGACGGCCGCTCGCGGCTACCGCGGTTACCCCTTCAAGAGACCAGAGGCCCGGCTGACCCCAAGCCGGGCCTCAGGTGGTCGTTCCCGACGGGCGCTAGGGCTTCGGGCCCCTGGCCTGCGCCGGGTGTGGCTTCTTCGACTTGCTCTTGCTTTTGCCGCTGGCCTTGCTGACCGTCAGGTCACCACAGGCGATGATGGTGCCGACGGGCAAGCCGTTCGTCGGTACCGATACGTGCACGTTCACCGAGTAGCTCGTGCCCGGAGCGGCGTCGAAGTCCGCAGACGTGCCCTTCGTGTTCCCGTTGCCTGCGTCGTTGGAGGTCAGCGTCCCGTTGGCGCCGGTCTGCGTGCGATAGGCCCAGCCGGGAACGGTCAGGCCCGTAGCGGCGCAGGTTCCCACGTGCACGTGCCACAGATAGACGGTGTCGGCAGCGAGGTTCCGCATGTGCAGGCTGGCCTTGTTCTTCTTGCCGTCGACCAGTTGGGCCTGGCCCACCACGTCCGCGACACCGGCGGTGGCGGCGTTGGAATTGGCGGTCAGCGAGGCCTTGTAGGTCGTCGCGGAATGCTCGCTGGCGGCGGTCGCAACGCTGGCGATGGCGACGGCGGCGATCGCCGCGATGGCGGCCGCGGTGATACGGCGGGTCATGCACTCCTCCTCGGGTTGGTCAAGCGCAGCATGGGTGCCTCCAGGTGTTCCAACGCGCCGGCAGGGTCAAGGTTGCAACGTTTGCCGACTACGAACGCGGTCGACGCGGACCGGGCCGACCGCGAGCGGTGCCTGCTTGTCGGCGGCGGGGGCCGCCGCTGCTGGACTGTCGCCGGCGCGCCGCAGTACGGCGCGAATGCGCGCGGCCACCTCACGCGCGCTGAAGGGCTTGACGATGTAGTCGTCGGCGCCGAGCTCGAGCCCGACGATGCGGTCGGTCTCCTCCCCGCGGGCGGTGAGCATGATGATCGGGACGTTCGACAGCTCACGGAGCGAGCGCGCGACGTCGTAGCCGGAGCCGTCCGGGAGCATCACGTCGAGGAGGACGAGGTCCGGCAGCTCGTCCTCGGCCGCGCTGATCGCGTCCGCGACCGTGCCGGCCACACGCGTGGCGAACCCCTCGCGGTCGAGTGCCTCCGCGAGGGGCTCGGTGATCGAAAGCTCGTCCTCGACATGAGGATGGTCCGCCGGCCCGCCATTTAGAGGCTCAAGGGTAGGCGGGCCGGCGTACCTGGCGGGTTCAGTCGTCGCTACCGCCGTGGCCGCTGCTGTCGCCGCCACCGGGGCCGCTGTTGCCGCCGTGGTCGTCGCTGACCTCGACCTCACCGCGTCCACCGTGGTCGTCACCGGCCTCGACCTCGTCGCGGCCGCCGTGATCGTCGCCGACCTCGACCTCGCCACGACGGTCGTCATCGGCGCGGTCGTCGCGACCCGAGTGCCCGCTGCCCGGGCCCGAGTTCATGCTGCCGGGCCCCGAGTTGTCGACGCGGCCGCCGTCGTCGTCCTGCCCCGGGTCGTCATCGCCCGCGGGCGGGTTCGCCGGCTGACCGGTGCAGCGCGGGTCATTGGCGTGCTCGGCCTCGTCGCAGGGGCCCGAGATGTCCTCGCGCTCGGCAGCGTCGTTGTCATCGCGCACCCCGTCGGGGTTGTCCTCGACCGTCGTGGTGCGCTCGACGGTCTCGGTCACCGTTCCGGTCGTGCCAGCCGGATCATCGGCGCCCTGAGAGGCGACGACGACAGCGGCCAGGATCCCGAACAGTGCGACTCCAAGAATGAGTGTGAGTGCTCTACGCATGGCCACCACGATCGCGCCGGGGTGGTCATGGGCCGGCCAGGCGACGGACAGCGTTCGGTTAGGAGTCGGTAAAGCCTGGCCCGCTGGTAGGTTCGCCAGCGCACGATGCGCGGCCTGTTCGTCACCTTCGAGGGCATCGATCGCTCCGGCAAGACAACGCAGGCCGGGCTGCTGGTGGACGCCCTCGGCGACGAGGCGCTGGGCGTGCGCGAGCCGGGTGGGACCGAGGCCGGGGAGCGGGTGCGGGAGATCCTGAAGGACCCGGGCGTTTCGCTGTCGCCGGAGGCCGAGGCCTTGCTGTTCGCCGCTGCCCGCTCCGCGCTCGTGGCCGACGTGATCCTGCCGGCGCTCGAGGAGGGGAAGGTGGTGGTGTCCGACCGCTTCCTCGATTCCTCGCTGGCGTACCAGGGCGGTGCCCGCGGGCTGGGCATCGAAGAGGTCGAGCATGTGAACCACTTCGCGACGCGCGGATTGAAGCCCGACCTGACCTTCCTGCTCGAGCTTTCGCCTGAGGACGCGGCCGCGCGTGTGGGCGAGAGCGATCGCTTCGAGGAGGAGGGGGCGGGGCTCCAGGAGGCTGTCGGAGCGGCCTACGAGGCGCTGATCCGCGCGGACCCGGAGCGCTGGCGACGGATCGACGCGCGGCGCCCGCCCGAAGAGGTGCATTCCCTGGTGCTGGCATCGGTGAAGGCGGCGCGCGAATGACGGCGACGCTGGTCGGCACCGAGGACCACCCGCAGGCGCGGATGGTCCTGTCGACGGCGCTGGCGTCGGGCCACCCGTCGCACGCGTATCTCTTCCACGGGCCGGCTGGAACCGGGAAGCGGACGGCGGCTCGGGCGTTTGCCGCGGAACTGTTGGTGGAGGGCGCTCCGGACCCGGACGCCGTACGCGCGCGCGTGATGCACGGAGCCCACCCCGACCTGACCTGGGTGCGCCCGAGCGGCGCGCACGTGATGCGGGTCGACGACGTAGAGGGCCCGGTGGTGAGCGCAGCGACCCGGACGCCCTTCGAGGCGCGGCGCCGCGTGTTCATCTTGGAGCGGGTCGACACGATGAACGACGAGGTTGCGAACCGGCTCTTGAAGACGCTGGAGGAGCCGGCGCCGTACGTGCACCTGATCCTGATGACGGACGCGCTGGGGCGAGTGCTCGAGACGGTGGTGAGCCGCTGCCAGCTGGTGCGCTTCGAACCGCTGCCGGCGGCGACGATCGCTTCTCAGCTGATCGACGACGGCGTCCCGGCGGGGCGCGCCGCGGCATGCGCGCGACTGGCGCTCGGGAACGCTACGCGAGCGCGCCACCTGGCCTCAGACGAGGGCGAGGAGCTGCGGGCAGAGGTCGAGCAGCTGGTGGCGGCAGCACTCTCAGGCGGCGCCGAAGCGGGCGCCGAGCCCTGGCGGCCCCTGCTTGCCCGCGCGGCCGCGCAGGGCGAAGCCGCCGAGGAGGCGGTCGCGGCCGACGCGAAGCGCCGCCTGGAGCTGGAGCCAAAGGGCCGCGAGCGAAAGACGATCGAGAAGGAGTTCGAGGAAGCGGCGAAGCGAGACGGACGGCGCGCGCGACGGGAGTCGCTCGAGCTCTCGCTGACGCTGGCCGCGCTGACCTTCCGGGACCTGATCTGCCTGGCGGAGGAGGCGCCGGAGGCGGTGCTCGCATCCGACCGCGCCTCGGCGTTGGCGGAGCAGGCCCGAAGCCGCGACCCACGCCGGCTGCGCGAGGCGGCGGAGCGCTGCGAGGACGTGCGCGAGGCGCTGGAGCTGAACGTGATGGAGGACGTGGCGCTGTCGGCGCTCGGCTTCAGGCTGGCGGCGCTTGCGGGCGCGCGCTAGCGAGGCGTAGGTCTGCCAGGTCCCAGACGAGGTGGAGCCGGTGGGTGTTCGTGTCGGCCGCCGATGCGCGCTTCAGGACATCACGCGGGCGAACGAGCGAGCCGGGGCGACGTTCAACAGGAAGTTCGCGAAGGTCGGCCACGTCGAGTCCGGATAGGCCCCGGCCGCCGCGCTAGCCTGACCAGTGCATGGAGCTGAGGTCGGGCGAGCGCGAGCTGTACGAAGGGCGTCCATCGTGGCGCGCGCTGATGAGCTTCTATGCACTCGGCATCGGCGTGGCCGTAGCCGTGCTCGTAATCGTCGGGCTCCTCGCCGACAACATGGGCACGGCGGTAGTGATCGCGGTCGTCATCGCGGGGCTCACGCTGGTGGTCGGCTACCTGCGAAGAATCGCCACGAAATACCTGATCACCACCCAGCGCCTGCGCATCAGCCGCGGTCTTCTCAGGAAGAAGGTGCAGGAGACGCGGCTGGAGCGAGTCCAGAACGTGAACTACGAGCAGGGAGTCCTGGACAGGATCTTTCACGTCGGGAACGTCGACTTCGACACGGCAGGCACAGACGACTCCGAGTTCCGCTTCGAGTGGGTGAACAGCCCCGAGTCGGTCGTGCGCGCCGTCGACCAGGCAGTCGAGGAAGCACGCGCCGCGGCCCAGGGGCACGCGCCGCCCCCCGGCCAGGGCGTGGCTTAGGCGGGTGCCGCGCCGGCGCGCTCAGAGCGTCGGCTCGGCGACCAGGTAGTAGAAGAGCGTCGCCATGACGGCCGTGGTGCCGGCCCAGAGCACCGCCCAGCCGACGCGCTCAACCGGCTTCATCTGCGGCCGCGCGATGAAGAAGATCACGAAGAGCTCGAAGACGACGCAGGCGGGCACGAAGACCCAGACCGACCACAGGTCCGTGATCGCCATGACCAGGTAGAGCGGCACCTGCGTCCCGGCGACCGACCCGATCGCCGAGACGACGAACATGAGGTACTCGTTGTACGCGTCGCGGTAGAGCGGGACGCGGGGGTTGAAGGCCTCGAGAAAGCGGGTGGGGCGCTCCTGCGTCGTCTGGGTCTGCGCCATCAGCGGCATCATTCCACCACAGCGAAGCGACGGTCCGCCTCGTTCGCGGGGCGCCTGCCGGCGGCCCGTACGAGGCTACACTCGTCCCCGCACCGCCGACGTAGCTCAGTTGGCCAGAGCACCGCTCTCGTAAAGCGGGGGTCGAGGGTTCGAATCCCTCCGTCGGCTTGGCTTTGTAGAGCCAAATCTGGGTTCTCGCTGTTGTCCATCGGGGGCACGCGCGTACAAAGCGCGTACAAATCTGACCCCCGCTCATTTAAAGCGGGACGTCGAGGGTTCGGATCCCTCCGTCCGCTTGGCGTTCCAGAGTAGTTTTGCGCTCGTCCCCGGTCGCGTCGGCGGCGCCCGAGCGGGTGCTCCGCCTGTACTAGGTCCACGGCCGGCACTCGATGGCGCATCAGGGGACGCTTCGATCGTGGCCGGCTCCGCCGACAGCGCGGTCCTTGCCCGGCCCGCCGCGCATCGTGTCCGCGCCCGGGCCGCCGAGAAGCAGGTCCTTGCCGCGAGCGCCGAGCAGCAGGTCCCTGCCCGCCCCGCCCTGGAGCCGGTCGGCGCCCGCGCCGCCCTCGACGCGGTCGGCACCGGCGCCCGCGCAGACGCGGTCGTTGCCGCCGAGCCCGCGCACGATGTCGTTCCCCCCGAGCGCGACGATCACGTCGGCCCGCGGCGTTCCCCGCAACACGTCCCGCCTTGCCGTGCCGACGATCGTCGCCGGGCGGGCCTGACAGAGCGGTTTGGCCGCCGGCGCCGCGGGCGGAAGCGGCGGAGGCAGCACCAGCGGAGGCGGCGCCAGCCCGCCGTTGACGGTGATCGCCGCCGTCGACGTGCTCGAGTCCTCTCCGTCGCTCGAGCGGTAGGCGAACGAGTCCGGGCCGCTGTAGCCGCCCGTGGGCGTATAGGTGAACGAGCCGTCCGGGCTCAGAGCCAGCGTCCCGTGCGCCGGCCCGGAGACGAGCTGCGCAGTGAGCGGATCGCCGTCAGGATCGCCGTCGTTGGCAAGAACGCCCGGCGCGGCCACGGCCAACGCCGTGTTCGCGGCGGCGGTATACGCATCCGCCGCGGCCATCGGTCGCCCGTTGCCGCTGAGCTGGCGGCGGAACACGTCGCCGATCGCATCGCCGTCTCCGGGATACAGGTTCGATGCATGCGAATAGAAGGCGGCGAAGCGCCCGTCGCCGGAGAGCGCAGGGTAGAAAGACGCGGCGTTGCCCTTGGCGCCGGCCTCGCCGGCGGCGCGACTCACGAGCGTCGTCGTGTTCGTCTCAAGGTCGCGGACGAACACGTCGACGGCCGCGTCGCCGTCGGGCGGGTCCAGGTTCGAGGCCTCGGAAGCAAAGGCGACGTAGCGCCCGTCGCTGGAGATGGCGGGGGCGCCGGAGTCCCCATCGCCCTTGACGCCGGTGGCGCCGCCGGCGCGGCTGACGAGCGTCGTCGTCCCCGTCTGCAGGTCGCGTACGTAGATGTCTGGGATGGCGTCGGCGTCGGCGGGATCGAGGTTCGAGGCCGTGGAGCCGAACGCGACGAAGCGGCCGTCGCCCGAGATGGCCGGCGAGAGGGATTCGCCGTCGCCCTTCGCGCCCCCGACGCCGGAGGCGCGGCTGACGAGCATCGTCGTGCTCGTCTGCAGATCGCGAACCATCACGTCGAAGACGTGGTCGCCATCGGCCGGGTCCAGGTTGGAGGCTCTTGACTCGAAAGCCACGAAGCGCCCGTCGGCCGAGATCGCCGGCGCTTCGCAGTGTTCGTCGCACTTGGCGCCGTCGGCCCCCGTGGCGCGGCTCACGAGTGTGTTCGCATGGGTCTGCAGGTCACGCACGAACACGTCGAGGGCGCCGTCCGCGTCGTCGGGGTGCAGGTTGGTCGCCTGAGAGGTGAAGGCGACGAAGCGCCCGCCGGCTGACAGCGCGGGCCTATCGGTGTCGGCGTTTGCCTTGGCGCCGCCGGCGGCCCGGCTGACGAGCGTGGTGGTGTCCGTCTGCAGGTCGCGGACGTACACGTCGTCGGCGGTGTCCGCGTCGTCAGGGTCCAGGGTCGTGGCCTCGGAGTCGAAGGCGACGAGGCGCCCGTCGCCTGAGATCGCGATTTGGTAGGCGTTGCCGTTCGCTTTGACGCCGGCGGCGCCACTGGCGCGGCTGACGAGCGTGGTCGTCCCGGTCTGCAGGTCGCGCACGAAGATGTCCGGGGTCCCGTCGCTGTCGTCGGGATGCATGTTCGAGGCGGCTGAGATGAAGGCCACGAAGCGCCCGTCGTCCGAGAGCTGGGGGCGGTAGGAGTCGTCGTTCCCCTTCGCTCCCGTGACGCCCGACGCGCGACTGACAAGATCGACGTCGTCCCTGGCTGCCTGCGCAACCGCCGCCGCCAGCGCCAGTCCGACGATCGCACCGAGCACCGCCAGCCGCCCAGCTCGCCGGATGCGCGCCCGGCCGGTCACCGGATCCTGATCCGTTCGCAGCCGACGAGCGTGTCGGTGCGGTCGGCGACGACGCGGTCGTTGCCGCGGCCACACCTGACGGTCTCGGCGCGACCGTCGTGCGCGTTGATGCGGTCGTTGCCCCCGCCGCCGGCGAGGCGGTCCTTGCCCGCGCCGCCGGCGAGGCGGTCCCTGCCCGTGCCGCCGGCGAGGCGGTCCTTGCC
>JBKPME010000180.1:0-8566 GCA_046731915.1 Actinomycetota bacterium
GGCGCGAGTTCCACGAGGCGCTGCTCGACGCCGACAGCGCTGCGAGGACCTGCCCGGGAAGTGGCAGACGGCGATCCTGAAGGCAGAGCAGAACCGGCCGAAGCTGTCGTTACCAGCGACTAACGGTTAAAGCTGCCGCGACGACCAGAGCAGCGCGGCCAAGATCACCGAGATCAGGCCGATTACCAACCCGACGATCCAGCCGGCGACGTCCTGGCCGACGAGCACCGCGCCCAGCACTACGGCGATGCCGATGATGCCGCCAGTCGCGACCAGACGCATGAAGCCGCGCTCCAGCCCCGTGCGGCGCCGCTCGCGGCCGGGGACCATGCCCTGAGGCCGGTCGCTGCGCCGAGCCGCGCGGGGCGCCGGTTCGGGCTCAGGCTCCATCCGCGAACGTGCGACCGATGGAGGGCGCTCGCCGGACTCTGAAGCGGTCATGCGATACCGCTACCGGGTCTACGCGGCTGTAACCCTGATCGCGAGCTAACTCGACTCGCGGAGCAGCTCGCCAGCGACGAGTCCCGCTAAGAGTTTCGCGGCAGCGTGGGCCGTCTTTATCTCGTTGCGTCCATCGCTGACTTGGCGGCCTGTTTGGCAATCTGGTCGAGGCCGCGCTTGCGGCCAACGGGGACGCCGAGCACTCGTGGCCGCCTGCTCGCTCGATACAGAAGGCTGCCGAGCAGGCCGGCGGCGCCGCCGGCGGCGATGCGTGCGGCCGCCTTGGCGCGCCTGCCATTCGCGGAGCCCTGCGGCGTACTCGACCCAGGCTCCGGGCCGGAGCGTCCGAGCAGCCGCTTCGGGTTGACCTTGTCCGTCACGCTCGTGAGCGTGTCACCGAGGCTTTCGCCGAGGTTTCCGACGGTGTCCCCGACGCCGGAGGTGAGCTCGCTGAGGGCGCCACCGTGCTCGGTCGCCTCCGTGCCGATCTCGCCCACCTGCTCGACCGAGCCGCCGACCGTGTCGACCAACCCCTGCAGGATCTCGGGGTTGTCGTCGATCGTCGACAGCGTGCGATCGAGGATGTTGTATGTGTTGGCCAGCCTGACCTTGAGCATCGCGGCGGCGTCGACATCCTCGATGTTGATCTTCACCTTGTCGACGTCGAGGTGAACGCCGGCGACCAGGGCGACCAGGTTCGCGACCTGGGCGCGGAGCGCCAGATGCGCCTGCAGGCGCTCCACGTCGATCTCGACCTTGCCGACATGGACGTTCGGCACATCGACGAAGACATCCGGCTCTTCCTCAGGCGGCCTGCCCATCGACTTGCCGCCCGTCTGCGCCTTGGCCAATTGCTTCCCGGCCGAGCCGCCGTCCTGATCGCGCTTGGATTGACTGGAGCCGCTTCGCGCGCGCCCTCCCGTTCGCTTCGATGTCGAAGCGCTGGACCGGCTCTTGCCCGCGCCGGTTGAGAGCGCCCGGCTGCCGCCGCCGCCCGCTCCGCCCGAAGCTTTCGAGCCACCCGAGCGCTTCGAGCTGCCGCGCCCCGTCGAGCGCGCCGACCCCTTCGAGCCCCCCGGACTGCCGCCCTTGGCTCCTCGCTTCGTCTCCGCCATTCTGTGCCCCCTTGCAGGCTATTCCTAGAACGGTTGCAGTACCCCGTTCGGGCTCGGCTAACACCGAAGCAAGCCCCGCTTCACAACGGAGGCCGGTCCCGCTCCGACTACTCAGCGGCGCGCGCCTACTCCCGCAGCCCGGCGGCCTCGAGGGCTTCCCGCGCGTCGGTCAGCACATACCGAACGATCTTGCCGCCTCGCAGGGTGAAGATGCCTCCGGTGAGCGCGTCCACATCCGCTCCGCTGGCCTGGCCTCGAGCCGCAATCCGAGTCAAGACGACGACCTGATCGCCCGCATCGATGATTCTGTTGAGCCGGACCTCGAAGCTCTCAAAGGCGTCCGTGAAGCCGGTCCAAGCGCGGAACGCGTCCGCCCCGACGCGGTAGTGGTCGGCTTCCGGAAACCAGGAAGCGCTGAAAACGGCCTCGCACTCGTCGTCGAAGACGTCCCTTCCCCAGCGCCAGTCTCCTTGCTCCCAGTGCTCAATGAGCCGCCGCACGACCTCGACGTTCTCCTGCGACATCGCCCGCCCAGTATCCCGCCGGGAGAGGGGAAGGGACGGCTTGAGGGCTTTGGCGTAGCGGGGCCGGGCGTGTCCACACGCAGTTAACATCCGCGCATGACCGAGATGGCGCGCGGTGGCGGCGCGATGCACGGCGGCGAGATTCTCGGGCGGATCTCGACGGAGATGGTTGGCGCCCTGAAGCAGTTCTACGGGAAGGGCCCGATCAAAGCGAGGTCCTACTTCTTCGACGACCTCCTGATCGTCGTTATGCGCGGGGGCCTAACCACGGCCGAGAAGACGATGCTCGAGTTCGACCAGGAGGACCAGGTCAGAGAGTTCCGACAGGCGTTCGAGAACGAGATGACCGGCCGTCTCACGGACATGGTCGAAGACTTGACCGGCCGCAAGGTGCTCACCTACCAGTCGCAGATCATGTTCGACCCGGACGTCCTGGTTGAGGTCTTCGTGTTCGACGACACGCCGGAGGACTTGGTGGAGGCGACCGCGGAGGCGCAGCTTGAGGGCCGCCCGGTCGGCGAGGTCGAGGGCGAACGGCCGTCGTCAAGCGGGCAGTCGCAACCCTAGTCGCGGTTGTGGGGCGACGGCGCAAACAGGTTGCGGCGATCCGCGTCGGGTACCTGCGCCTCTAGGCAGCGGTCACGCAACTTGCGCCTGGGCCTCCGGGAACTTGGCGGCAGGGGGCCGGTCCGGTGCCACCTGCGCCGTCTACGGCAGCGCGTTCACGGGGTCAGAGTCTCGTCGCCTGGCCGCTCCTGGACGTTGCGCTCGCGCGCGGCTAGTGCGGCGCCTCTGGTGGATTGCGTGGTACGGACAAGTCGGCGTTGTGCGGCTTTGACCGGGTAGCGGCCACTTCGTGACCGCGCGAGTCTCACCGGCACGTACGAGCATCGCCAGCCCGCCCAAGGCGCCGGCTTTCATCATGGGCCTCGGGCTCGGCGGCTTGATCGATGGAATCCTGCTGCACCAGGTCCTGCAGTGGCACCACATGCTCACCGACACCGGTGACCACCCAAGCACTACCGTGGCGGGCTTGGAGGCCAACACGCTCGCCGACGGCCTATTCCACCTCGCGACTTGGCTGTTCGTCTCCACGGCAATGCTGCTCATGGTCCGTGCCTGGCAGCGCGGCGAGCTCGCGCCGCCGTGGCGTGTTCATTTCGGGATGCTGCTGGCCGGCTGGGGCGTCTTCAACGTCGTCGAGGGCGTCATCGATCACCAGCTACTCGGCATCCATCACGTGCGCGACGACCTCGGCGGGCCGCTCGGCTGGGACCTCGCCTTCCTTGCATTCGGGCTGATCCTCGTGGTCGCCGGCGTGGCGCTGGCCCGGACGGGGAAACTCCTCGTCCGCAAGTCGCGATCCAACCCTGCGAGCACCCCCGGGCGGTGAATCAGGCGGGTGGTTGCGTGCGCGGGGCCGCCCGTGCGGATGACGCTCCCGCACGCCAGCGGCCAAGAATCGCGGCTGTCGCCACGGTAAGTCTTGCCCGACCCCGGGCCTTGTCTGGCTGGACGCGCCAGCGACAAGAAGGGGGAGCCCAGGGAGACGCGGCACAACGGCTTTCCGAGGCGTACCGGAAGCTGTGTGACCTTCCACATGGGCGGCTACCCCGTGTGCTACAAGTGGCTCAAGGACAGGAAAGGGCGTCGGATATCGCAGGCGGAGATCCTGCACTACCAAAGGGTCGTGGTAGCCATCGGGGAGACCCTTGGCGGGCTGGCCGGTCGGCAAGGAGATCGAGCTGCGCCCGCGCATGCAGGCGGTCACGCTCGATGTGATCCTGCAGGCCGTCTTCGGCGTGCGCGACGACGAGCGCATGGACATGTCCCAAGCGCCGGGCGCGTGAGCGTGCCTACGAGCGCGGGGGCGGCCACGTATACGACGCGGCCGAAGATCGGGAAGGGGATGAGAACACGTCGCCGTAGCGGCGCCAGCGCTTGACCATCCAGCGATACGGCGAGGCCGTGACGAACGCGGCCTGCAGGAGGCTCGGCATCCGGGGCCCGGCCGGGAAGTCCACGCCTAGCTTGCAGCGGCTGGCAGCGGGTAGTGCGAGAGAGTGCGTCTTCGCGTCGCCATCTCACTCCTGTTCATGTCGCTCCTGCCGGCTGCCCCCGCTCGCGCGCAGGACACGCTGGGCCAGGTCTCCGACGCGCTTCGCCAGAGCCCGGTCTACGTGGACCCGGACGCGGAGCGCGCGCTCTCGGACCGCGAGGTTGGGCGGCTGCGCGAGCTGATCTCCGAGACCGGTGCCGGGCCGATGTACGTCGCCGTGCTGCCGGCGTCCGCGAGCGACGAGGCCGGCGGCGACCCCAGTTCCGCGCTGCGCCGGATCGCGGAGGACATCCGCGAGCCTGGCGTCTACGCGGGCGTGATCGGGGACTCGTTCCGCGCGGGCTCGCTGGGCGTCGACGTACCCGCCAGCGACCTGGCGCGCGACGCGCTGGACGCTCACGCCTCGGACGGGACCTTCGCGGTGCTCTCCGACTTCGTCCGGCGGGTGGGCGACGCGCGCTCCGGCGGCGGCTCGGCAGGCGACCAGAGCGGTGGCGACGGCGGCGGCTTTCCGATCGGGCTGGTCCTGCTGCTCGGGCTCCCGCTCGCTGCACTCCTCTTCATGCGGAGCCACCGCCGAAGACAGGAGCGGGAACGCGCGCGCGCCGAGGTCGATGACGTGAAGCAGGTGGCGCGCGAGGACCTTGTCGCGCTCGGCGAGGACATCCGCGCCCTCGACCTCGACGTGCAGATGCCGGGTGCGGATGCCGAGGGGAGGGGCCACTACGACCAGGCCGTGGAGCGCTACTCCGAGGCGGAGCAGGCGCTCGACCGGGCGCGCCGGCCGGAGGACATCGAAGCCGTCACCTCTGCGCTCGAGGAGGGCCGCTGGGCGATGGCGGCGGCCAAGGCGGAGCTGGCCGGCGGAGAGGCGCCCGAACGCAGGCCGCCCTGCTTCTTCGACCCGCGTCACGGTCCCTCGGTGGGCGACGTCGAGTGGGTGCCGCCGGGCGGCGAGCCTCGTCCGGTGCCGGTCTGCGCCGCCGACCTCCAGCGCATCCAGGACGGCATCGACCCGGAGGCGCGGCGGGTGCCGGCGGGCGGCCAGATGGTTCCCTACTGGGCCGCCGGTCCGGCCTACATGCCGTGGGCCGGCGGCTTCTTCGGCGGCGGCCTCCTACCCGGGCTCTTCCTCGGCTCCATGCTGGGCGGCGGGCTCGGGATGTTCGGAGGGGCGATGGCCGACGACGCCTTCGCGGGCGACGGCGGCGACTTCGGCGGCGACCTCGCCGACTTCGGCGGTGGCGACTTCGGCGACTTCGGCGGCGGCGACTTCTAGAACTCTGCCAGGAACTTCTCTATCGCAGCGTTCGTCTCGCGCGGGCGCTCCATCTGAGGCACGTGGCCGCAGTCGAGCTCCCCGTGGCGGGCGCTGATGCCCCGCCCTGGCGGGGCGGCGAGACCCGTCCCTCCAGCCAACCGGCGGCGCGCGCGCCGACGCGCGAAAGCCGGGGCGGCGCGGGCGCCCGGGCGATCGGGAGGGGGCCGTTTTTGCAGGTGTGGGCCTCTCTTTGGCAGAGGCGTATCGCTGCCGCTGAAGCCAGTCAGACCGTGCGAGCAGGTGGCCGGCGGTGGCGAGACGACTGCTTCGTGGCCGAAGGAGTCGCGCGGCCCCTTCGGCGCCCGGGGCCACCCGCAGAGTGCTATTTCATGCAGTCTTGCTTGAGCGGCTAGGGTGGCGAAAGGCTCTCCCCATGCCCGTCGAGAAGGAAACCGATGCTTCGTGGACACGCAAGCACGACAAGCCGGGCACGGCGCTGACGGCTCCATCGATCGTCTACCCGACATCGCTCGAGGATCTGATCGAGGTCTGCAGCCACCAGCCGCCCCGGCTGCGCCTTCACGCGGCCGGCAGCCACTGGGGGCTGTCTACGGCGGCGATCAGCGATCACACGTTCATCGAGACGCACGATCCGTGCAATCGCCACCGGGCGATGGCGCGCACGCTGTTCGAGGTAATTCCGAACTGCATGACCCAGGAGTACCTCGACCTGATGGGCCGGCGGCGCCCGCCGTCATTTGAGCGGAACCTCGACGACGAGACGCCGTACTTCGTTCACATCGAGACGGGGAAACGGGTGTACGAGTTGTATGCCGAGCTCGACCAGGATGCCGCGGCGGACCCGCGCAGCCTCGCTCATGTACTCGCTGTTACACACAGTAATCCCCACTACTCGGGGCCGTGGGCGTTTCGGACCCTTGGCTCCGCCGGTGGCCAGACCGTATTCGGTGCCCTGACGACGGGCACCCACGGTGGCGACTACGCCCGGCCACCGATCGCCGATGACGTCGTCGCGCTTCACCTCGTCGCCACCGGAGGCCGGCACTATTGGATCGAGCCGGCGACACCGCCGGGAGGGGAGCCCCAGCTCACAGACGACGACGCCCTGAGGAGCGTGTACGGCACCCAGCGTTACGGCGGCCAGCAGAACTTCGAGATCGTCCGCGACGACGACGTCTTCTTCGCCGTCTTGGTGGGCGCGCACCGCTTCGGGGTCGTTTACTCGATCGTCCTCCGTGCCGTGCGCCAGTACATGATGCGCGAGACTCGCCTACTGGGGACCTGGCAGAACGTCCGCACCGCGATCCGGGACGGGAACCCATGGCTGTACAGGGTCCCCCCCGACAACAAGTTTCTGCAGATCGTGGTCTGCCTGACGCCGCACAACGGCTTCACCAGGAACCTCGTCGGCATCAGCAAGCGCAGCGACGCGTCTTGGAATCCCGCCTCGGGGCCGCCCCTAGGTCGCGTTGCGCGGGTGGGCGACCTAAAGCCCGATCCGGATCCGCTCACGGGCGGGCCTGTGTTCACGGCGGCGGGCAACAGCTTCCCGCTCCCGCCGGACCAGACCGATCCCGCGAAGGCCGCAGATGGCAGCTTCCTGGAGCGCGCGTGCGCAAACGGCGACTTCCTCGAGGGGGTCATCGAGTCGGCGATCGACGACATCCAGAAGTTGATCGACCGCCCGAACGACCCCGTGCCCGCCGCGATCGCAGCAGTCGCCGTCGTCGGCGGCGGTTCCGGGCTGCTAGCGCTGCTGGCACCGCTCGCCATCGTCGTCGGCGTGCTGGCCGCGTTGCTCGCTGAGCTGCGAGGCAGCGGCGACAAGCGGTTCGGGCAGGTGCTTGATCGCGTGAGGGACACGCTCCTCGACTTCCCCGATCCGATTGTGCGCCAGGCTGGCCTCTTTGCGTGGCAACTGATCGCGTTCAAGGCATTCACGGCTCAGCAGGGACCGATCGACTACACGGCGATCAGCTACGCGATCATGGACACCCACGACTACCACGATCAGAGCTGCAACGTGAACGTGGACTCGATCGAGGTGTTCTTCGAGGCGCAGGATCCGATGCTGCTCGCGTTCGTGGACGCGCTGATCGCATTCGAGATCCGCCAGGAGTTCGAGGGCCGGGCGTTCCTCGGGTATGCGTCGCTGCGCTTCACCGGAAAGACGCGCGCCCTGCTCGGCCCGGAGCGGTGGCGGCGGACCTGCGTCGTCGAGGTCGCGGGACTCAAGGACGTCAAGGGCACCTCCAACCTGATCGACTACGCGATTGCGCTGAGCCGGAACCCCAACTTCGGCGGGGTGCTGCACTGGGGCCAGCGAAACGAGTCGGACCGGGAGGACATCGAGCGCCGCTTCGGCGATCCGAACGACCCGCGCAACGGTGACCTCGGTCGCTGGCGCGAGGCAGTCGAGCGGATAAATAGCGATTCCGACGCGTTCAGCTCCGAGTTCACCCGCCGCACGGGCCTGGAGGTGAGCTGAGGCGATGCCCGCCGATGGGACCTTTCACGGTCCGTTCGTCGTGCGAGTCGCCCGCGTGAACTCGGCGCGGGAGCAACGCCTCTCCATCCGAAACTCGAATGCCAGCGATGGTCAACACCCTGGTGTGGTGGGCCAAGCGGTCTCGGTTACCGGGGACACATGGACACTGGACCTGGAATGGAAGGACACCGACGGAGAGTGGAAGCCGAGCTGGGTCGATCAGTCGGTGGAGTTCACCGTCGACGATGGCCTCATGTTTAGGCTCCGCGCTCTCAACGTGGTTCTCATCCGCGACCTCGAGGGGACGGACTCGCCACCGTTCGACCACCTGCTCGTGACGGTCACCTCCACGGACCCTGAGGTGAACCCGACCCATCCAGCCGCCCCGCCGCCGGACTTCACGCTCCCAGAGAGCGCCGCCGGCTAGCTGTAGTTCCTAGGCACGTTGGTCAGAGATATCCACGCGAGACGAGTGGTACCTCGATCTGGCGCGCTCGCCTTCCGCGACGCGCTCGTCGAGATCGGCGTCACCGACGTCGCATGCGAGCTCTTCGACGCGAAGCACGGCGGCATCGACTACCGCTAT
Source organism: Actinomycetota bacterium (assembly GCA_046731915.1). Taxonomy (GTDB): domain Bacteria; phylum Actinomycetota; class Thermoleophilia; order Solirubrobacterales; family Thermoleophilaceae; genus JACVRW01. Next base: position 8,496 of record JBKPME010000180.1, read on the forward strand.
CCGCGCGGCCTGGCATACCTCGCGGAGCGCTTGTCGACCGACACATGATCTGTGCGCACGATCTGCGTCGT
>JBKPME010000181.1:0-12767 GCA_046731915.1 Actinomycetota bacterium
GAGGAGGGCGGCCTCGCGGACCAGATCGCGACGCGCACGGGTCAGACGCGCGACGAGGTGCTCGAGGCGACGCGCTCGAGCCCGCCGCTCGGCCGGATGGGCACCGACGACGAGATCGCCGCGGTGATCGCCTTTCTGTGCTCCGAGCATGCCTCGTATGTGGCCGGCGCCACCTGGGCGGTCGACGGTGGGACGGTGCCGACGATCGGCTAGGCGCGGTTGGATGGACGCAGAAATACGGGCGGCGCCGTAGGGGAAAGACGGCGCCGCCCTGTATTTGTCGGCTGCACCGCCTCGCCGGCTGAGGCGTGTGGACGGATGTTCAACCTCCGGAGCAGCCCCTAACCTGCTGCGCGTGGGGACGCTCCCGTACCGGATCAGACGCTCGAATCGCGCTCAGCACGCGCGAATCCAGGTTGACGCGAGCGGCGTCGAGGTGGTCGTCCCACGCCGCTTTCCGCTCCGGAACGTCGAGCCGTTTGTCGAGGAGAAGCGCCCCTGGATCGAGCGCACGCTACGGCGAATGCGGCAATCGGAGGAGTTGTTCCCGCCCGCGCGCCTGTGCGACGGAGGCGAGGTTCCCTATCTCGGCGAGCGCCTCTTGCTGGCGGTCCGCGCGGAGCCGTCGAGGAGCCGCGCACGCATCGCGCGGCGCGGCTCCGAGCTGCGCGTTGCGCTAGGGCCGGAGACGCCGCTTCGAGCAGCGCTCGAGGCCTGGTACCGGCGGCGCGCACGCGAGGAGGTAGCTCCGCGCCTGGACGCCGCCGTCGCGCGCGCCGGCCGGAGCTACAGCTCGCTGCAGATCCGGGGGCAACGCACCCGCTGGGCGAGCTGCTCGACGAGCGGCGCGATGAGCTTCAACTGGAGGCTGTTACTGGCGCCGGCGGAGATCGTCGACTACGTCGTGGAGCACGAGGTGGCGCACCTGGACGTGCAGGACCATTCGCCGCGCTTCTGGAAGCTGCTGGCGTCCCGCGTTCCCGAGTGGCGGGAGCATGAGCGCTGGCTGCGGGCCCATGGGCACGCGCTGAGGCTGTAGCGTGGCGGGGCCGCGCCGGGTCGGGACGAACGACAGCATTGAGGGGCAGCCCGAGCGGCCGCCTTCCCACAAGCGTCCTGTTTAGGGCCGGATATAGCGGCCCTATCCAGGACGCTTGCTCGATTCGGGCCTCCTTCAATGCCGCCGTTCGTGCCCGCCCCCCGCTCACTCCCACTTGAAAAACCGCACCGCCAGGAACAGCGCCGCCGCCGCCCACGCCGCCACCACCAGCGCCGCGGTCGCAACGTCGCTGCTGCCGCCCACGATCGCTTCCGACAGCCCGTCGATCAGGTGCTTCAGCGGGAGCGCCTCGGCGATTGCCTTCAGCGCCTCGGGCAGGTCGTCCGCCGAGTAGAAGACGCCCGAGATGAAGATGAGCGGCAGGAAGACCGCGTTGGTGTAGGCGGGCGCCGCGTCCTCGTTGGGGATCACGTTCGAGAAGGCCACGCCCAGCGCGGCGAAGCAGACCACCCCCAACAGCGTGAAGCCAGCCAGCAGCAGGGGATCCTGCGGCCAGTCGACGCCGTAGATCAGGTTGCCGATCGCGACCACGAGCGCCACCTGGAGGATCGCGTTCAGCGTGGCCGAGCCGATCAGGCCCGTGAGGTAGGCCCCCGCAGGCATCGGCGTGCCTCGGATGCGCTTCAGGACGCCCTCATCGCGGAGCAGCGTCAGGTTGAACGCGAGCGCCGTGAAGGTGGTGGCCAGGACGCCCATGCCCGCGACGCCGGGGATCAGCACCTCCAGCTCATCGGACGAGCTCGAGAACGCGCTGGCGATCAGCACGAGCAGCAGCAGCGGCAGCAGGAAGTTGAAGAACGCGGCGCTGGGGTTGCGCCAGAAGAGCTTGCGCTCGAAGCGGAACTGCTGCCAGGCCAGCGCCATCGTGCTCACGTGGAGTCGGCCTCCGCGGTGAGCTCGAGATAGACCTCCTCGAGCGTGGGACGCGTGACCTCGAGGCCCTCGAGCCGCTCGCCTCGGGCGAGCGCGTCCCGGGTCAGGCGGTGGAGGAGCTCGGTCGGGTCGTCGGTGTGGTGCTCGACTCGGCTCCCGTCCGAGATGTATGAGACGCGGTAGCCCGAGCTTCCGGGCCCCAGCTGGTCGGGCGGCCCCTCGGCGACGATCCGGCCCTCCTTGACGATCGCGACCCGGTCGGCCAACTCCTGGGCCTCGTCCAGATAGTGCGTCGTGAGGAGAACTGTCTTGCCCAGTTCCTTCAGCGTCCTGACGACGCCCCACGCGGTGCGCCGCGCGGCGGGATCGAAGCCGGTGGTGGGCTCGTCGAGGAAGACGAGCTCGGGGTCGCCCACGAGCGCGAGCGCCAGGTCGAGCCGGCGGCGCTGGCCGCCCGAGAGGTCCTTCGCGCGCGAGTCAGCCTTCTCACGCAGCCCAACCAGGTCGATCGTCTCGTCGGGGTCGCGCGAGCGCTCATACGCCTTCGAGAAGTGCTCGACCGCCTCGCGAACGGTCACGCGCGGATAGAAGCCGCAGCTCTGGAGAACGATGCCCACCCGCTGCTGAAGCTCGCGATCGCGCGCGGCGGGGTCGTGGCCGAGCACTCGCACGTCGCCTGCGGAACGCTGCCGGTAGCCCTCGAGGATCTCGACAGTGGTGGTTTTGCCGGCGCCGTTCGGGCCCAGCAGGCCGAAGACCTCGCCCCGTTCCACGTCGAAGGACACGCCGCGGACGGCCTCGACGGGCCCGTAGTCCTTGCGGAGATCGCGCACCTCTATCGCGGCGGAAGCCACCCGGCGAGGTTATCCAGCGGCCTCGAATTATTTTCGAACGCGCGCGCAAGTTTTTCCGGAGGCGCCCGTTTCAGGTCGTGAGTTTCCGCAGGGGTACTACACGCCGGCGCCGGTGCCGCCCCTTCCCTCGCCACCAGCGAAGCGGGCGGCACCGGTCCAGGCGGTGGCCTGGGTCGGCACGCCGTTCTCGGCCTCGAGCGCCAGCCCCTCCTCGAACGTCAGCCCGATTCCCTCGATCGCGGCGCGCCGGTCGGCCAGCATCGTGTCCTGCGGGAAGCGGGCGAGCGCCTCTGCGAACTCGAGCGCCCGCTCCACGTGGCGTCCCGACGGCACGACATCTGTGAGCAGCCCCATCCCGAGCGCCTCGTCCGCGTCGACGATGCGCCCGGTCAGGATCAGGTCGAGCGCGCGCCCAAGCCCGACGATCCGCGGCAGTCGCTGCGTCCCGCCGTCCACGAGCGGCACTCCCCAGCGCCGCTCGGGGAAGCCGAGAGCCGACTCCTGCGTGGCGATCCGCAGGTCGCACCAGAGGGCGAGCTCGAGTCCGCCCGCCAGGCACCAGCCCGAGATGGCGGCGATCGTCGGCTTTGGCGAGATCACGCGGCTCACGCCGAGCGGGCCGCGCGGGTCGTCGAGGCGCGGGCCGAACGTCTCGATCGCCTTGAGGTCGGCACCGGCGCAGAACGCGACCCCGCCTGCGCCGGTGATGACGAGCACGCGCGCATCGTCGTCGTCCACGAAGCGGTCGTACGTGGCGGCGATCTGCTCGGCGGTCGGACCGTCGATCGCATTGCGCCGCTCCTGGCGGTCGATCGTGAGCAGCGCGGCCGCGCCGCGGCGCTCATAGGTAACTGAGTCCATTGCGGGACTTTCTCAGACTCTTCACACCGGGCCCGGCCGTGCCGACGAGCATCCGCGGTGCAGATCCCCTCCTCGCACGGCGCGGCCCCGGCAACCCCGGGGTCGCGTGGTTTCCGGGGGCGGCTACCAGCCGACGCGCTTGCGGAGCTCCACGGCCTTGCGCTGCTCCTTGCGCTTGTCGAGCAGCGCCTGGAGCCAGGAGGCCACCACGACGAACACCGCGAAGAAGATCACGACGCCCAGCGAGAAGAACGTGACGATCTTGTCGTCCGTCTCCCCGTAGAGACCCTCGCCGTTGTCGCCCGCGAAGGCGGTCGCGGCCGGGATCAGCCAGGCCGCGAGAACGAGGACGGGAGCGAGCTTCCGCATGGAATCGGAACGATACCCTGTCGCCCCGCGTGGCTGAATCGTTCTCCTGCATCGTCGAGATCCCTAAGGGGAGCCGCAACAAGTACGAGTTCGACCACGAGCACCACGTCATCAAGCTCGACCGCTTCCTGTTCTCTTCGGTGGTGTATCCGACCGACTACGGGTTCATCCCCGAGACGCTCTCGCTCGACGGGGACCCGCTCGACGTGATGGTGCTGGTCTCCGAGCCGACCTTCCCCGGCTGCATGATCGAGGTGAAACCCATCGGCCTGTTTCGGATGGAGGACGACCAGGGGATCGACGACAAGGTGCTCTGCGTCCCGCTCACCGATCCGGGCTGGAACACGCTCGAGAGCCTGGAGGGCGTCTCCGAGCAGCTGCAGAACGAGATCGCGCACTTCTTCACCGTCTACAAGCAGCTGGAGAACAAGAAGGTCGAGGTCGACGGCTGGTACCCGTGCGAGGACGCGCTGAAGGTGATCGACGCGTCGCGGAAGCGCTACCAGGATTCGCCAGAGGAGCACTCGGAGGAGCCGCCGGCCAAGCCCCACTAGGGTTCCGCCGCTGTGTCGGTCTTCGAGGCAATCGTCCTCGGGATAACGCAGGGGCTGACCGAGTTCCTGCCGGTCTCGAGCACCGCTCACCTTCGCATCGTGCCGGCGTTCGCGGGCTGGGACGACCCGGGGGCGGCGTTCACGGCTGTGGTCCAGCTCGGGACCATGGCGGCGGTACTCCTGTACTTCCGCGAGGACCTGATCCGCATCGCGCGGGCATGGCTGCGCTCGCTGCGCGACCCGGTGGCGCGCCGAGAGCTGGACGCGCGGCTCGGCTGGTACATCATCCTCGGCACCATCCCGATCGGGATCTTCGGGCTCCTCTTCAAGGACCAGATCGAGAACGGCGCGCGCGACCTGTACCTGATCGGGACCGCGCTGATCGTGCTCGGCCTGGTGCTCCTGGCCGCCGAGCGGTTCGCGCGGCACGACCGCCCACTCGAGCGGATCACGACTCGCGACGGTGTTGCGATGGGGTTTGCCCAGGCACTCGCGCTGATACCGGGCGTGTCGCGCTCCGGCGCGACGATCACAGCCGGGCTGTTCCTCGGCTTCGACCGGCCGAGCGCGGCTCGCTTCTCGTTCCTGCTCTCGGTGCCGGCCGTGGTGCTGAGCGGGCTGTTCGAGTTCGCGACCAGCTTCGACGAGTCGGATGACCAGCACGTGGCGCTAGGGGCGCTTGCGGTCGCGACGGTGTTCGCGTTCATCGTGGGCTACGCGTCGATCGCCATCCTCCTGCGCTACCTCACCCGCCACACGACGATCGTCTTCGTGATCTACCGCGTCGCGCTCGGCACGCTGGTGCTGGTGCTGGTGGCGACAGGCGCGATTCACTAGGCCGCGTACGGCCGGCGGCGGGCTAGTCTTCGCTCTGTGCAGTACGCCTGGAAGTTCGGCGTCATCGCGCTCATCGCGCTCGTCTTCGTCGCGCTCCCCGGGGGCAGCAACGCGCTGGACGTGGTGCTCACGGCGCTGACGATCGCGTTCTTCGCGGCGATCGCGCTGCTCGTCGCGCGTATCTACAGTCAGTACAGGCTCGACATCGAGTCGCTCGAGTCGAGCATCCGGCTGGCGCTCTACGGCTCGCTCGCGATCGCGGTGCTGACCTTCACAGGCACCGCGCGGCTGTTCGATGCCGGGGGCGGCGGCGTGATCTTGTGGTTCGGACTGCTGGCGCTCGCGTCCTACGGGCTGTTCTGGGCCTGGACGCGGTATAGGCAAATACCGTAAGCGGGTCCTGCGACATCGCTTATTCGCGCAGCCCGGCGGCGTCGAGGGCGTCTGTTTCAGTCGCGTAAGCACGCCAGGAGACGACTTTCCCGTTGTTGATTGTCCACACCTGCCAGAACTCGGAGTCGACGGTGACCCCGCTGCCCTTGCCCCGTCCCCACTGCTGCACGCGAACAACTACCGAGTCGTCGGCATCAATCGCATTCCCGACCTCGTAGTCCCATTCGTCAAAGGCCCCCGTCCAACGACGGAAGAACTCTCTGACCTCCGTGGGTCCGTGCCATGTCCCTCCCGAGTCTGGGATGTCTAGAGACCCGACGTCCCACTGCACGTCATCGTGCAAGACCTCGAAGAGCGCGTCGGGGTTGCGCCGACCTTGGCGGAGCACACGCAGGACCAACTCCACGTTCTCCTGCGACATCGCCCGCCCAGTATCCGCGGATCAGGTCTCGCGGTCCAGATAATGCGCTGGACGCGGTATAGGCAAATACCGTAAGCGGGTCCTGCGACATCGCCTATCCCCGCAGCCCTACTGCTTCGAGGGCTTCGGCCTCGCTCGCATAGATTTCGAACCGCGCTACTTTGCCGTTCCGGTAGGTCAACACATGGGCTCGCTCGAACTCGAGCGCGATGCCCGTGTGCCGTGCTCGCCCGCCGACGCGCACCCGGACGATCACGATGTCACCGGCGTCTATGAAGTCGAAGGGCTTGAGCCACCACGACTCGAACGCTTCCCTCTGGCCGGTCAGGAACTTCAGCGCCTCGCTGCGCCCATGAACCTCGGCCGACTCCGGGAAGACGCCGGCCGGCCTGAGCACGACATCGGGATCGACCCGTTCTTCGAAGAGGCGCTCCAGAGAGCTCACGTCGCCTGAGGCGACGGCGTCCGCGAGCACCCCGTATCCCTGCTTCGCGTGCGCCACGTTCTCCTGCGACATCGCCCGCCCAGTATCCGCGGATCACGTCTCGCGGTCCAGATAATGCGCCTGGACGCGGTATCGCCAATACCAGTAACGGTGTCACTGTGGCACCGATCGCTCCGCGCCGCGGACCTGGCATCGGGAACATGCCCCGGGGATACTGGGCCGGGATGTCGGAGGAGAACGTCGAGACCATCGCTCGGCTGTATGACGAGTTCCTCGCCAAGCCGGAGCGACTGGCCAGCTCCGAGCAGTTTGCCTACTTCGACCCGGCTGTCGAGCTCCACCAGAGCGAGTCGCTCCTCGGGACCCAGGGGACGTTCCACGGCTACGACGGGTTGGGGTTTGCGGGGCGCGAGGTGTTCGAGACGTTCCGAGCGGCCCACTATGTCCCCAAGCGCCTCGTGGACGCCGGCGACCAGGTCGTGGCCACGGTGGAGTTCCGTGCGATCGGCAAGGAGAGCGGTGTGAGGGTCGTCGAGACCGTCGCCCATGTGTGGACTCTCAAGGGCGGACGGATCACGGCCTGGCACGTCTACATCGACCCGGCCGAGGCCCTCGAAGCCGTGGAGCTATCGGAATAGCACGCGTCTCGACGCGCTACCGGCGCTATGAGTAGCGCTTTCGTAACTCGCGCACGTTGTCCCGTCTGCCGCGGCGCGGCACGGTCGCGACGTGCTTCCGATCCGCTCCGAGTCCGGCCAGGCGTCCGTGGAGACGATCGCGATGGTGCCGCTGGTCTTGCTCGCGGCCGCGGTGGCCTGGCAGCTGCTCTTGACCGGCCACACGCTCTGGGTCTCCGCGCATGCCGCGCGTGCGGCTGCACGGGCCGAGCTGGTGGGCAAGAGCCCCGAGCGCGCGGCGCGAAGCGCGCTGCCGCGTTCGGTCGAGCGGGGGCTGCGGGTGCGGCGGGCCGAGGGCGGGGGCGTCCGGCTATCGCTCCGGCTGCCGCTCGTGCTGCCCTCGTGGAGGAGCTCGGTGGAGGTGGAGGCGACCTCGAGTCTGGGGGAGCGGTGACCCCCGGCGCCGAGCGAGGTCAGGGCAGCGTCGAGTTCCTGGCCTTGCTGCCGCTCGTCCTGGTCGTGGCGCTGGGCGTGGCACAGCTCCTCGCCGTCGGCTACTCGAGCGTGCTCGCGGGCAACGCCGCCGAGGCGGGCGCACTCGCGCTGGCCGGCGGCGGTAACCCGAGCGCCGCGGCACGGTCCGCGATTCCCGGATGGTCGCGGGCGCGGGCGCGCGTGTCGGTTCGGGACGGGTCGGTGCGCGTGCGCGTCCAGCCGCCAACGCTGATCCGCTCCCTCACCGGACAGCTCGAGGTGGCCGCCGAGGCGGCCGTGGAGGCGCCATGAGGGCGGCGCACTCCGGACACGCCTCCCGGGGGTTGCTGGCGACCGCCGCCGCCGCGCTCGAATCGTTCTTTCTCGAGCCGGTGTCCCCGCCGGCTGCGTCGGATGCGCTCGAGCCACTCGAGCGGAGGCCGGTCATCTGCGTCTTTGGCCTTGCGCGCGGGTGCGGCGCGACCGTCGTCGCACGGGCGCTCGCTGCCGAGCTCGCGCTGCGCGACACATCCGGGTCGGCTGCGGTGTCCTGTGACGCGCGTCCGGGCGGGCTCCCGCTGGCCACCCGGGCGGCCACGCGACTGACGCGCGTACTCGAAGAGGTGCCCGGTTGCTTTCCGCGTGCGGTCGGTCGCCTTTGCGTGGTGGGAGCGGATGATCCGGTACGGCTCTCGGACACTGCCCGTCACCACGCGCCGCTCGTGATCGACGCGGGGTCGGACGCGATCGGCGGGGCGGCGGCATCAATCGCCGACCGCAGCGTCATCGTCACCAAACAGGACATCGAGCCGGCTCTCGCGCGGGTGGCCGTGGAGTGCGTGGCGCGGGTGGGCGCGCCGCCCCTGGTCGTGCTCAACCGTGCGCCGCACGACCAGCCCGGCGCATTTGCGCTGCCCAACGGGGCGATGGGCGCGCGCCTCGCACTTGGCGGCCGCGAGGCGCGAGGCGAGCTCGGCCGCGCGGTCGGAGAACTGGCTGATCTGCTCGAGCTGCCCTAGGTTTGCCCTGCGCCCCGCGAGTGGGGTAGAACTGCGCCGTGGCGAGAATCCTCTTCCCACTTCTCATCGTTGCGAGCCTCAGCCTGGCGGCCGGGGCCGCGGCAGCACCCTCGGGTCGCGAGGGCTCCGGGATTCGTCACGGCGTCGTCGTGGGGGATGTAACGGCCGAATCGGCGCTGCTGTGGACGCGGGGGAGCCAGAGCGGGACTCTGCAGGTTTCGCTCTCCGGAGGGCCCCACCAGCCGATCGAGCCCGTCCAGGTGAGCGCAGGTGACGATTGGACCGGCCAGGTACGCCTCGATGGCCTGGCTCCTTCGCGCGACTACAGCTACCGCGTCCAGTTCAATCCGGGCGGGCACACCGAGCGGGGATCGTTCAAGACTCCTCCGGCAGAGGCCGACGATGCCGCCGTCCGGGTCGCCTTCGGTGGCGATGTGGCGGGACAGAACGTCTGTCGCGATGCCAATGAGGGGTTTCCCATCCTGGACACGATCCATGGGTGGCGCCCGGATGTCTTCATCGGGCTGGGCGACATGATCTACGCCGACAATGCCTGCGCCCATAGGGGCATGTACGGAAATGTCCAGCGCGCGGGAAGCTTCGGGCCTGCGACCGACCTCGCGGGCTACTGGGCGCACTGGCGCTACAACCGGGCGGACCCGGCCTCCAAGCGCCTGCTCGGGAGCACGAGTTACGTCGGCGTCTGGGATGACCACGAGGTGATCAACGACTTCGGCCCGCTCACTGACATCGGACCGTCGCCGCCCTATCCGGCGGGCGTCCACATGCTGCCGATCGGGCGGCGCGCGTTCCTCGACTACACGCCCGTGGCGAGCGCGCCGCGGCTCTACCGCTCCTTCCGCTGGGGAAGGAACCTCGAGCTGTTCGTCCTCGACACGCGCAGCTTCCGTGATGCCAACAGCGCCCCGGACAGCCCCGCAGATCCCAAGACGATGCTCGGCCCCGACCAGCTGGCATGGCTGAAGGAGGGGCTCGCCAATTCGAATGCCACCTGGAAGGTGATCGTCTCGAGCGTGCCGATGTCGATCCCCACCGGCTTCCCCGCCACGAACGGCCGCGACGGCTGGGCAAACGGCGACCAGTCCACCGGATTCGAGAACGAGCTGCTCGACATCCTCGACTTCATGGCGGACAACGCGATCAACAAGCCGGTCTGGATCACGACCGACGTGCACTTCGCCGAGGCGTTCCGCTACGTGCCGTTCGGTACCGAGCATCCCAATTTCGTCGTACACGAAATCGCCACCGGGCCGCTGAACTCCGGCATCTTCCCGATCCCCGCGAGCGCCAACGACCAGACGCTGAACCCGCAGATCCTCTTCGGGCCGGCTCCCGCGGCCCCTGTCGCGAGCTGGGACGCGGCGAAGGCATCTTTCAACTTCGGCACGCTCGAGGTCGACGCAGCCGGCGACCTGAAGGTCCAGATAGTGAATACCGCGGGCCAGCCGCAGTTCTCACTCACGCTTCCGCCTCCCTAGGCCCCCGCCGCCGTCCCTAGTCACCGAGTCGCGTTGAGCCGTAAACGCGGCCAGGACGACCGTGCGCCGGGATCAGTGGAACAACTGGAGTCCCTTCTGGTCGTCGTCCACCCATAGGGTCGAGCCAGGGGGTGGCTGCGACATCGACGCCGGTGAGGGCGCCGAAGAGCGACCCGCGAGGGTCGACCTCGTCAGGCCGGGGCCTCAAGCGCACGGAGAGCACCGAGTCGCGCGCGAACGCGTCGATGGTGGCCTCGTCGGCCCTCGTGTTACCGCGGTCGCGGTGCGCCACGTAGACGTAGTCGGATGTCGATGCGAGAAACCCGCCGACCACGGGGGATGCAGTGGGCTCGCAGCTAGGGGCTTGAAGCTAACCGTCGCGACCGGGAACTCGTTCGGCGGGACCATGTACCGGCCCAGGGTCAGGATCCATCTGGGCATGCGCGGGATCGAGACCAAGGCAAGCGTCAGGGCAACCAAGATCGCCGCCACGAGCCCGGACAGCACCAGCTCCCGAACCCCGATGAACAGGAGGTTCTGCGGAGGAATCACCTGCAGGGCATCCCTGACCGGAAACCCCGCGACGTCGAGCCGCAGCGCGAGCACGACCCCGCCGAGGATGTACGCGACGCGAGGCTTGTGATCACGCCGGCGATCTTCTTCAGCCGGCTCAGCTCGGCCGTGCTCTTGCCGAGATCGTCTGCGATCCGTTCCAGCAGGTCGCGCTCTCCCAGGCGCGTACCGAGGGAAGACGCTGACGCCGGCGGCGTCACGGAAGCAATCAAACCGCAACGGCGTCATTCACCGCAAGTCGCCCGGTGCGGCTGCCGAGCGGTCGGTAGCTGGCTGCGTTACGCGAGAGACCCACCCCCGCGGCCATCCGTGCGCGCGGGGCTCGGGGAGGCCGGTGGGGGCGCGGTCGAATCTCGCACGACGAGTTCCACTGGAAGCAGCGCGTCTGGCGCCTTGCTGCCCTCGAGAAGCTCGAAGAGGCGATCGCCGGCGAGGCTGCCCTTGCGCACCAGCGGCTGGCGGACGGTCGTGAGCGGTGGCTGCGAGCGCGCGGCCTCCGGGATGTCGTCGAATCCCGTCACCGACAGATCCGCGGGAACGTCCAGGCCGAGCTCGCGGGCGCCCCGGACGGCGCCGAGCGCGAGCTGATCTGTCGACGCGACGAGCGCGGTTGGGCGCGGCGTCTCGGTGAGCAGCGACCGGGCCGCCTCCGCCCCGGCCTCCTGGCTGTTTGAGCCCTCCTCGATCAGCACCGTCTGCCAAGGGATGCCGGCTGCCTCCAGTCCTTGACGGAGGCCCGCGAGCCGCTCCCGGTCGTTGTGGTAGGAGGCCGCGCGCAACCGCTCCTCATCCACTCGGCCTTCGCGGCCGTCGAGCACGAGCGTCGGGACGATCACGGCCAGTCGCTGATGACCGAGCGCGACAAGGTGGTCGGCCACGGCGCGTCCCCCTTCACGGTCGTCCACGCCCACGAACGTTGCTGCCGTCACGCGCGGACCGTCGACTACCACCACCGGCAGGCGACGGTCGAGTGCAGCGTCTACAGCTGGGTGTCGGTCGGGTAATGAGTAGATGCTGATCGCGTCGACGAAGGCCTCGCGCACGACGGCCGCCCCCTCCTCACCGCGCGGAAGCGGTATCAACACCAGCGCCTCCGCCGCGTCCTCGCAGCGGCGCGCGAGGCCCTCGAGGAACGCGACGGCCGCGGAGTCGGCGAATGCGTAGGAGAGCCGCTCGGTGAGCAGCACCCCGACGGCCCCGGCGCGACCCTGACGAAGGCGACGCGCGCCAGGATCTGGACCCGAATACCCGTGCCTCCGGGCGGTCGCGAGGATGCGCTCGCGCAGCTCGGGCGTCAGCTGGTCGGGTCGGTTGTACGCGTTCGAAACGGTCGTCCGGGACACCCCGACGGCCGCGGCGACCGTGGCGAGCGTCGGCTTCCGGGTCCCGCGCCGGCGCGCGCCGTCACTTTGCTTGACCGATTCAGCCACGCGGGCCAAATCGTACGGGGCGGCAGCAATCTCTCGCACTGTCGCCCCAAACGGCGGCTCTTCAGGACTCCTAGTGGGCGACCGGCTCGAGCCGATCCGCGGTGCGCCGCAGGGCAGCTGCCAGCTGACGACGGCCACGGGGCGTGGCCGAGCGGGCGCCTGTTTCACTCGGGCGACGCAAAGGCGCGTCGGGGAGGGCGGAACGAGCACGCTCAAGCGTTGCCTGACGAGCAAATTGAGCACCAATCGGCAACATCATGTGTACCTCCAAGTCTTTCTGGATCGATTCAGTACTTGATCGATACAGTAGCATGATCGTCTGAATCGATCAAGTGCGCCCCGAACGCCTACCAGGCGCGATCCGCGCGTGATCCGCTCGACGCGCTCAGCGTGTACGCCGCTACTTCATCCGTCGCCGGTCAAGACTCCGGGAGGTAGGTGAGAAGGACCACTCCGGAGTCGAACCGCTTCACGTCGTCGAGCTCCAT
>JBKPME010000182.1:0-14059 GCA_046731915.1 Actinomycetota bacterium
GTCCGGCGCCACCCCGACCACGGCTGCCGCCGGCAGCACCAGCAGCGGGTAGACCACCGAGAAGGGACGCCCCTCGTTGAAGACGTTCCACGCGCGGGCGGCCCAGACCTCGGGCCGGCCAGCGGACCGGTTGTGAGCACCGGGCATGCCCGGCATCGTATTAGGGTGCCCTAATTCTGGTCTCGCTCGCTGACCAGAGCTGCTCCATCCGCCGCACGTACGCCGAGGGCTTCTCCGCGTACACGCGCTCGCCGAGCGCGAACGCATCGCTCTGCAGTTCCGCGCGGCGCCGATCGACGGACTCGAAGAGCTCCGGCTCGGCGTCCGCGTGGGCGCGCACCCAGGTCGCCAGCACGACCAGGTCGTGATCGTCGCCGAGGCGGTCGCTCAGCCCGTGGGCCTCGTCGCCCACCGCGCTCATCACGGGTGGCCACAGCTCGCGCAGCAGCGTGTGGTGGTACCAGAGGTCCTTGACCCGCTTGCGCCACTCATGAAGCGACTCCGCGCCGCGTGACTCACTGGCGGCCTCGAAGGCGCGCCGCCCGCGGCGGTAGGTGCGCCGGAGCCCGCCGGCGATGGCTTCGAACGAGTCGCGCTCGAGCGGCCAGTCGTCCACGCGCTCGCGGGCCTCCTTCAGGATCGTGACCGCGCGCTCGCCAGCCGCCTCCCGATCCTCGTCTCCACCCAGGGAGAGCCCCGCCTGAATCACCTTGCGGAGCTCCCAGCCGCGGCCCGCGGGCAGCCCGAGCGAGCCCAGCGTCTCGAGCATCACGTCGGAGTCGCGCGTGCCCGACAGCTCGCGCGCCGCGTCGCGAAAGCAGGCGTTCTCGCGGGCGAACGTCTCCTCGTCGAGCTCCCCGCGCACCAGCCGCAGGAGTCCACGCAGCTTCTTCATGTCCTTGCGCGCCTCGTGGACCGCCTCCTCGGGCGTGCTCTCGCACTCGCCGCGCAGCTCGTCGATCGCGTGGTCGATCCGGCCGCGGGCCGCCCGCCGGACCTCGTCCGGGAGCGGCTCACCCTCCTTCAGCCGGTAGGCGCGCGACGCGCTCACAGCATGAGGCTATCCGCCCTCGCGCTCCAGGAGCTTGGCTGCGGCGCTCGCCGGGTCGAGCCGCCGCGAGACCACCTCGTCGAGCAGCTCCTGCACGGCGGGGTCGGCCTTCACCTGCGTCTCGAGCCGGCGGCGGAGCCTGCCCGCCGCGAGCGCCACCACCTCGTTCATCAGGTTGCGTCGGCGCCGCTCGGCGAGCGTTCCCTCCGAGTCGATGAACTCGCGGTGGGCGGCCATCTTCTCGCCCAGCTCCTCGATCCCCTCGCCGCGACTCGCCTCGGTCTTGACGATCGGCACGCGCCAGCCCTCCTGCGGGCCGAGCGAGAGAACGCCGCGGATTTCGCGCACCATCGTGTCCGCGAGCGGATGGTCGGACTTGTTCACGGCGATTAAGTCGGGGATCTCCATCACGCCGGCCTTCAGTGCCTGGATCGAGTCGCCGCTGCCCGGCATCAGCACGAGCACGACGGTGTCGGCGTGGTCGATGATGTCCACTTCGGCCTGCCCGACGCCGACCGTCTCGAGGAACACGTCGTCCCTGCCGCTCGCGTCCATGAGGAGCGCGGCCTGCAGCGTCGCCTCGGAGAGGCCGCCGAGCGACCCGCGGCTCGCCATCGAGCGTATGTAGACGCCGGGGTCGAGGAAGTGGTCGGTCAGGCGAATCCTGTCGCCGAGCAGGGCGCCCTGGGTGAAGGGGGAGCTGGGATCGATCGACAGGACCGCGACCTCCCGCTCGCGCGCCCGGGCGCTCTCGACGAGCCGCCCGATCAGGGTCGACTTCCCGACCCCCGGCGGGCCCGTGAAGCCCACCACCGCCGCGCGCCCCGTTTTCGGATAGACCTCGCGGACGAGCGCCCAGCCCTCGGGGTCGTCGTTCTCCACCAGCGAGATCGCCCGCGCGAGCGCGCGCTTGTCGCCCTCGAGCAGGCGCTCGGCGAGATCGGCGGCTGTGCGTCCGCGGGCTGGCACGGCGGCGAACTCTACGGCGCGTGTCAGCGCAGCTCGAACACCCGCACCGTACGCGCCAGGTGGCGCGGGGCCGTCGGCGAGTGCGACCAGGAGAGGTGGAGATGGGGCGCGCAGCCCAGGCGCCGCTTGCAGACGGATGGGTGGCCGTGATTGAAGTCGCCGTTCCAACCGACCCAGCGAAACGGCGGGCGGGGGCGGTTCTGTATCGGCTCCGCCCAGCGGGCGAGGCGGGAGACGTCGGCCCAGCTGCCGCCCGCGCCGGGCTCGATGTCCACGGCCAGCCCGAGCGGGTGCTCGCCGAAGGGCTCGTGGCCGACCGTCCCGTACCCCTCGGTGATCCGCACGTGGTAGCGGCGAATGAGGTAGAGCACGTCGGGCAGGATCCGGCGGTCGACGCGTCCCCAGGCCTGGCCGGGAACCGGCACCCACCGGCCGCCGCCGGTTAGCCAAGCAAGCCGGCCGACGGTGCCGGGCGATCCATAGTCCACGCGCTCGCAGGCAAGGTCCAGGGAGTCGAGCACTTCGGCGGTCACGGAGTCGCGTCCGCGCCCGCACCAGACGCTGTCGCTGACGCCGGCCGGGACCCGGATAAGGTCATTTCCGGCGCCGCCGTCGACGAAGGCGCCGACGGGAACGCCGATCGTGACCGAATCGTCGAGGTCGCCGGCCGAGACCTCGATCGCCGCCTCCGCGGGCGCAACGCATGTAACACCGGCGTCCGTCCGGGAGCACCCCCGACCGGGTGTGAGCGGTGCCGCGGCATCGCCCACGAGCAGGGAGCCTGGATCCAGATCCGAGCCGCTGACCGTCAGCTGGTTCGTCTCACCGGGCGCTGCCTGGATGCGCACGAGCGCGTTCTCGACTGACACCGTCGACGCCTGGGCCGGCGGAGCAACCGCCAGCGTGCAGATGAGCGCAGCAGCGCCGCGCCTCAGCGCAGGTGCTCGCCTACGTCCCAGGTCCATAGCTCGACCACGTTGCCGTCCGGATCGGTCACGTAGGCGGCTCGGCCTGCCCCGTCGAAGGCGATCTCCTCGACCTCCTCGCCGCGTTCGCGCAGCAGCGACACCGCGGCGTCGTAGTCGGAGTCGGCGATGTGCATCGCGAAGTGCACATGCACGCCGCCGCGCCCGCCGGCCAGGCCCACCTGCGGGCGCCAGAGCCCAATCCTGGTGCGCTCACCCGCCATCACCCAGATCGCCTCCCGGTCCGGCCAGCGCTCGACCACCGGCAGCCCGAGCACGCCGGAATAGAACTCCTCAGACGCCTCCAGGTCCACGACCTCGAGCACCAGCTCCGAGACCCCGGTGACGCGGACGCCCGCCTGGGACGCCTCTCCGTCGTCACTCATACGCCAATGCTCTCAGCACGTCGAGCCGGGAGGCGCGACGTGCCGGGCCGATCGCGGCGATCACGCCGGCGATGGCCGCGAGCACGAGCAGCACGAGCAGCGTGGCGATCGGATACGAGAGCGTGAACCCGTCGTCGGCGAGCGGCCGCGAGACGAGCGCCGCGAACACAACCCCGAGGACCGTCCCGAGAATCGCTCCTATCAGCGCGGTGATCACAGCCTCGTAGCGGACCATAGTCCGCACCTGGCGGCGCGACATGCCGACGGCCCGGAGCATCCCGAGCTCGCGCGTGCGCTCGTGGATCGACAGGGCCAGCGTGTTCACGATCCCGAACACCGACACCACGATCGCGAGCGAGAGCAGCGCGTAGATCAACCCGAGCAGCTGGTTGACCTGCTGCTTCTGCTGGTCCTTCAGCTGGCTCTGATTCTGCACCTCGACGGTCGGGTAGCGGTCCTTCAGCGCGTTATCGATCGCCTTCTGCGTGTCCTTGGGCGACGCCTCCGGCGTGAGCCGGGCCAGCGCGAAGTTGGGCTGGAGGCGGCCGAACTGGCGGGTAGCGCTGTCGTCGATCAGCGCCTTGCCGAGCAGGTCGAGCTCGCCCTTCACGGTTCCCAGCACGCGGAAGGTCGCAATGCGCTCGGTCGGCGTCCGCACCCGCAGCGTGTCCCCCACCTTCAGGCCCTTGTCGCGCGCGAAATTCTCATCGAGGATCGTGCCGTTCGGCGGGAGGCTGACGAATGCCGCCGGGTTGCCGCTCTGGAAGTCCAGCGCGAGCACCTGGCCGAGCGTTGCCGGGTCCACCGCCGCGAGCTGGATGTTCCCGCCGCCGCTCGTCGGCTTGCCGGTCGCATATGTGATCGCGGAGACCGTCTGCACTCCGTCCACGCCACGGGCGACGTCCAGGGCCTCGCGCGGGAACGGCGAGAAGCCGTCCGTGTTCGCCAGCACGATCTCGCCGCGGAAGTTCTCGTCGATCGTCTTCGCGACCGAGCTGTTGATCCCGGCAGCGAACACCGTGACGAACACGATCAGCGCGAGGCCGATCATCAGCGCGGCGGACGTTGTTGCGGTGCGACCGGGCTTGCGCATCGCGTTCTCGCGCGCCAGGCGGCCGGTGAGCCCGCGCAGACGCTCGAGCGGCCATCCGGTGGCCGAGGCGAGCGGCCGCACGAGGCGCGGCGAGAAGAGCGACGTGCCGAACAGGATAAGCGCGGCGCCGCCGCCCAGCAGCCCCGCGGCGGTGCCCGAGTCGGAGATCCCGCCGAACAGGCCGATCAGCATCATCGCGAGCCCGCCCGCGCCGAGCAGGAGCGCGAACGCGGTCACCACCCGCCCACGCTTCTTCGTGTCCTGAAGCTCGGCCTCGCGGAGCGCGGCCATCGGGGTGACGCGCGTGGCCCGCATGGCCGGATTAAGCGCGGCCACGACCGTCACGACGATCCCGACGATCAGCGAGACGATGATCGTCCGTAGCTCGAGCACGGTCCCGGTATTGGGCAGGTCGATCCCCACCGCCTTGAACAGCTCGTTGATGGCGTAGGCGAAGCCGATCCCACCCGCTAGCCCGGCCGCCGCCCCGAGCACGCCGAGCGTGAGCGCCTCGAGTCCGACGCTCGTGAGGATCTGGGGCCGCGAGGCGCCGAGCGTGCGGAGCATCCCGAACTCGCGCGTGCGCTGGGCCACCGTGATCGAGAACGTGTTGAAGATCTGGAACGCGCCGACGAACAGCGACACGCCGGCGAATACGAGTAGGGCGATCCGGAAGAAGCTCAGGTTCTTCTCGATGTCGGTCGTCTGCCGCTTCGCCGCCTGCTCGCCCGTCTCCACCTGCACCTGGGGCGGCATCACCTTTGCGATCCGGTCGCGCAGCTGCTCCGGCGTCACGCCGGCCGCGGCCGCCACGGAGATCTGGTCGAACTGCCCGACCCGGTCGGTGATCCGCTGCGCCTCCGGGAGCAGCACCTGGGCGATCCCGGCGCCGCCGAAGCTCGCGTTGCCGAGCTTCGTCTCGCCGACGATGGTGTAGGTCTTAGCCTCGCGGGTCCCCGCCAGCCGCAGCTTGCCGCCGAGCTTCAGGTCTCCCGTGTCCGCCGTCTGGGTGTCGATCGAGACCTCGTCATTCGTGCGCGGCTTGCGCCCCTCTACGTAGGTGAGCGTCTCGAAGCGCGGCGGGTTCAGCGAGGCGATGAAGTTCGGGGCGAAGCTGTTCCCGATCGGGTCGCCCTTGGCGTCCACGAAGCGTCCTGAGGCAAACACCGACCCGGTCGCGGCCTCGACGCCGTTCACCTTTCGCACCCTCGCGAGAAGGGTCGCGGGGAAGGCGGGCGGGGCGGCGTCGTTCGTCTCGACGTTCGTCTGCGCCGTGATCGCGACGTCGGTGCCCTTCAGCGACTCGGTGAAGATCTCCTCGAACGACTTGTTGATCGTGTCGGTGAGGACGTAGGTGCCGGCGACGAGCGCTACCCCGAGGAAGATCGCCAGCCAGGTGGTGAAGGCGCGCAGCTTGCGTGCGCCGATGCCGCGCAGGGCGACCTTGGTCACGCCACGTCCTTCATCAGCTCGATGACGTCCTCGGCGCTGCCGGCGTTGCCGTCGTGCACCACGAGCCCGTCGCGCAGGACCACCAGGCGGTCGGCGTACGAGGCCGCCTCCGGGTCGTGCGTGACCATCACCACCGTCTGGCCGAACTCGTCGACCGCGGTGCGCAGCAGGCCCAGCACCTCCTCGCTCGAGCGCGTGTCGAGGTTGCCCGTGGGCTCGTCCGCGAACACGACCGCCGGGCGCGACACGAGCGCGCGCGCCACGGCCACGCGCTGCTGCTGGCCGCCGGACAGCTCGGCGGGGCGGTGGGTCAGCCGGTCGCCGAGGTCCACTGTCGCGATCAAGCGCCTCAACCAGTCGTCGTCAGGCTTCCGGCCCGCGATCGAGAGTGGGAGCAGCACGTTCTCCTCGGCCGTCAGGACCGGGATCAGGTTGAAGAACTGGAAGACGAAGCCGAGCTTGTCGCGCCGCAGCCGGGTGAGCTCGGCGTCGTCGAGGCCGGAGATCTCATCGCCGTCGAGCGTGACGGTCCCGGACGTCGGCCGGTCGAGGCCGGCGAGGATGTGCATCAGCGTCGACTTGCCGGAGCCGGACGGGCCCATGATGGCGCTGAAGCGCTCGCGCTCGAACCCGACTGTCACGCCCGCGAGCGCGTCCACAGCGGCATCGCCCTCTCCGTAGCGGCGGTGGACGTCCACCGCGGTCACGATCGAATCCATGCCACTCAGGGTGGCAGGCCGTCCGCTTGCGGACAGTACGGATAACCCGCCATAGTCGGCCACATGGATCCGAAGGAGATGTGGGAGGCCGGCAATTTCGCGGCGGTGGCCGAGAAGATCCTGAAATCGGGCGAGCTGGTCGTGGAGCGTGCCGCCGTCGAACCGGGCATGGATGTGCTCGACGTTGCGTGCGGCACGGGCAATGCGACGCTGCCGGCGGCCAGGACCGGCGCGCGCGTGACCGGGCTCGACTTCGCCCCCGGGCTGCTCGAAATCGCCCGCGAACGCGCGGCAGACGCGATGGTGGAGATCGAGTTCATCGAGGGCGACGCACAGGCGCTGCCGTTCGAAGACGGAAGCTTCGACCGCGTCGTGTCGACCTTCGGCCATATGTTCGCGCCCGACCACAGACGCACCGCCGACGAGATGAAGCGCGTGCTGAGGCCAGACGGCGTGATCGGGGTCGCATGCTGGACGCCCGAAGGCTCGATCGGCCGCATGGTCGGGACGATCGCCGAGTTGGTCCCCCCGCCGCCCGGCGGCCAGCCTCCGCTCCTCTGGGGCACGGAACAGCACGTCTGTGAGCTGCTGGGTGGCGGAGATTTCGAGCGGCACGAGATCGAGTGGACGGACGAGTCGCCCGAGTCCTATGCCCGGTTCATGCTCGAGAGCTTCGGGCCGCTTATGAATGCGCGCGAGGTGCTCGGAGAGCGCGAGAGCGAGCTGGACGAGGCGTTCACCAACTTCCTGCGCGAGGAGAACGTCGCGGACGACGGCACCCTCCGCTTCGGCGGCGAGTACCTCCTGTCGGTAGTCAGGCCGTAGGGCAGCAGCGGGCGGTGCCCGCTGCGCAGCCTCTATATCGCGGCGCGCTCGAGGAGCTCGATCTCCTCGATCGCGCGCCCCGCGCCGAGCACGACACAGGTGAGCGGGTCGTCCGCTAGCTCGACCGGCACGCCGGTCTCGGCCTCGACCCGCTCGCGGACGCCCCGCATGAGCGCACCGCCGCCCGCGAGCAGGATGCCCTGGCGAGTGAGGTCCGCGGCCAGCTCCGGCGGCGTGTTCTCGAGCGCGTCCTTGACGGAGTCCATGATCTCGACCGCAAGCGGCTCGAGCGCTTCGCGCATCTCGGCGCTTGTGATCGTGGCCTCGCGCGGCAGGCCGCTCACCGGGTCGCGGCCGCGCACCTCCGTGGTCGACTCCGTCTGATCGGGCGCCATGCCGCCGACGTCCAGCTTGACTGTCTCCGCCGTCATCTCACCGACCGCCAGGCGGTGGTGCCGGCGGATCCATCCGGCCACCGCATCGTCGAAGTCGTAGCCGCCCAGCCGCAGCGAGCGCGAGAGCACGATCCCGCCGAGCGAGATCACGGCCACCTCGCTCGTGCCGCCCCCGATGTCGACGACTACATTCGCCATCGGCTCCGCGATGGGCAGCTGCGCGCCGATCGCGGCCGCCATCGGCTCCTCGATCAGCTGCACGGAGCGCGCCCCGGCGGCCAGGCAGGCCTCCACGAGCGCGCGCCGCTCGACGTCCGTGATCCCGGACGGCGCGCACATGACGAGCCGCGGGTGGGCGAAGCGGCTCTTGTGCACGCGCCCGATGAAGTGACGGAGCATCGCCTCGGTCACCTCGAAGTCGGTGATCACTCCGTGCCGCAGCGGGCGCACGGCCGAGATGGACGCCGGGGTCCGGCCAATCATGCGTTGCGCCTCGTGGCCGACCGCGTGCACCTCGTCCGTGCGCGTGTCCACCGCGACGACCGACGGCTCCGATACCTGGATGCCTTCGCCGCGAACGTAGACGAGCGTGTTGGCGGTACCGAGGTCGATCGCGATGTCACGGCCGCCGATGCGCATGCGCCTTCTGCGGCGCACCACGCCGTGGTGCGATACCGGCCCGCCGCTCACGCGCGCAGGAACGCCAGCACCGCGAGCACGCGGCGATGATCCTCGGGGGCAGGTGCCAGTCCGAGCTTCACGAAGATGCTGGTCACGTGCTTCTCGACGGCGCGCTCGGTCACCACCAGGTGCTCGGCGATCGCGTTGTTCGAACGACCCTCGGCCATCAGCTCTAGCACCTCGCGCTCGCGCGGGGTGAGCTCGCCCAGCGGGTCGTCGCGCCGGGCGCGTCCGACGAGCTGCGACACGACCTCGGGGTCCAGGGCAGACCCGCCGTCGGCGACTCGCCGGACCGAGTCCACGAAGCGGTCCACGTCGGCGACTCTGTCCTTCAGCAGGTAGCCGACGCCGCCGGCCGACTCACCGACCAGATCGAGCGCGTAGCCCTCTTCGACGTACTGCGAGAGCACCAGCACACCCGTGTCGGGAAGCTCCGCCCGGATCTCGAGCGCGGCGCGCAGGCCGTCGTCTGTGTTGGTGGGGGGCATTCGGATGTCGACCACCGCAACGTCGGGCTTGTGGGCTTTCACCTTACGGATCAGGTCCTCGGCGTCGCCCGCCTGGCCCACGACCTCGAAGCCGTTCTCCTCCAGGAGCCGGACAACGCCCTCCCTCAGGAGGACGGAGTCGTCCGCGACCACTACCCGCATGGGATCTGTGCCCTCACAGTCGTTCCCCTCCCTCGCTCCGAATCGATCTCGAGCCGCCCCTCCAGCACGGCAATCCTGTCCGCGAGGCCGCGGAGGCCGGTGCCGTTCTCGGGATTCGCGCCGCCGATCCCGTCGTCCTCCACCTCTACGAGCAAGCGGCCGTTCGCGCGCGCGACCTCGACCTTGGCGTGCGTAGCGTTCGCGTACTTGGCCACGTTGGTGAGCGCCTCCGCGACCACAAAGTAGGCCGCCAGCTCCACGGCCTCCGGGAGCCTCTCCTCGGGCAGATCGGTGAGCTCGACAGGCACGGGCGCGCGGCTCGCCAGCGTCTCGAGCGCGGTGTTCAAGCCGCGATCGCTCAGCACCGCGGGGTGGATGCCGCGCGCCAGCTCGCGCAGCTCCTCGAGCGCCGAGTCGAGCTCCTCGCCCGCCCCGGCGAGCAGCTGGTCGGCCGCGATCGGGTCCTCGTTCAGCTTCGCCCGCGCGAGCCGGATGTTCAGCGCCATCGAGACGAGTCGCTGCTGGGCGCCGTCGTGCAGGTTGCGCTCCAGCCGGCGGCGCTCCTCGAGCCCGATTTTCAGCATGCGCTCGCGCGAGCGGCGGAGCTCGTCCACCTTGGCGCGCAGCTCGGCCTCGAGCCGCTCGTTCATGAGCGCGAGCGAGGCCGCGGCGCCGACCGCCAGGACGTGCGCCTCCGCCTCCTGGAGCGTGGCGTCGTAGATGATCGCCGCCACGCACTGGTCGTCGCGCGTCACCGCGTGGATGGCGCGCGTGGGGTCCTCCCGTGGGAGCTCGTATGATCGCCCGCGGAAGTCGACGTAGCTCTGGCGCTCGGGGATCCAGTAGACGAGCTCGAGCGAGGGATCCTCGAGCGCGTCCGCAAGCGCGTCGCGGAGCGTCCCGGCGCGCGGCGCCTCGCTGAGCCGGGTCATGAGGTTGCTGACCGCGCCGCCCTGCACGAGCCGGGCGCGCAGGAACGACAGCAGGAACAGGTACGGCACCAGCGAGAACGGGATCAGGGAGATGACGAACGCGACGGCGACCGCGTTCCCCTGTTGGCCGGCCGACTGGAGAGCGAGCTGGCCGATCAGCGCGATCATCAGCGCCACGCCCGCGGCGTACATGGGGGTGTAGAGGCGCCGCTCGGCGGGTGTGGCGCGCCGCCAGCGTCGCACAAGGCTCCGCAGGACCAGCGCGATCAGGACGACGCCGACCAGGTTGATCACGGCCCCCGCGATCTCCACCGCGGTTTGGCTGTCCGTGATCATGAAGACGTTGTCGGGACAGTTCTCGCAGTCGTGCGACGGGTCGTAGAAGACGTACAGCGGCAGGATCCCGACCGTGACCAGCAGGTAGGCCCATGTGACGATGCGGCGGTCGCCCGGCTCCAACGTCCCCTGCGGAGCGGCGAGCAGCGTGTGCATCGTTGTCACGACGTAGACTGATCCGAACAACACGCCGATGCTGAACAGGACCGTGACGTCGGAGCCGCTGAGGCCCGCCACGAACCACGCGAAGCCGGTGGCGACCATCAGCGAGCCGAGGCTGTTGTCGGGTCGCCGCGTCCACGTGAAGAGACCCGCGCCGATGAAGCCCCACCCGATCACGAGGCCGAGAACCGCGACGGCGCCACGCAGGTCGGTGTGGTCGCTCGTGAGGATCAGAGCGACGTCGATGACGCCGAAGATGAACCCGGCCGCGGCGAGCCCCCAGAGGGCCCGTTTGAGCGATGTCAGAGGAGTGCCTCCAGCGCGGCGCCGGAGAGCTCAGCCTTTGGGATGAAGCCGCGCACATGGGAACGGTCTCGCACCGGGCCGAGGTCTGCAAGGTCGCGGCTCGAGGTGAGCACGATCGCCGGAGCCGACCCGTTGGCCGAGAGCCGGGCTGCGACCTCGGTTCCGTCGATGTCGGGGAGCTGCACGTCCAGCAGCACGACGTCCGGATGCAAGTCTTCGACCGCTTGGAGCGCGGACTGGCCGTCCTCGGCTTCCCCGATCACCTCGTAGCCCTCGGACTCGAGCAGCATGCGCGCGCTCGCCCGGAAGCTCGGGTGGTCGTCGACAATGAGGACGGTTCTGGTCATTGCAAGCGCAATTGTGAACGCGATCCTGCAGTGCGCCAATACGGATAGCCGCACCTATTCTTTCCGCCGCCATGGAGAGCGCCACCGAGCCCATCGCCGCGCCGCCGTCCGATCTGCCGGACGGGTTGCGCGGCCCGCCCCCACCGCGGTGCGGCGGCCTCCTGACCCTGGTCCGCTTCATGCGCGCGCATGGGATGCTGAACCTGAAGTACGGCCGGCTGATCGTGCGGCTCGGGCTCGTGAAGCTGCGCCTCGGCTCGCGGCTGCGCCTCGACGGGCTGGCCTTCGTCGGGCCCGGTTGCAGCCTGGAGGTGGGGAGGCGAGCGACGCTCGAGCTCGGTCGCTGGTCATGGGTCGGCCACGGCTGCAAGATCCGCAGCCACGAAGGATCGGTTTCAATAGGCGCGAAGTCGGTTCTCGGCCAGGAGTGCACGATCTCCTCCTACCAGCACGTCTCGATCGGCCGCGAGTGCGTGATCGCCGACCGCGTGATGCTGATCGACTTCGACCACGGGATGGTCGAGGTAGACCGCCCGATCCGGCTCCAGGGCATCTACAAACGCGACGTGCGTGTCGGTAACAACGTCTGGATCGGCTACGGCGCTTGCATCCTGCGCGGCGTGACGGTCGGCGACAACGCGGTGATCGGCACGAACGCCGTGGTCACCCGCGACGTGCCGGCGAACGCGGTCGTGGCGGGCGTGCCCGCGCGCCTGCTGCGGATGCGGGAGGCGCCGAAGCGGATGCGGTACGAGTAGTGGGTTAGGCACGGCAAACGACTGCATTGAGAGCTCCGCCCGTCGGGCTGAGGCCAGAGAGCGGGCCCCGTTCCTTGGGTTGGGCGCTTTACCTGGCCATATGCCCAGGAAAACGCCCCACCCTGGCCGCCGACGCTCTGCGGGGGGTTCGAGGGGTGCGGTGAGCCGCACCATGGGCGCGGAAAACCCGCACCCGCGGACGCCTGCCAGCCGCATCGGAATGGGGTTCCCAAAAGCGGAAGCTGGCTGCCATGAGAAGTCAGCGCAGCACCCACACCGACAAGTCCAACCACAACCTCGCCGCGCGGGTCGGACGCTGGAGCGTCCAGCACCGCCGCAAGGCCATCCTCGGATGGCTCGCTTTCGTGTTTGCAGCACTCGTCATCGGCTTCAACGTCATCCCGCAGAAGGAGCTCGACCAGACCTCCGGCATGCCGGGCGAGGTCGGCAAGGCGGCCCAGGCTACGAACGACGCCTTCCCGGACAAGTCGAGCGAGCAGGTGCTCATCCAGTCCAAGACGCTCAAGGCATCCGATTCGCAGTTCAAAGACGCGATCGCCGACGTGAGCCAGCGTCTACACCGCGTCGAGGGCGTGACCGACATCGAGGCCGGACAGGTCTCGAAGGACGGTCACTCCGCCCTCGTCGACTTCAGCCTCAAGGGCGACCAGGCGGCCACCAAGAAGTCGGTGGTCAACTCGCTAGCCGCCGTTGAGGGGGCCGCCAAGGCGCATCCGCAGCTCCGCATCGACGAGGCCGGTGACGCCAGCCTCGACAAGGCGGAGAAGGAGCAGAGCAACAAGGAGGCCGGCAAGTCGATGATGCTGACCCTCGGCCTCACGCTGATCATCCTCATGTTCACGTTCGGCGCGGTCGTCGCGGCGGGTATCCCCGTGCTGCTCGGCCTCACCAGCGTGCTCGCGACGCTCGGCCTGCTCGGCCCCGTCAGCCAGCTCGCACCGGTCGATGGATCGGTGATGCATGTCGTCGTGCTGATCGGCATGGCCGTCGGCGTGGACTACAGCCTGTTCTACCTGAAGCGGGAGCGCGAGGAGCGTGCTGCCGGACGTGCGTCGAACGCGGCCATCGAGGCTGCCGCCGCCACCTCCGGTCGCGCGGTGCTGATCTCCGGCTTCACCGTCATGGTCGCCATGGGCGGCATGTACCTCGGAGGAATCTCGAATTTCTCCTCCTTCGCGACCGGCACGATCATGGTCGTCGCCGTCGCGATGCTCGGCTCGCTCACCGTCCTGCCGGCCACGCTCTCGAAGCTGGGCCATCGGGTCGAGAAGGGCCGCGTGCCGCTCATCGGCCGCCTCAAGGACCGCGGCGGCCTGGGCATCTGGTCCCGCGTCCTCGACCGGGTCCTCCGCCGTCCGCTCGTCTCGGCCGCCCTGGCCGCGGGCGTGCTGGTCGCGCTGACGGTCCCGGTGCTCGGGATGCAGACCACGCTCGAGGAGGAGACCAAGTCGGACCTCACCGTCGAGAAGACGTATGACCGGATCGAGGCCGCCTTCCCAAGCGAGGGCACCGCGGATGTGGTCGTCGTCAAGGCGGACGACGTGACCTCGCCGAAGGTCGAGTCGGGCATCAAGGCTCTCGAGTCCGAGGCCCGCGCCCGTCCCGCTCTCTTCGAGGGCACGCCGAGTGTCGAGCTCAGCCCCGACAAGACGGTCGCGCTCGTGACCGTCCCGACCACGGGTGAGGGCACCGACGACCTGTCGAACAAGGCGGTCGACGCCCTGCGCGACGACATCGTCCCGAACACCGTCGGTCAGGTCGCCGGTGTGGAGGCGTACACGACGGGTGAGGCAGCCGCGACGAGCGACTTCAACGACGCCATGATCGGCCACCTGCCCTACGTGTTCGCGTTTGTGCTCACGGCCGCGTTCCTGCTGCTCCTGGTCACGTTCCGCTCGATCGTCATTCCGCTCAAGGCGATCGCGCTGAACATGCTGTCCGTGGGCTCCGCCTACGGCCTGCTGACCCTGGTGTTCCAGCACGGGCTCGGCAAGTCGATCGGCCTCACCGA
>JBKPME010000183.1:0-8841 GCA_046731915.1 Actinomycetota bacterium
CTCCTCGGCCAGCCGGCCGAACGCCGCGGCGCGCTCACGCAGCGAGTCGTCCACCTCGCCACGAAGCTCGGCGCGCACGCCCAGGTAGATCGCGATGGCGGCGATCACCACCACGAGCGCCACGGCGACCCCTGCGGTGGCCGCGATGCGGGTGCGCAGGCTCATGGCTCCCGCAGCAGGTAGCCGACCCCGCGCACGGTGTGGAGCAGCGGCCTCGCGCCGGCCTGTTCCAGCTTGCGGCGCAGGTAACCGATGTACACGCGCAGGGCGTTCGAAGCCGGCCCGAAGTCGTATCCCCAGACGCGCTCGTAGATCAGGTTGTGGGGGAGGACGCGGCCGGCGTTCAGCATCAGCAGCTCGAGCAGCTGGTACTCCGTCCGAGTCAGCTCCACGAAGCTGTCGCCCACGCTCACGCCGTGGCGGCCGCCGTCGAGGCGCAGCTCCTGAAAGGTCAGGCCGGACGCGTCGCCGTTCATGCCGCTGCGCCGCAGCAGCGCTCGGATGCGTGCGCGCAGCTCGCCGACGTCGAACGGCTTCACGAGGTAGTCGTCGGCGCCGGCGTC
This sequence comes from Actinomycetota bacterium, assembly GCA_046731915.1. Taxonomy (GTDB): domain Bacteria; phylum Actinomycetota; class Thermoleophilia; order Solirubrobacterales; family Thermoleophilaceae; genus JACVRW01. The sequence goes on from JBKPME010000183.1 coordinate 564, forward strand.
CAGGCCGTCGATTCGGTCGGCCACGGCGTCGCGCGCGGTGAGCATCAGCACGGGGACGCGGTTGCCGGACGCGCGGAGCCGCCGGCAGACCTCCAGCCCGTCGATGTCCGGCAGCCCGATGTCGAGCACGACCGCGTCCGGCTCGGCCCGCGCCACCTCGGCAAGCGCGCCCTCGCCGCTGTCCACCGGGACGGTGTCGTAGCCGCCGAGCACGAGGGCGCGGCGCAGAGCGTCACGGAGCGCCCGGTCGTCATCCACGATCAGGATCCTCACGGCTTCCATTCTGGCTGGCCAGCCGCGTTCTTCGGCGATTCCTACGCCGTTCTTACGCTCGTCCTACAAACGCGCGGGAGCCTCTGGGCATGCGATCTCAGAAGCGAAGGACCACAGTCATCGTCGTCGGAGGCGCGCTCGCCATCGCGTCCGTCGGTTACGGGCTCGGCACGCAGGCGGACGACGGCACCGCCGTCGCCGACAGCCAGCAGGACGGCCAGCAGGAGCGTCATGCCGGCGCGGGGCTCGCCTTCGAGCGCGGCGCGCCACCCGGGTTCAGCCGGCTCGCGGACAAGCTCGGCGTCAGCCAGGCCGGCCTCGGGCAGGCGCTGCGCGACTTCCATGACCAGGCGAACGCGGACCGCCGCGACGAGTTCGCGGGCAAGCTCGCCGACGCGCTCGGCATCTCGGCCGACAAGGTGAAGAGCGCCTTCGAGGGCCTCCACCAGAGGCACGAGGATCGCTTCGCCACGCGCCTTGCCGACGCGCTCGGCGCCGACGTCCAGGACGTGAGAGTCGCGCTCGAGAAGCTGAAAGACGAGCGGCCCGTGCCGTTCGGCGACTTCGCGCAGACGCTCGCGGACGAGCTGAACCTCGACGTGTCGGACGTGCGGGCGGCGCTGATGGAGATCCGCCCCTTCAGCGGCGACCGCCACCGGCATCGCGACGTGCCGCTGCGGCAGCTGGCGAGCACGCTCGGCGTGAGCCGGTCCGACCTTCGGACGGCGCTCGGCCAGCTGAGGCGCAGCGCGGCGAACGGATGGGAGCAGCATCAGAAGGAGCTCGCGCAGTTCCTTGCCGACCGTTTCAACCTCGACGTGGACAAGGTGTCGGACGCGCTGACCGCGACGGCACCGCCACTAATGTCACCGCATCGCCCAGGCCTACCGGACCATCCCCCAGCTCTTTGACGAAGCCGCCGCTGCCGTACCCGACAAGCAGTGGCTCTTCTTCGACGACGACACGTACACGTACTCGGAGGCGCGCGAGCGCATAGGCGCCGCTGCCGCGGGGCTCAGGCAGCACGGGGTCGCCAAGGGCGATCCCGTGCTCGCCACGGCCCGCAACGACCCGCGCTACGTCTTTCTCTGGCTTGCCGCCGCCTACACCGGCGCGATCTACGCCGGCGTGGATCCTCGCCAGAGCGACACGGAGCTCCGCGGCCTGGCCGGCCAGGTGGAGCCGAAGCTCATCGTGACGGACGAGAACGTGGAGGAGCTGTTCGCCGAACCCGGCGAGCTCGACGGCCCCGGCCCTGCCGAGCACGACGACCCCGCCGTGCTGATCCCGACGTCGGGCACCACCGGGCGCTCGAAGCTCGTGACCCAGACGCACCGCGCCTATGCGATGGCCGGCGAGGGCTTCCCCTGGTGGCTCGAGCTGAACGAGGACGACCGGCTGATGACGTCGCTCCCGCTCTTCCACATCAACGCACCGGCGTATTCGGTGCTGGGCTCGGTCGCCGCCCGCGCGAGCCTGGTGCTCCTCCCCCGCTTCTCCGCCAGCGGCTTCTTCGACTCCGCCCGCCGCTACGGCGCCACGGAGTTCAACGCGATCGGCGCGATGCTCGAGATCCTGATGCGCCAGCCGGAGCGGCCCGACGACTCCGACAACCCCCTGCGCCTCGCCTACGCGGGACCCACGCCGCCAGAGCAGCGGCACCTCGACTTCGAACGCCGCTTCGGCCTCCGGCTCACCTCCGGCTACGCGATGTCGGAGACCCCGTACGGCACGGTCTGGACGCGCGGCACACGGCCGTACGGAACGCTCGGCTCGCCGCGCCAGCACCCGACGCTCGGCGAGGTCAACGAGGCGCGCGTCAGCCCGGACGGGGAGCTCGAGCTGCGCAACCCGGCTGTGATGAAGGGCTATTGGAGGATGCCGGAGGAGACCGTGGCGGTGCTCGGCGAGGACGGCTGGCTGAAGACGGGCGACCTGGTCACGGCGAACCCGGACGGCACATACACGTTCGTGGGCCGCAAGAAGGACGTGATCCGGCGGCGCGGCGAGAACGTGGCGCCCGCCGAGATCGAGGAGGCGCTCGCATCCCATCCCGACGTTCTCGAGGTGGCGGTCGTCGGAGTGCCGTCGGAGCTCTCCGAGGAGGACATCAAGGCCTTCGTGGTGCTGCGCGAGGGCGCGGAGGCGGACCTCGACGAGTTGCGCGACTGGGCGTCGCAGCGGCTCACGCCCTTCAAGGTCCCGAGCGAGTACGAGGCACTCGCCGAGCTCCCCCACACCCCCACCGGACGCGTCGCGAAACATAGGCTCCCCATATGACCCTCGAGACCTCCGTCGGCACCTCCGACGCCGACAGCATCACGGTGATGGGCCGCGACCTCGCGAGCGAGCTGCTCGGGCGGCACAGCTTCACGGAGCTGTCGTTTCTGCTGGTTCAGCGGCGGCTTCCCTCGGCCGAGGAGACCCGCCTGCTCGACGCCGTGCTCGTCTCCCTGGCCGATCACGGCCTGACGCCGACGGTCCTCGCCGCGCGCCTTACCCATACGGGGGCTCCCGAGTCCCTTCAGGGGGCGGTGGCGGCGGGACTTCTGGGGGCCGGATCCGTGTTTCTTGGTGTGGTCGAGGACACGGTCCGGTTCCTTGACGCCGTCGGCGACGATGTGGAAGGCGGAGTGGCGCGCGAAATCGAGGCGGGGAGGCGAATACCCGGCCTCGGACATCCCGTCCACAAGGTCCAGGATCCGCGTACGCCGCGGATCTACGCGATCGCCGAGGAGACCGGCCTCACCGGGCGGTTTCTGGCCAAGCTGAGGGACGTCTCCGCCGCACACGCGAAGCAGACCGGCCGAGAGCTGCCCATTAACGGAGCAGGCGTCGCCGGCGCGGCGCTCGCCGATCTGGGCTTCCCCGGGCCGCTCCTACGCGGATTCGCCCTACTGGCGCGGACGGCGGGATTGCTCGGTCACCTCGCGGAGGAGATGCAGAGCCCTATTGGGATGCGCCTCTACCGCGAGGTGGATGAGCGTGCGAAGTATGCCCCGCCAACCGGGGAGTAGCGGCGGGGTGCAAGCGACGAGCGGAGGGTGGCGCTGAACGTCCGCCGATCATGGCGGGGCCGTGCACGCCGGTAGTCCGAGAGCGTTAGGCCCACCGGAATGTCCGTGTGCTCGTACATGAATTCCATGCCGCCATCTTCCGCTCATGCGCGCGCGCGCGCATCGGGGATGTCCCCTGAACTTCACCCCGATATTTCCCTGATGAGGCCCCTATAAGGGCCGGACTTCAGCGGCGCGACGCCCGTTCGGGCGCCGCGCCACCGCTAACCGCTAAAGCGGCGTGACGTTGATTGCCTTGGGGCCCTTGTCGCTGGGCTCCGCGTCGTAGGACACCTGCGCTCCCTCGGCGAGCGACTTGAAGCCGTCGCCGGCGATGCCGGTGTAATGGACGAAAAGGTCCTTGCCGGGCTCATCCGGAGTGATGAATCCGAAGCCTTTGTCGTCGTTGAACCACTTAACGGTTCCGGTGGCCATGTATGACACTCCACTACATAGAACTTCGGCCGAGTGTATGCCCGGCCATTACGCCACCAAGGCTAGTCCAGATTCACCCCTTGCGTCCATCCGACCAGAGACTCTGACCGGGGCTAGTGGCTCCGAAGGGCGTCGATGAGCTCATCCTTGGTCATCTGCGACCGGCCCTCGATGCCGATCTCGCCGGCGCGTTCTTCGATCTCGTCCCTGGTCCAGTCCTGTAGCTTCCGGCTCGCCGCCCTCGCGGCTCACGTCCTCGCCGCCGCGCCTGGGCCTCGAGCTCCTTGCGGGTGGGCTCGTCGCCGCGGCGCACGGCCGCGGCCAAACACGGCATCCGGGGAGTCATGCGGCCCGTCCTGGAACACTCTGGGCCGTGGCTGAGAGCGACCTGGTCGAGCAGGCGGCAGAGGAGCTGTACGGGCTGCCGCCGGGTGACTTCACACGTGCGCGGGACGCGCGCGTGAAGGAGGTCCGAGGGGACGGCGACCGCCAGGCCGCGAACGCGATCAAGGCGCTGCGAAAGCCGACCGTGGCCGCGTGGGCGCTGAACCAGCTGGCGCGCCGGCGCCCGAACGAGCTGGAGCGCATGCTGAGGGCGGGCGAGGAACTGCGGACGGCGCAGGAGGAGCTGCTCGGTGGGGGCGACCGCGGCGCCTTCCAGGACGCGGCCACGACCGAGCGCGAGCTGGTGGCGGAGCTCAGCGCCGACGCAACCGCGCTGGCAAACGAGGCGGGCGAGCGCGGCAGCGGCCTCCAGGAGAAGGTCGCCGCGACATTGCACGCGGGCGCGCTCGACGAGCAGACCGCCGAGGAGCTGCGCGCCGGCCGTCTGGTGCGAGAGCGCGAGGCGATCGGCGGGTTCGGTGCCGCGGGCGAGCCGGCGCCGTCGGGCACGAAAACGCCCGCGAGGTCGAAGCCCAAGAAGAGCCAGGCTCGCTCGAAGTCGAAGCCGAGTCGGCAGGAGAGCTCGACCGCGAAGGGCGCCGAGCAGCGCCAGCGGCAGGCCGCTGCCAGGACCGACGAGCGCCACGCGCGGCGCGAGCTGGAGGCCGCGGCGAGGGCGCTCGAGCACGCGCAGGAGCGTGCCGAAGCGGCCGAGGCCCACGCCTCCGAGGCGGCGGAGCGCGCCAAAGTCACAGCGGAGCGCCTTAAGGCGGCGGGGCGGGCGGAGGCCGCGGCTCGGAAGGCGCACGAGCGCGCGACGCGCGCGCTCGGGACCGCCGAACGCGGCGGCGCTCGGAAGTCTTAGAGCACTCCTACGCCGATCTAGCGCGGCTCTTAGACGCCCCCTGGAGGCTGCCTCGCGCACTGCAACCCAACCGGAGGAGGCCTCATGCGAGGCAGCAACATGACCAAGACGGTGCTGATCGCGTCGATCTGCGCGGCGCTCGGCGCGGCGGGAGGGATCGCCGGCGGCTTCGCGGCGACCGGCGGCGACTCCGCGAGCTCAAACAGCGGCGCCGGCGCCGACCAGCGCCAGGGACCGCCACCGCCGCCGGGGGACCCGGGCCGCCACATCGGCGCGAACGGCGTGCGCGAGGAGCCGCTGAGCGGCGACGTGACCGCGAAGGTCCGCGATGCGGCGCTGGCGAAGGTCGACGGCGGCACGATCGAGCGCGTGGAGACCGACGCCGACCACGGCTCGCCATACGAGGCGCACGTACGGCGCGCCGATGGCACGGAGCTCGAGGTGCTCGTGAACAAGGACTTCGAGGTCACGGCCGTCAACGAGATGCAGCACCCGTGAGGAAGCCTTAGGCGACCTTTAGCGCCTTCTTACGGTGCTCTTACGCAACCAGGCGAGGGTGCAGCTACGTGACGCATGTTCGACGGCACGGAGCTGAAGGTGTTGACGACTGAGGACTTCAGCGTGACGGCCGCCAGCGAACGGCTGCGTCGCTAGGAGAGCCTTCCCCTCCCCCGCGGAAGCCCGGTCACCCCGGCCGGGCTTCCCGCGTTAGAGCAGGCTGCCCCCGGGCGGCACGACCCACAGCTTCTCGGCCCGCTCCGCGATCGCCTCGCGGTCGAGGTCGGCGACCGTGCCCGCGCCCGTCTCGTCCATCAGCCTGGCGAGCTGGCCCCACGCGCTCGCCACGGCACCGACCTTGGCGGTTGGCCCCCACCCCGTCACGGCGCGCAGCTCTTCCGCGCGGGCGCGGACCTCGTCCGAGGTCAGCTCGGCGAACGGCTTCGAGCGCCCACCCGAGAAGACATGCTCGGCGAGCACCTTGTCCGGGTCGGGTTTCGCCCGGGCGGTCACAGCAGGTACGGCACCGCCCCCAGGGCGCCGAGCGTGTACCAGCCGCCGAACGCGAGCGCCACGAGGCCCATGGCGGGCGCGAACGCGAGCATCCGCCTCAGCACCGGGCCGCGCGTGATCGCGTAGCCAAACCCGGACGACAGCAACGCCATCGACACGGCGGTGCCGCCGGCGAGCACCAGCAGCGCCGCAACCGCCTCGGCCCGGTCGGGGATCGTGGCGAGCAGCAGCACGCCGACGCCGGCCGATCCGCCCGCGCCGTGCACGAGGCCGATGCCGAAGGCCTGCCACGGAGAGCGACCCAGCTGGAGCTCGGGCTGGTGCTGGTGATCGTGATCGTGTCCGTGGTGCGGATGCAGGTGGCGGTGCTCGAGGTCGCCGTGGCGATGCACGTGGACGTGGAAGTGGCCGCGCCGCCAGCGCAGGAGCAGGCGCGCGGCCAGGAACATGATCATCAGCCCGACCAGGGCCTCGGCGCCGCGCTGGGCGGTGTCGGGCAGGTACGCCTGGAGCAGCACTGTCGGCAGGCCGAACGCGGCGAGCGTCGCAGCGTGGCCGGCTCCCCACGCAAGGCCGAGCCTGCCGGCCCGACGCGTGCCGTCGGCCGGATCGGAGGCGATCAGCGTCGAGACGGCGGCGAGGTGGTCGGGGTCGGACGCGTGACGCAGCCCGAGCAGCAGCGCGACGAACAGCACCGCCGCCAGCCCCTCGCCGTGAGCCAGCCCAGCGATCCAGTCGTCAAGCCCGAACATCGCCGTTCCGTCGTTCGGCGGCCAGGCGGGCCGACGCCACCGCCAGCTGCCCGTACGCGATCCCGCCGTCGTTCGGCGGCAGTAGCTCGGGTACCAGCACGCGCAGGCCGCGGTCGCGCAGCAGCTCGCCCGTCCGCGTTAGCAGGGTCCGGTTCTGGAACACGCCGCCGGACAGCACAACCGTCTCCGTGCCAGCGCGCCTCGCCGCGGTCTCGCAGGCCGTCGCCGTGGCCGCGGCCAGGCCGTTGTGGAACATCGCCGATACGCGCGGAACCGGCACGCCGCGCTCGACATCGCGTCGGATCGCTCGAACGGTGGGACGCGCGTCCAGGAGGAGTGGGGCGCCGTCCGCAGCGCCCACCGGCAGGGGATAAGCAGCGCGCTCCAGCGGATCCGCGGCGGCTTCGAGCTCGACGGCGGCCTGACCCTCGTAGTTCACCTCCGCGCGCACTCCGCAGAGCGCCGCGGCCGCGTCGAAGAGCCTGCCCACGCTGGTCGTGACCGGCGATGCGATGCCCGACCGCGCCAGCTCGGCAACCTGCCGCCACGGCTCCGGCTTCACCTGGCCGCGCAGCCCGCGCGGCAGCTGCGGGCGCTCGCCCACGGCGGCGGTGAGCCATGCGCATGCCATCCGCCACGGCTGCCGCACCGCGGCGTCGCCCCCGGGCATCCGCACCCGGAACAGCCGCCCGACCCGCTCGAAGTCCTCGAGCCCGCCGAGGAGGAGCTCGCCGCCCCAAACCGTCCCGTCCTCGCCGTGGCCGGTGCCGTCGTAGATCGCCCCGATAGCCGGCCCGCCCTCGCCGTGCTCCGCGAGACACGCCGCGAGATGGGCGTGGTGGTGCTGCACGCCGACGAGCCGGACGGCTTCGAGCTCCTGAGCGTGCTTGGTGGAGAGGTACTCGGGATGGAGGTCGTGCGCCACCACCTCCGGCTCGACGGCGAACAGCCGCTCGAAGTGCTCGATGCCGGTCGCGAAGGAGCGGAGCGTCTCGTAGTTCTTCAGGTCGCCGATGTGGTGCCCCACCCAGGCGCGACCGCCCTTCGCCACCGCGAACGTGTTCTTCAGCTCCGCGCCGCACGCGAGCAGATGCCTGCCGCAGTCGAGCGGCAGCGGCACGGAGGCGGGCACGTAGCCGCGCGACCGGCGCAGGAACAGCGGCCGCTGTTCGACCGAGCGCACGACGGAGTCGTCCGTCCTGGTCTCGATCGGCCGGTCGTGGAGCACGAAGAGGTCGGCGATCTGCGCCAGCCGGGCGCAGGCGTCCCCGTCCTCGTAGGCGATCGGCTCGTCGGACACGTTTCCGCTCGTCAGCACGAGCACCTCGCCGAGGTCCGACAGCAGCAGGTGGTGGAGGGGCGAGTAGGGCAGCATCACGCCGAGCTCGGGCGCGCCGGGCGCAAGCGCAGCGGCGACCCGAGCACCGGGGCTGCGCGCGATCAGGACTATCGGCCGCTCACGCGAGACGAGGAGCGCCAGATCCTCCGGCGTCGCGTCGACG
>JBKPME010000184.1:0-13947 GCA_046731915.1 Actinomycetota bacterium
CCAGATATCTGCGGCGTCGATCGCGTCCTGGAGGCGAGCGAACTCGCCCGCCGTCTCGTCCGAGTAGTTCGCGGCCAGCTCGTTGAAGCGGTCGAGCATGTCGCGCAGCTCGCGCACGCCGTCCTCCACGTTCCCGCGCACGTCCTTGGCCGCGTCGAGCTGCGGCTCCTGCTCCAGCAGGCCGACCGTGGCTCCCGGCGCGAGCTGGGCGTCGCCGCGGAACTCCGTGTCGCGTCCGGCCATGATCCGGAGCAGCGTCGACTTCCCCGAGCCGTTCGCGCCGAGCACGCCGATCTTGGCCCCCGGGAGAAAGGACAGCGAGATGTCCTCGAGCACCCGCTTGTCAGGCGGGTGGACCCGGGAAAGCTTGTACATGGTGAAGATGTACTGGCTGGACATGAGCGGCCGAGGATAGAGTCAGGCCGTGGGACAGGAGGTCGAGGTTGCGGTCTTCTCGCGTGAGGACCGGCAGCGCTACCGTCAGAAGGTCCGGACGTGCCTCGACGTCTTCGCGCGCATGCTCAGGGAGGCGCGCTTCGATTCGGACCGGCGCTCGTTCGGGCTAGAGATCGAGCTGAACCTGACCGACGAGGGTGGCGACCCGGCGATGGCGAACGCCCGTGCGCTCGAGGCCATCGCCGACGCCGACTTCCAGACCGAGATCGGCCAGTTCAACATCGAGATCAACGTGCCGCCGCGGCTGCTGGACGGCGATGTCTTCACCGAGCTCGAGGAGGCCGTGCGGCGCAGCCTCAACCGCGCCGACGAGCGGGCGCGCGGCGTGGGCGCGCACATGATGATCATCGGGATTCTGCCGACCGTCGGCGAGAAGCACCTGACCGCCGAGGCGTTCAGCGCCGGCCACCGCTACAGCCACCTGAACGAGCAGATCTTCGCCGCGCGCGGGGAGGACCTGGAGATCTCGATCGCCGGCGTCGAGCGGCTCGCCAGCTTCGCCGACACGATCGCGCCGGAGGCCGCCTGCACGAGCGTCCAGTTGCACCTGCAGGTCGACCCCGAGGGCTTTGCGAACCACTGGAACGCGGCCCAGGCGATCGCCGCCGCGCAGGTCGCGGTAGGCGCCAACTCGCCGTTCTTCTTCGGCCGCGAGCTCTGGCGCGAGACCCGCATCGCCCTGTTCGAACAGGCCACCGATACCCGCCCCGAGGAGCTGAAGGCCCAGGGCGTGCGGCCGCGCGTCTGGTTCGGCGAGCGCTGGATCACCTCGATCTTCGACCTCTTCGAGGAGAACGTGCGCTTCTTCCCGGCGCTCCTGCCGGTGTGCGAGGACGAGGACCCGGTCGAAGTGCTGCAGCGCGGGGACACCCCGCAACTGGCCGAGCTGAAGCTCCACAACGGGACGATCTACCGCTGGAACCGGCCCATCTACGACACCGTCCGCGAGCGGCCGCACCTGCGCGTTGAGAACCGCCTGCTACCCGCAGGACCGACGGTCGTCGACATCTGCGCCAATGCGGCCTTCTACTACGGGCTGGTGCGCACGCTGGTGACGGAGGAGCGCCCGCTCTGGTCACGGATGTCGTTTTCGGCCGCCGAGGAGAACTTCCACCGCGCGGCCCGCGACGGCCTCGCGGCAACCGTCTACTGGCCCGAGGTGGGAGAGGTGCCGGTGGCCGAGCTGGTACTCCGCCGCCTGCTGCCGGCGGCACATGCGGGGCTCGAGGACGCCGGCGTGGCCGCCGCCGACCGCGACAACCTGCTCGGGATCATCGAGCGCCGCTGCGTGACGATGCAGAACGGCGCGGAGTGGCAGGCCGCCACCTTCCACCGCCTGTACGACGACGAGAAGCTGGACCGACTAGAGGCCCTGCGTCGCATGACCGTGCTCTACCGCGACCACATGCACGCGAACGAGCCGGTCCACGACTGGCCGGTCACCGCCTGACGAGGCAGGTTGACACGGCCGATGGGCGCCGACTGCGCGTGCAGGTCGCCGGCGACTGCCGTCGCGTGGTGCTCGTCCAGGTCGGCTCGCCCAACGCGGGCGTGCTCCACCACGACTGGGTGAAGGACGCGGGTGCCCGAGGCCTGACGTTGATCACCTACGACCGGCCGGGCTACGGCGACTCGTCGCCCCGGCCCGGGCGGCGCGTTGCTGATTGCGCGGCGGACGTGCGCAGCATCAGCGCGGCAGTGGGTTTCGAGCGATGCGCCGTCTGGGGCTTCTCCGGTGGTGGCCCGCACGCGCTCGCCTGCGGCGTGCTGCTTGACGATCTCGTCGCGGCGGTGGCGACGATCGGCTCGCCCGCTCCGTTCGACGCGCCCGGGTTGGACTTCCACGCCGGTAGGTCCGACGAGGACCGGGAGGACCATGAGCTGTTCCTGTCCGATCGCGCCGCATGGGAGCGGCGCGGCGAAGGGCAGCGTGATGAGCTTCTGGTGATGAGCGCGGGCGAGCTGGCCGAGCAGTGGTCGGCGGATTCGTCCGAAGCCGATGCCGCGCAGCTCCGCGGCGAATTCGGCGTATGGCTGCATCGAGCCGCTCAGGCCGCAGTGGCGCCCAGCGTTGAGGGCTGGATCGACGACGACGTGGCGTTGTTTCACTCGCCGTGGGGCTTCGATCCGGCTTCGATCTCGACCCCGGTGAAGGTCTGGCACGGCGGGGAGGACCGCTTTGTGCCGTTCGCACACGGCCGCTGGCTCGTGGCCGCGATTCCGGGCGCACAAGCCGAGTTGCGCGAGGACGATGGACACCTCACGGTGGTGGCGCGGCGCATCGGCGAAGTCCACGAGTGGCTGGCGCAATACGTCTAGCTCGCCCGTCGCTCCGCTCACTCACGCGATCGAGCGGGCCAGCAGCTCCATCGGGTGGAGGACTGGGAGCGGGCGGCCGAGGCGCTCCGTGTGCGCGCCGATCTGGAGCGCGCAGCCAGGGTTGCCGGCTACGACGGCGTCTGCGCCCGTGTCCAGCAGGTTGCGGGCCTTGCGCTCGCCGAGCTCGGCGGCGGGCTCGGGCTGCACGAGGTTGTAGATGCCGGCCGATCCGCAGCAGATCTGCCATTCGTCGGGCTCGAGCAGCTCGAGGCCCGGGACGGCGCGCAGGAGCTCGCGCGGCTGGGCGCGCACTCCCTGAGCGTGCGCCAGGTGGCAGGCGTCGTGGTAGGCGGCCCTCAGCTCCACGGGGCGGCGCTCGGCGCGCGGGCCGGCCTCCGCGAGGAACTCTGAGACGTCGCGCACACGCTCGGAGAACGCGGCGGCGCGCGCGGCCCAGTCGGGCTCGTCGCGGAGGATGTGCCCGTAATCCTTCATTGCCGAGCCGCAGCCCGCGGCGTTCACGATGACGGTGTCGTAGCCCTCCAGCTCCGCGATCGTCTCCTTCGCGCGTGCACGGGCGTCGGTGTCCACGCCGGCGTGCATCGGCAGCGCGCCACAGCAGCGCGGCAGGCGCGGCGCGTGCACTTCGAAGCCCTCGGCCGCCAGCACGCGGGCGGTTGCCTCGTTCACGTGGCCGAAGAACACGCGCTGGACGCACCCCTGTAGCAGCGCGACCGTCCCGCGCTTGTCCCCGCGGGCCTCATAGCGCTCCGGCAACCGCCTGAGCGAGCGCTTCACCGACGCCTCTGGCGTCATCGCCGTCATCGCAGCGAGCCGTGGCGCGAGCCGGCGGATCCGCGGCCGGCGCGCGAGGCGGGGGAGACCGAGCTTCTGCGCGGCGGCAGCAGCGGGAGCGAGTGCGCGCAGGCGACCAGGTCTCGTGAACAGCTCGAAGATGAGACGCCGGTGCGCGCGCTCGAGCGGCGGGCGGTCGAAGTTGCGCTCGATCTGGGGACGCGCGTCCTCGATCAGCTTGTCGTACTGGACGCCGGACGGGCAGGCGGTCACGCAGGCCATGCAGCCGAGGCAGCGGTCGAGGTGAGTGACCATCGGCGCGGAGATCTCCTCGTGCCCCTCCTTCATCAAAACTATCCGTCCCCTGGGGGAGTCCATCTCCTCGCCCCAGAGCACGTAGGTCGGGCAGGTGGGGAGGCAGAAGCCGCAGTGCACGCAGTCGGAGATCAGGTCGAGCTCCGGCGCGCGCGTGGCGTCGTAGCCGCTCACACGCACACGCCCGCGGGGTCGAAGCGCTCCTTCACGCGCCGCATTAGCTCGCGCGTGGCTGGGTCGATGGGGCCGAGCGGATCGACGTCCAGCTCCGCCGGCCGGTCCCGGACGACCGCGATGAACTCGCGCCGAAGCCGTTCGACGGCCTCCGCGCTCGGCTCCTCGATGCGCACCCAGAAGAGCCCAAGCGCGGCCCGGCCCACCACGGAGGCGCCGAGCTCGTCGGCGGCGCGAAGCACCTGCGGCAGCCGCGTCGGGAGAGAGGAGACCTTCACCACAAGCGGCCCGCGCTGGGCGGCGCGCTGCTCGTCCCAGAGCTGCTCGTCCTCGTCCACGATCTCGGTGCGGAGTCCCTCCTCCCGGAGCAGCTTCTCGGCCGCGTCGGCCTGCGGCCGTGGGGCCGCGCCCGCGAAGCGCGCGAGCACGCGCCCGCCGCCGGCGCGCCACGAGACGTCGATGCCATGGTGCTCGAGCGGCGACTGCCCAATCGCTGCCGCGCCCCGAGCCAGCTCGTCGGGCTCGCTCGCCTCCCCGAGCGCCGTGGCCGTATCCGGTGCCACCGGGTGCAGCCGCACCGACACCTCGACGATCGCCCCGAGCGTGCCGAACGAGCCGCCGAACAGCTTCGCGATGTCGTAGCCCGCGACGTTCTTGATCACCTTGCCGCCGCTCTTTGCGAGCGTGCCGTCGGAGAGCGCCACGCGCATGCCGACAACGAGGTCGCGCGGGCCTCCGTAGCGGCCGCGCAGCGGGCCCGTGTCGCCGCAGGCGACGACGCCGCCGATCGTGGCGCCGCCCTCGCCGGCCTCACCGGCGCCGCCTCCCAGCGGCGGATCGAGCGCCAGGCGCTGGCCCTCCCTGGCGAACACCGCCTGCGCCTCCGCCAGCGGCACGCCGGCCTCGAGCACCGCCGTGAGGTCGCCGGCGTTGTGCTCGACGATCTGCGTCAGGCCCGTGGTCGAGAGCTCGAGCGTGCCCTCTGGCGCGGGCGGCGGCCAGCTGCTCTTCGTCCCCCCGCCTCGGAAGCGGATCGGCGTGCCCGCCTCCCCCGCGGCGGCGAGCGCCGAGCTGAGCTCCTCGCGGGTGGCGGGCGCCGCAGCCACGTGCATCAGAAGCGCTCCGCGAGCCCCGCCTGCTCGAGCGGATGCTGCCGGTAGGGACCGGGCACCTCGCCGCAGAGCCGCGGCGTCGGCATTACCTTCCCGGGGTTCGCGCGGCCGTCGGGGTCGAAGGCGCAGCGAAGGCGCTGGAACGTGGCAAGGTCGGGCTCGTCGAACATCGACGGCATGTAGCGCTTCTTGTCCACGCCCACGCCATGCTCGCCCGTGATCGACCCGCCCGCGTCGACGCACACCTTCACGATCAGGCCCGCCAGCTCCTCGGCTCGCTCCGCCTCGCCCGGCTTGGCCCCGTCGTAGCAGACGAGCGGGTGGAGGTTGCCGTCGCCCGCGTGGAACACGTTCGCCACCTGGAGCTCGTACTCGGTAGCCAGCTCCTCGATCCTGCCGAGCACCTCCGCGAGCCGCGTGCGCGGAATGACGCTGTCCTGCACGTAGTAGTTGGGCGCGACCCGGCCCATCGCCGCGAAGGCCGCCTTTCGCGCCCGCCAGATCAAGTCGCGCTCGTCCTCGTCCTGCGCCACGCGGACGCTGTCGGCGTCGTGGCAGAGCTCCTTAACGTGCTCGAAGCGCGTCTCGCACTCGGCCTCGGAGCCGTCCAGCTCAACGACCAGCGCGGCGCCGGCGTCGACCGGATAGCCGGCGTTCGTCGCGCCCTCGGCCGCGCGGATCGAGAGGTTGTCCATCATCTCGATGGCGCCGGGCACGATGCCCTCGGCCACGATCCTCGAGACGACCTCGCCCGCCTGGACGGTCGAGCCGAAGAAGGCGACGAGCGTGCGGACCGCCTCGGGCTTCGGGATCACGCGCAGCCAGATCCGGGTGGCGATCCCGAGCGTGCCCTCGGAGCCGACGAAGGCGCCGACGAGGTCGTAGCCGGGATGGTCCAGCTCGGCCCCTCCGAGGGTCACCTCGGAGCCGTCGGGCAGCACGACCTCGAGCCCGCTCACGTAGTTGGTCGTGAAGCCGTACTTGAAGCAGTGCGCCCCTCCGGAGTTCTCGGCGACGTTGCCGCCGATCGTGCAGACGATCTGGCTCGAGGGGTCGGGCGGGAAGAAGTGCGTCGGCGCGACCGCCTGCGACACCGCGATGTTCGTGACGCCCGGCTCGACCAGGATGCGACCGTTCGGGATGTCCACCTCGAGGATGCGGCGCAGCCGCGACAGCGCTATCAGCACGCCCTCCTCCACGGGCAGCGCGCCGCCGGAGAGGCCCGACCCGGCGCCGCGCGCGACCCACGGCACCTCGTCCTCGTGGCAGGCGCGCACGACGGCCGCCACCTCCTCGGCCGAGCCCGGCAACACGACCGCCACCGGATGGGCCGCGTACTGCAGCAGCCCGTCTGAGGCGTAGGTGGCGAGCTGGCGCTCGTGCGTGACGAGGTGCTCGCTCCCGACGATGCCGCGGAGGCTGTCGAGGAGCGAGCCGTTCGTCACTACACGACCATCCAGTCCAGCACCGCCGTCGATTGCAGGTACACGAGGATGCACATCAAGAGGATCAGCAGGAGGCTCCACTTGAGCACCTTACGGAACAGGTCGCCCTCCTGACCCGCCATCCCGACCGCCGCGGCCCCGATCGCGAGGTTCTGCGGCGAGATCATCTTGCCGAGCACGCCGCCGGAGCTGTTGCCCGCGGCGAGCAGCACCTGGTTGATGCCGGCGTCCTTCGCAGCCGTCACCTGAAGCGCCCCGAACAGGGCGTTCGAGGACGTGTCGGAGCCCGTTACCGCCACTCCGAGCCAGCCGATCAGCGGCGACAGGAACGCGAAGAACGCACCGGCGCCCGCGGCCCACAGCCCGAGCGTGATGATCTGACCCGACTGGTTCATCACGTACGCGAGCGCGAGCACCGCCATCACGGTCACGATCGCCCACCGCAGCTGCGCGACAGTTGCGCCGAGCACGCCCAACGCTCGCCCTGGCGAAATCCTGAGGACGGCCATCGTCAGGAGGCCCGAGATCAGCAGCAGCGTGCCGGCCGCGGGCAGCCAGTTGAAGTTGAATGTCAGGCTGCTCAAGGCCTCGCCGTCCGGGGTCTGCACGTCGAGGCCCGGCCACTGGAACGTCGTGGTCCACGGCGACTCCGCGAGCGCGTCCTTGATGGTCGGGATCTGTGCGATCGACAGCACGGCGATGATGATCAGGTAGGGCGAGTAGGCGCGCAGGACGTCGCCGGTGCTGTCCTTCTGAGTCCCATCGCGGCGTGTGATCTCCCGCTCCATCGCGGGGTCGTGCACCGACGCTCCGGCCGCGGCCGGCCGCTCGAAGCGCCCGGTCGCGCGGTCCTCCGCGAGCAGCGGCTCGCCCGGCGTCCACACGCGAAGCAGCCCGACGATGCAGGCCGTCGAGAGGAGCGACGCGACGATGTCGGTGACCTCGACCGAGATGAAGTTCGAGCAGGCAAACTGGCCGATCGCGAACGCCAGCCCGCCGACCACGGCGACGGGCCATGTCTGGCGGATCCCGCGCGTGCCGTCGACCATGGCGATCAGGATCAGCGGCACGATGAGCGCGAGGAAGGGTGTCTGGCGACCGACCATCGCGCCGAGGTCGCCCTTGTCAAGGCCAGTGATGTCCGACAGCGTGACGATCGGGATCGCGATCGCGCCGAATGCCACGGGCGCGGTGTTCGCCACGAGCGCAAGCGAGGCGGCCTTGATGGGTCGGAACCCGAGGCCGATCAGCATGACTGAGCTGATGGCAACGGGCGTCCCGAAGCCGGCGAGCGCCTCCATCAGCGCGCCGAAGCAGAAGGCGATGATCACGGCCTGGATGCGCTGATCCTCGGAGATTGCGCCGAACGAGCGCCGGAGGACCGCGAAGTCCCCGGTCTCGACCGTCAGGTTGTAGATCCAGATCGCCATGATCACGATCCACATGATCGGGAAGAAGCCGAACACGGCCCCCTCGCTCGCCGACAGCGCCGTCTGGTCGACGGGCATGCTGTAGACGATCATCGCCACGAGCATCGCCACACCGAGCGATATCAGCGCCGCCCACTGTGCCTTCATCTTCAGTCCGCCGAGCAGCACGAACAGGGTGAGGATTGGAAGAGCCGCGAAGATCGCGGTCAGGCCGAGCGAGTCCGAGACCGGGTTGAAGTCCTGCGTGTACACCGAAAGCCTCCCTCGTTGCTTCTGTTACGCGGGTTGCCCGCCAGCGCCATCGGGGAAACTCCTGAAACGTGCGAATCGGCCTATTCGTCACCTGCCTCGGGGACACGCTGTTTCCCTCTGCGGGGCAGGCGGTCGTGCGGCTGCTCGAGCGGCTCGGCGTGGAGGTCGAGTTCCCGGAGGAGCAGACCTGCTGCGGCCAGATGCACCTGAACAGCGGCTACGCGCACGAGGGGTTGGCGCTGGCGCGGCGTTTGGCGGAGGTGTTCGAGGGCTATGAGGCGGTCGTGACGCCGTCGGCCTCGTGCGCGGGGATGGTTCGCGAGCAGCTTGGCGCGGATGCGCTTCCCGTGTACGAGCTGTCTGAGTTCCTCGTCGACGTGCTCGGCGCATGCGACGTCGGCGCGTACTACCCGCACCGCGTGACATACCACCCGACCTGCCACTCGCTCCGCGCGCTCCGCGTGGGCGACCGACCCGAGCGCCTGCTCTCCTCGGTGCGCGGGCTCGAGCTCGTCGAGCTCCCGGATTCGCGCGAGTGCTGCGGCTTCGGCGGGACCTTCGCGCTGAAGAACGCCGAGGTCTCGACCGCGATGCTCTCGGACAAGCTCCGCAACGTGCTGGACACGCACGCCGAGGTCGTGTGCGCCGTCGACTCGTCCTGCCTGATGCACATTGGCGGCGGGCTGTCGCGCGGCCGCACCGGCGTCCGAACCGTGCACCTCGCGGAGATCCTTGCCTCGACCCAGGACGCGCCGTGGCCGTGACGGGGTTCCCAGCCGCCGCGCGCCGTTCGCTGGGTAACAGCCAGCTGCGTGCCAACCTGGCGCGCGCTACCTCCACGATTCGCGACAAGCGCGCCCGCGTGGTGGACGAGCTTCCGGACTGGGAGGAGCTGCGGGCCGCGGGCGCGGCGATCAAGGACTCGGCACTCCTGGACCTCGAGGCTCAGCTGACTCGGCTCGAGTCCTCCGTGACCGCCGCCGGCGGCATGGTTCACTGGGCGCGAGACGGCGATGAGGCGTGCGCGATCGTCGCCGGCATAGCGCGCTCGCACGGCGTCGACGAGGTCGTGAAGGTCAAGTCGATCGCCACCGACGAGATCGGGCTGAACGAGGGGCTCGCCGGGGCGGGGATCGTCGCGGTCGAGACCGACCTCGCGGAGCTCATCATCCAGCTCGACGGCGACTTCCCGTCTCACATTCTCGTGCCTGCGATCCACCGCAACCGGGCCGAGATCAGGGACATCTTCCGGAGCGAGCTGGGGCTGGACGACCTGACCGACGAGCCGGAGGCGCTGACGGAAGCCGCGCGGCTGCATCTGCGGGCGAAGTTCCTGTCCGCGCGGATGGGGATCAGCGGCGCGAACTTCGCGGTGGCGGAGACCGGCAGCGTCTGCGTGTTCGAGTCCGAGGGCAACGGCCGGATGTGCACGACGCTGCCCGACGTGCTCGTGACCGTCATGGGGATCGAGAAGGTGATCCCGAGCTGGCGCGACATGGAGGTCTTCCTTCAGCTGCTGCCGCGCTCCTCGACGGGCGAGCGGCTGAACCCGTACACGTCTGTATGGAGCGGAGTGGGCGATGACGGCCCGCGCGAGTTCCACCTGGTGCTCATCGACAACGGCCGCGTGCGGACGCTTGCCGACGAGCTCGGGAGGCAGGCGCTGCGCTGCATCCGCTGCAGCGCTTGCCTGAACGTGTGCCCGGTCTATGCCCGGGTGGGCGGGCACGCCTACGAGTCCGTCTATCCCGGTCCGATCGGCGCGATCCTGACGCCGCAGCTGGAGGGGATCGAGAAGGCCGGAACGCTGCCCTACGCATCCTCGCTGTGCGGCGCATGCGGCGAGGTCTGCCCCGTAAAGATCGAGATCCCGCGCCTGCTCACCCATCTGCGCGCCCGCGAGGTGGCCGCCCGCCGCCCACTGGACCCGGAGAAGCTCACGATGAAGGCTCTCTTCCACATCTTCTCGGCACGCGCGCGGTACGAGCGCGTACAGAAGGTCGCCCGCGCCGCGGCGCGCCCGGTGGCGCGCGGCAGATCGACGATCTCACACGCTCCCGGCCCGCTGGCCGGCTGGACGATGTCGCGCGACCTCCCGGTGCCGGCGCCGGAGACGTTCCGCGAATGGTGGCGCCGCACCCGCGGCCCATCCAGGCGCAGGACAACCGTGTCCCCGTTGACCTCGCAGCACGGGGAAAGGGACGACACCGCTACGGACGGAAGCGGTCGAGGCCCCGATGCTCGGTCCGACATCCTTCAGGGCATTCGCGCAGCCCTCGGGGATGCTGCGCCGAGCGACGTCCCGCGCAGCTACCGCACCGAGGACGCACGCGAACGTGACGAGATCGTGACCCTGTTCGGCGACCGGGTCGCGCACTACCGGGCGACGGTGCACCGCGTGCGGGGGTCGGAGGTCCCCGAGACGGTCGAGCGGATCGCCAAGGACGCCGGTGCCGGGAGGATCGGGATTCCGGAGGACCTGCCTGGGGAGTGGCGGCCGGGAGGCGTCGAGCTTGTCGTGGACGACGCTCTCTCGGTGAAGCAGTTGGACGAGCTCGACGGCGCTCTCACCGGTTGCGCTGTCGCGATCGCGGAGATCGGTGCGTTCGCTCTCGACGGAGGCGTGGGGCAGGGCAGGCGAGCGCTCACCCTAGTCCCGGACCTCCACATCTGCTTGGTCCGCGAGGACCAGGTCGTGGCGCTTGTCCCGGAGGCCGTCAGGAAGCTCGAGGCGTCGGTCGCGGGGGGCAGGCCGCTCACGTTCGTGGCCGGTCCGTCTGCGACCTCCGACATCGAGCTCGATCGGGTCGAGGGCGTCCACGGCCCGCGCGTGCTCCATGTGGTGGTCGTCGCGCACCGATGAGGACCGTCTATCTCGGCACCTCCGGCTTCGCGGCGACGGTCCTCGACCGGCTGGCGGCGAGCGCGCACCGGCCGAACCTCGTCCTCACCCGTCCGGATTCCCGCCGGGGTCGCGGTCAGAAGCTCGCCCCGCCGCCGGTCGCGGAGACGGCCGGGCTGCTCGGCATCGAGGTCTTCCAGCCCGAGGACGTGAACGGCGACGACGCCCGCGAGCGGATCGCCGCCGCAGAGCCGGAAGCCGTCGCGATCTGCGCCTACGGGGCGCTCATCCGGGAGCCGCTCCTGTCGGAACACGAGATGCTCAACGTGCACCCGTCGCTGCTGCCGCGCTGGCGCGGCGCGGCCCCGATCGAGCGCGCGATCGAGGCGGGTGACGAGGAAACAGGCGTGACCATCATGCGGCCCACGGCCGAGTTCGACGCCGGCCCGATCGGGGTCCAGCGTGCCGAGGCTATCCGCCCGGACGACGACTACGGCGCGCTCGCCGAGCGGCTCGCGGCGCTCGGGGGCGAGCTGCTCGTCGAGGCGCTCGACATGCAGCCCGCCTTCCGCGACCAGCCGGAGACGGGCGTGACGTACGCTGACAAGATCGCGCCCGAGGATCGCCTGCTCGACCCCGCCCTCACGGCCGACCTGCTCGAGCGGCGCGTGCGAGCGCTCCACCCGCACGTCGGCGCGTACGTCGAGCTCCCATGGCACGAACGGCTAGGCGTGAACCGCGCCGCGCTTGCGACCGCCACTGGCCCGCCGCCCGGGGAGCTCGCCGCGACCGACGGTTGCCTGCTCTATGGCGCCGCGGGCGGCGCGCTCGAGCTGTACGAGGTCCACCCGGCGGGGAAGCGCCCCATGGATGCCGAGGCCTGGGTTCGCGGGTACGGCGAACGTTTGAAGGGGTAAGCCGCTACCGTTTCGCGCGCCCGACCCCACCGGGGCGAGATTCCTGTCCGCTGCGAACGAACAGAGCAGCACCACCGGCCCAGAGTGCCCGTCCTGCGGCGAGCCCTGGCTGCGCGGCACGAACCTGCCGGGCCGCTACCGCTGCCTGTACTGCCTGCACCGGTTCGAGCTGCGGTCGGAGTGCCCGCACTGCGGCGCGCATTCAACGATCGCCCGGATGTCAGACACCGCCAACGTGATCTGCCGCAACTGCGGCGGATCCATGCTCCAGGCCATCTAGCGCGGCGTCGGCCGGCGCGACCTCGACCGGGATGCCGTTCAGGACGGCGTTGCCGGACAGCGGCTCGACCTGCGACTCGTCGGCCAGCACGTTGCTGTTCACGCCCGCGTGCACGGACGCCACGCTCATCCGCACTCCGTCGGCGTCGTGGCCCCAGCCGTGCGGGATCGACACGACGCCCGGCATGATCGCGTCGGTCACCTCCACCGGCGCCTCGACCGAGCCCGCCGCGGAGCGCACCAACGCCGGCGCGCCGTCGCCGAGCCCGAGCCGCTCGGCGTCGTCGGGGTGGATGTGGAGCGTGCAACGGTCCTTGCCCTTCACGAGCGCGGGCAGGTTGTGCATCCACGAGTTATTCGAGCGCAGCTGGCGGCGGCCAATCAGCACCATGTCCCCATTCCGCTTGCGCCCGAGTGCGGCGCGCAGCCGCTCGATGTCGGCCACGATCGGCTCCGGCGCCAGCTCGACCTTCCCCGATGGGGTGCGCAGCACCTCCGGCAGCCGCGGTGACAGCGGGCCCAGGTCGATCCCGTGCGGGCTCTGCTCGAGTACGTCGAGTGTGAGCCCCTCCGGGTCCGCGCCGAAGCCATCGCCGTAAGGCCCGGTCCGGATCAGGAAGTCGAGCACCCGCTCCGGGCCGCGGCGGGGCTCGAGCGCCTCGAACAGCTGGGCTGCGTCGCGGCCCTCCACACGCGATCCCTCCATGCCGACCTCGCGCTGGATCAGCGTCTGGATCACCATCTCGTCGAACGCTCCGACATCGCCGTTCGGCCCCTGCCCGGCGATGATGCCGGCGAGCCGCATGTAGATCTCCCACTCGGCTGGGCCCTGGCGCTCGAACACCGCGGGCGAGTAGTTCGCGATGTTGCGCGTGGACAGCTGGTAGAAGGCGGTGTCGTAGTGAGACTTCTCGAGCGGCTGGGGCGCCGGGAGGACCACATCGGCATGCCGCGTCGTCTCGTTCACGTAGATGTCGAGCGAGAGCATGAAGTCGAGCTTCTCGACGGCGCGCTTCAGCCGCTCGCTGTTGGGCGTCGAGACGATCGGGTTGCCCGCGGCCGTGATCAGCGCACGCACCTGACCCTCGCCCGGCGTCTCCATCTCCTCGGCCAGCACCGACACCGGCAGCTCGCCGAAGAACTCGGACAGCCCGCGCACACGGCTCGTCCAGCGGCCGAAGCGCACGCCGCGCCCCCCGCCGCCCCTGCCTGATGAGTTCCTCTGGCCTACGGCCGCGCGCGTGAACAGCACGCCCCCCTCGCGGTCGAGGTTCCCGGTCAGCGCGTTCAGCACGTCGACCAGCCAGCTCGCGTGCGTTCCGAACTCCTGAGTGCAGGTGCCGATGCGGGCGTAGACAGCCGCGCGCTCAGCCGCGGCGAGCTCACGCGCCATCCGCCGGATCTCGCCGGCGTCGATGCCGCAGGCGTCCGCCACCGCCTCGGGCGGGAAGTCGCGTACGAGGGTGCGCACCTCATCGAGTCCGTCCAGGTGGTCCGCGACCGGCCCGGGATCGTCGAGCGCCTCCTCGACGATCGTGCACGCGATCGCGGCGAGCAGCAGCGCGTCCCTGCCCGGGCGTATGAAGTGGTGCTCGTCGGCCTCCTCGGCCG
>JBKPME010000185.1:0-36220 GCA_046731915.1 Actinomycetota bacterium
CCGTACACAGTGCGGCCTTCTTGGCATCGGTCTCCCGGGCCGCCCTGCCGAGAAGGGTTTCCATGCTCTATGTCCTTAGCTTCGCCCTTTCCCTCAAGGTTCTCCGTAGCGACCTCGGATCGAAACCTGCACTCCGGCGGCTCCACTCGGTGTTGTGCAGACCATGGTCATGCCAGGGTATTCACGGGCGCGAGTGAGACCGTGCACTACACGCAGCAGCCATCCTGAACCTCGGCAGAAGGCCTGCCTTTGTCATCGGGGTCGGGATGTGCGGAGCACTATCCCGACCCCTCTTCCGCGGCATGCTTGGTCTCGCTCAGTCGGTTCCCCAGGGGTTGTCGATCACGAAGCGCCAGGTGCCGTCTGTCTGACGACGCAGGACGTCCGCGTTCTTGGCTTCCAGGTGAACCTGTTCGCCGCCGGCGCCGCAGCGTCCACGCCCGCGCCAGGCGGTATGGATCTCGGCCGCGAAACAATCGAATGATGCATCGCACGAACCAGTGGCCCTCCAGCTCGGCCGCGTGCCAGTCGCCAGAGTTGCAGGTAGCCGGCTCACTCGTGAGCTCGTAGAGCAGCACCGCGTTTGACAGTCGCCCGACGCGGGCGACCGCTCGCCGGATGCGCTCCTGTGCACTCCAGCGCCCCTGTTCCGTCAGCTCGTCGTACCAGTCGGTGGAGGGCTGCTGGTGCCAGTCGAGGGCGCCTGTGATGTCGGATACAGGCGGCGGTTCTCGGCTGCCGTCAGGACCCTGCGCAGCGCGTCGAGCTGCTCTTGCCGCACGCGCCCAGGCCCGTGCATGAACACCGGCAGCTCGAGGAAGAGACGGAGGCTGTTGGCACCAAGCCGACGCGCCTTCGTGAAGTCCGTACGCGCACGCTGCAGGCCGGCCGGCGTCGGATTGGCGAGGTAGTCGACAGACGGGTGCTCCTGGAACATGTGGTTGAAGCCGTACGCGCGGAACGGCCTCCGGCCGCCATGAGAGCCGTGCCCTTCGCTTCCACGATTGGCATCGGCGCCGCCTCCGCTGTCGCGGGGATGAACAGAAGCACGCACGCGACTGCGGTGACGGCCACCCCCACCGCCAGACACCGAGCGACAGCGAGCGGGCTCTTGGTGAACGGGTCCACTGTCATCTCCACGACGTCGAGCCTATGTCGAACCCGTATCGGGGAGACCCGAGCGTCCGCTGGCCCGGCGCCTCACAATTGCCGTCCAGTCGATCCGGAGCAGAAGCACGAGACCGGCAAGCATGGCCACCTGCAACGCGATGCCCCACGGCGAGCTGATGACGTCCCCGAGCACATCGCCGAGGCTGTCCTTGGCCGCCGTGGCCGCGGCAACGTAGATCGAGTACGAGACCAGCCGACCGAGGAAGAATACGGCGGTGAGGGGGAGGAGCGGCACGCTGAGGAGTCCCGCGGCCACGAAGAGCTGAGCCGAGGGGATCGGCGACAGAGCGAACAGGCCCAGTCCCGCGGCTGCCTTCGCCCGCGTGCCGACGAGCACCTCCTCTGCGGCCTGGAGGTTCGCTCGGCGCTCGGTCGAGAAACGCCCGCGGAAGTGGCGCGTGACGCTGGCGAGGACGAACCGACCTGAGGCGGCCGCGAGTGCGCCCAGCAGCACCAGCGGGACCGCAGGGAGGTCCGAGTTCAGCTGGAAGAAGACGAGCACGGCCCATGTCGGCGGGCCAAACGCAGGCAATAGGTTGATCGTGAAGATCGAGCCGACGAGGAGCAGCCAGTCGCTCAAGGCTCCAAGAGTAGGAGTGGACGACGTAGCGGGGGTCAGCCGCCCGCCGCCATAACGACGCATCCGGGCGTCATGAACTCCGCCACCTCGCGCTCGAGGAGGGCATCGGTACGGCGCCGAGCAGGATCGGGATGCGTTCGCGTCGCTCCGGCCGGCTCGGAAGCCAGCAGCTGGGAAGTCATGCCACCAGTTTCGCGAGGCGCCACGCCGCTTTCATCCGGGGGCTGCGGAACGCGATCCGTAGTTCCCCGCACCGCTCGCTGTGGCGGCGCCCCGATGGATCGCCGACACGATGGGCGTAGGTTCCGAGGCATGGCCGATTTCCGCGTAGTCATATGCGGTGGCGGGATCGCCGCTGTCGAAGGGCTTCTGCGGCTGCGGGCACTCGCGGGGGACGCCGTCGAGGTGCAGCTCATTGCCCCGAACGACGAGCTGGTCTACCGCCCCTTGGCCGTCGGGCAGCCGTTCGCCTTCGGGTCCCCGCGCCGTTACCCGCTGAGCACGATCACCCGAGACGCGGGTGTCGAGTGGATCAAGGACAGGCTCGCCTGGATTGATCGCGAGGCCCGGGTGATTCACACGGGCGGGCAGCGCGAGGTCTTATACGACGCCCTGCTGGTCGCCGTCGGCGCCAAGCAGGTCGACGCCTACAAGCACGTTGCCACATTCCGCGACGCGGAGGCCGACGAGACCTTCCACGGGATCGTGCAGGACCTGGAGCTCGGGCATATCGGGAGCCTCGCGTTCATCCAGCCCGTCGGCCCCGTTTGGCCGCTGCCCCTGTATGAGCTTGCGCTGATGACGGCGGAGCGCGCGTACGGAATGAACGTCGGTGGCGTCGAGCTGACGCTCGTCACACCTGAACCGAGACCGCTTGCGGTGTTCGGCTCAGCCGTGAGCGACATCGTGAGCGAGCGCCTCGCCCGCGCAGGAATCGACGTTCACACTGGCTCGCTCGCCAAGATGCCGTCGGCGAAGCGGCTTCTGATCGAGCCGCAGGGTCTCTACTTGCATCCCGATCGGATGCTGGCCATGCCGCGGGTCGCCGGGCCCGCAATACCCGGTCTCCCCGGTGCAGGCGCGCACGGGTTCCTCCCGATCGACAAGCACTGCCGCGTACCGCGCACCGGGGGCCGAGTCTTCGCGGCCGGCGACGCGGCGAACTACCCGATCAAGCACGGCGGCCTCGGTGCGCAGATGGCGGACGCCGCCGCGTCCGCGATCGCGGCGCTGGCCGGCGCGACCGACAAGCCGAGCGCGTTCAACCCGGTGATCCGGGGCAAGCTGCTCACGGGCGCGGATCCGGTCTTCATGAGCGCGCGCCCTGCCGGTGCCGAGAGCTTCGCCTCCGAGGTGTTCGAAGAACCGCCGTGGCCCGGGGAGGACAAGGTGGTCGCCAACGAGCTTGGCCCCTATCTCGCGCAGCTGGACGCGGCACGGCGCGGCGTAGGCACCTCTTAGCCGACGAGCCCCTCGAACAGGTCTAGATATTGCTCGAGGTGGCGCGCGGCGAGGAAGGCGTCGCGAACCCGCTCGCGCGCGTTGTGGCCCATCCACTCGGCACGCGCCGGATCGTGGAGGAGACCGGTGACCGCGCGCGCGAACGCCTCGAGATCCTCGGGGTCCACGAGCAGCCCGCTCTCGCCGTCGACGATCTGGTCCTGCACGCCTCCGACAGCCGAGGCCACGAGCGGCCGCGCCTTCCACATCGCCTCCGCGACCGTTAGGCCGAAGCCCTCCGCCAGGCTCTTCTGCACCACGACATCAGCCCGACGTTGGAGCGCGTTGACGATGACCGCGTTCTCCTGGAGGTCGTCCATCGGAAGCGAGAAGACGTGTATGCGAGTGCGGGACTCCCGATGAAGGCGCGCCCTTTGGGCGACGATCTCGCCAAGAACCGCCGGTCCCTCCGGGTCATCGGCCACCGCCGACGTACTGGGTCCCGCGAGTACGAGATGAGCGTCGGTCGACCGGGCGATGCCGTCTGCGAATGCCGTGAGCACGCCAGCCGGATCCTTCAGCCGGTCCCAACGCGAGACCTGCAGCACGGCCCGCGCGGGGGCTGGCAACGCCGCCGAGCCGCTCCGCTCGACGGAATGACTCACTTGGCCGGCAGTGCCGTCCAGCCGGCTGAACCATGCCGGGCCATCCATCGGCCCTGCGTGGATTCCGCAAGCCCGCAGAATCGCCTCGATGGAGCCCGGCGGTAGTGGCTGGTTCTTCGGCGTGAACGCATCAATCGAGGGCGGGATCACGCTTACGCGAGCGCGGTCAAGCCCGTCCCAGACGAAGGCGGCACGGGAGAAGACGAGCCTGTCGGCGTCCACGACATGCGGGAGCAGGAACGACCAGGCGGCCCGGACGAGGTCGTTCGGCGTATCGGCGCCGACGTGACAGCGCCACACGACGCCTGCGCCTCTCCTCCGGAGCGCCTCCACCAGTCCGGCCGTCTGCGGGTCGTGGAGCAGGACCAGGTCGGCCGGGCCGACGCGCCGAAGGAGCTCATCGGCATTCCGCTCCGCCGTCGCCCGGTAGACGGCGTCGTCCCCGGACGAGAGCGGCTGCCCGTCGCCGGCATCCCCGTGAAGCATGTTGTGCAGCCGCTTGGTGACTCGAAAGAACGCGGGATCCCCCTCGATCACCAGCCAGCGCACGTCGATGCCTGCCCCGCGGCTATACGGGACGAGGGAGCCCAACAGCTCCGCCACGCCGCCGCCGCTGGCTGTCGAGTTGATGTTCCAGATGACGCGCCCGTCGAAAAGCCGGCGCCCCCGCTCAGCGGCGCTCTGGAGACGCTGCCACCGCTCCTCGCTCAGCACGCTCTCGAAGCGCTCGAGCGTCGCCCCTCCGAGCTCGACCTCCTGGAGCGGGCTCACGGCCCACGACGCGGCGGAAAGGAGCTCACCGGCTCAGCGTGAAGGGCGGGTAGGCGTCGGTGACGAGGATGAAGGCGTAGCCAACCACTCGGTTGTGCCAGCGCACAACCCCCTCGACGAAGCCGAATATCGAGCGCGGATAGCTTCCGGTGAACAGGATCGCGAACCACGCTCCGATCAGGGCGAAGAAGGCACCGAGGTAGAGAAACGCCAGCACGATGTAGTGCGGGATCGCGAGCAGCCACTTGACGAGCGGCAGCCACCGGTTCAGGTCGCGGCGAGCGTCGGGGTAGGGCAGGTCGAGGCTGACCGACTGGCGCTCGTCCGTTGACGGATAGCGGTCGTCCATGAGGGCGATGTAGATCCCGACGCGGTTGATGAACTGCAGCAACTCGAAGTTCCAGTCGAACCACCAGCGCGGATACTTTTGCCTGAAAAGGATCATCAGGAGCGGCGGGACCCCAAGCAGGCCAGTGCCCCCGATCACCACCGTGGTCGAGGCTCCGCTCGCGTCGGTCCACTGCGTGCTATACCCGGCGACCGAACAGAGCACGATGGCGATCGGGATCACGGTGAAGATGCGGAAGCCGGTCGTCAGCCGGTTCAACGGCCGGTCGGGGTAGTCGACCTCGAAGCCGACGGGGTGCGTCGCTGTCGGGCCACCTGGCGAACTGGTCATCCGTCGTCCTCCTTGGGTCGTGGCGGTACCACCAGCATGGGGAGATGGGCATGATGGACCAGCGCGGCCCGAGGTGCTGCCGAGCACCGCGGTCGCAACGGAACCGCGGCCGCGTGACCCTACGACGATGGCCGGGGAGCTGTGCTCCTCGGCGCTGTCTCTCAGAGTGGACCACACGGGTCCGTACGCCTCGATCGCCTCGGCGTGTGCTTCGAGCCCGTTTGCGGCCGCGAGACGTGCGCCATCGTCCGCCGTATGCTGCGCCCGTGTCGCGACCGACCTGTCGAGTTCCGCCACCGCCTTCGCGGTAACACCGACCGGTGCGCCTGCGGCGCCTCCCGCGGCGACAGCGCTATACGCGTGCCAGAACGGTCTCGATGACGGCCTCGCGCGCGGAGAGCACCGTCGCGGCGGCCTCGACGGCCCCCCGCGAGGCGTCTGAGCCGTCGAAGCCGACGAGAACCGGCCCAGCCGGGGCGGCTTCCTCGCCGGGCGGAACCACTAGCACGGGCCGGCGCGCGTGGTGAAGCAAGCCGGACGAGACGCTTCCGAAGATCGCCGACTTCACGGCTCCCTGTCCGCGCGAGCCAATTACCACGACCGCCGCATCGAGCGCGTCCGCCTCGGCCAGCAGCCTGGGCCACGCCTTCGGTCGCCCCGGAAGGGCCCGCGCCTGAGCGTCAAAGCCCGCCTCGCGAGCGAGCTCGGCGCCCTCGGAGGCAAGTCGCTCGGCGTCGCGCTGGTCGTCCTCATCGAGCTCTGCGGCCGCCTCTCGCATCGTGCCCGTGAGTCCGTCGACGTCGGTGCGAAGCAGCGATCCTGCGAGCGACTCCCATACGTGCACGACCACGGCGGCGCGGGGCGCGAGCAGAGGCGCTGCGCTCTGGATCGCCTTCGCGGCGTCGTCCGAGCCGTCATAAGCGATCAGCGCGACTCCTGTCTCGGTGCGCATTTTTCTCCTTGGTCGAGGTGCCGCGTATCTTCGCGGTCGGCCCCAAAGCACGCCATCCGGGTGAAGCCGCAGACGTCTGCGGCGTTTGCCGCAACGGGCACGCTTTAGACTGTGGCCGGCCCCATGGACGGCCAGTCCGACTCGCATCCGGCCCCTGTCGTCCAGCTGAGCGACGGCGACCTCACCAAGCTGCTGGAGGTCGGGCGGACGCTCGTCGCCGAGCTGGATGTCGAGATCGTCCTGCGCAAGGTCCTCGAGACCGCTCGCGAGCTGACCGGTGCCAGCTACGCAGCCCTCGGGATTCTCAACGCACAGAAAGAGGAACTGGAGCGCTTCGTCTTCCTTGGGATAGACGAGGAGACGCGCCGTGCGATCGGCCCCCTGCCGCGGGGACGGGGGGTGCTCGGGGAGCTGATCCGCAACCCCCAGCCGCTCCGGCTTTCGGACGTCACGCACCATCCCCGCTCGTACGGCTTCCCGCCCGGGCATCCGCCCATGAAGACCTTTCTCGGCGTCCCGGTGGTGATCCGGGCGGAGGCATGGGGCAATCTGTATCTGACCGACAAGGCGGATGGCCCCGACTTCGACGAGCGCGACGAGGAGGTCACGATCGTGCTCGCCGAATGGGCGGCGATCGCCATCGGAAATGCGCGCCTGTACGAGGACGTCGCGCAGCGCCGCGGAGAGCTCGAGCGGGTCGTGCGGGGGCTCGAGGCGACGGCGGCGGTCGCCCGCGCCGTGGGCTTCGAGACGGATCTCGACCGCGTTCTCGAGCTAATCGTCAAGCGCGGCCGCGCCCTCGTCGACGCCCGCTCGCTCGTGATCCTGCTCGAGCACGGCGGCGGACTGTGCGTCGCGGCCGCGGCGGGCGAGGTGGACGCCGCCTCGCTGGGCACAACGCTCCGGCGCGAGGGCACCCTCCTCGGCTCGGTCATGGCCGCGGACGAAGCCGAGCGGATCGTGCGCCTGGCCGACGGGGCCGGGCATGGCCTCGAAGCGGTGAGCGGCGGAGCTACCGCCGCGCTCGTGGTGCCGCTCGGCTTCCGCGGTCGAGCGCGGGGTGTCCTGGTGGCACTCGACAAGGTGGAGCCGCCAGCCACGTTCGGCCCCGACGAAGCGCACCTGCTCAAGTCCTTCGGCGCGAGCGCGGCCATCGCGATCGCGACGGCGCAGTCCGTGGAGGCCGGGCGCCTGAGGGACACGATTCGCGCGTCCGAGTCCGAGCGCGGCCGCTGGGCGCGCGAACTGCACGACGAGACGCTGCAGGACCTGGGAGCCCTCAAGGTGTTGCTCCAATCGGCGCACACGAGCGGCCGTCCGGACGCGCTGCAGAAGGCGGCCGAGAACGCGCTCGCCCAGCTCGAGCTGAGCATCACATCCCTCCAGAGCCTCATCACCGAGCTACGTCCCGCGGCGCTCGACGAACTCGGACTTCAGCCCGCACTCGAGGCGCTCGCTCGGCGCACGTCCGGCCGCTTCGGAGTCGACGTCGAGACCAGCTTCGAGTTCGACGGTGGACGAGATGCCCCGCGGCTCACCCCGGAGATCGAGAGCACGGCATACCGCCTGGTTCAGGAGGCTGTCACCAACGCCGTGAAGCACGCCAGCGGCGAGAGGATCGAGGTCACAGTCGTCGAGGACGCCGGCAGGCTGCAGATCACCGTCCGCGATCACGGAATCGGCTTCGATCCCGAGACCCCCGCGGAAGGCTTCGGCCTGCTCAGCATGCGTGAGCGCGTCGAACTCGTCGACGGGCGTTTGTCGATCGACTCCGAGCCCGGCCGCGGCACCGTGGTGCACGCGGAGCTACCGGCGCTTCACCGTACGAATGGCGAGGTCAGCGAGCCACCCATGCCCCGGTCCGCGGAAGGATGATTGCCCGCCGCCGGACGCCAGGGTCGGGGACTTCCATATCGACTGCGAGCCCTGCGGGCTCCTCCTCGACCTCGTCATGACGCAGCGCGAGGTAGGGAGCTAGGCGCTTGCCGGCGATCTTGCTGGGCGGCCACCAGAGCGCATGGTCTGAGACTCGCCAGTCCTCGCCGCGGCCGCCGCTCACCTCCGCGCGCAGGTAGCGGGGGTCGGAGCCGGTGAGGAGCAGGCCTCGAAGGACCGGGCGGAATGGCTCAGGCTGAACGCTTGCGCCCGCGCGCGCGGCGATCGCGGCTGCCGCCGCGTCCGCCTGCTGGGCGGCGATGCCGCCCTGCTTGATGGCGACGTTCGTCGCGTCCCCCGCCGCGTAGACGTCCCGCTCGCCCATGATCAGCCCGTTCGTATCCACCGGGATGAATCCCTCGGAATCCGACGGCAGCCCGGCAAGTCTGGGGCCGGCCAGCCGCGGAAGGCTCACCACCCGCTCGGCTGACAGAGGCTCGCCTGGCACGAGCGTGAGGCGACCGTCCTCGAAAGTCGCTGGGTAGCGGGACAGGTGCAGCTCAATCCTGCGCTCGCCGAGCAGCTCTCCAACCGCTTCGGAGGCGACAGGTCCGAACAGCTCGAGCGGAGCCTGCTCCGGCGTTATGAGCGAGAGCCGCACGCCATGAACGCCGCGCTCGGCGACCTGAGCGGCCGTCATCAGAGCGAGTTCGTAGAGAGGGAGCGGCCAGGAAGCGCCCGCAGGCACTGCGAAGGCAACGTGCCGCACACCGCCCGTCTCCAGCTCCTGCAGGACGGTGCGGAAGCGGCCGGTGAATCCCGGCCCCTGGATCATCACGCTCCCGGGGACCGCGGTGACCGGCTGTGCTCCGATCGCGACCAGCAGGACGTCGAAGGAGAGCGTCCTTCCGTCCCAGGTGAGGACGGACTTTGCCACGCTGTCCACGCTCTTGATGCCGGCAATGTGCACCGCGGCGCCGTGGTCGCCGGCTATCCGAACTGCATCGAAGCGACGCGCCTTACCGAGCCCAAAGGGCTCGGCGACCGCGAGCGGCCGGTATGTGAACTCGGGCGTCGGCGTGACCAGCTCGATGTCGACATAGCCGGCGGCCAGCTCGTGAAGAGCCATCATCGCCTCCAGCGCCGCGACGCCCCCGCCCGCAATCATGACCCTGGTTCGTCCAGCGCTCATCCCGCTGAGGATCGTCCCTGGCGCCGCCGCTGCCATCGGGGGAGAGCACCGTGTCCTATCGGTGTTTTCCCGCAGCGGGTACGCTCGCGGTGTGGACCGCTTCAGGGTGGTGATCTGCGGAGGTGGCATCGCGGCAGTCGAGGGACTCCTGAGGCTTCGACGCCGCCTCGGCGAGGCCGTGCACGTGACGGTTCTCGCGCCAAACGAGGAGCTGCACTACCGCCCGGTCGCAGTGCAGGAGCCCTTCTCACGAGCATCGGCCAGGCGTTACCCGTTGCGCGAGGTCATGCGCCGCACCGACGCCGAGTGGGTACAGGAGGAGCTCGAGTGGGTCGACCCCGACGGTCAGGTCGCTCACACGGCGGAGGGCGGAGTGATCGCGTACGACGCGTTGCTGGTGGCCGTCGGCGCACGAACCGAGATCCCCTACGAGCACGTAACTGTCTTCGACGACGCTCACGCTGATGAGACCTACCGCGGGCTCGTGCAGGATGTCGAGGAGGGCTATACGCGCAGCGTCGCCCTACTGCTGCCGGAGGGCCCGGCGTGGCCGCTGCCGATCTACGAGCTCGCGCTCATGACCGCGGAGCGCGCCGGCGGCATGGGCATGGAGGGGCTCGGTGTAGACGTCGTGACCGCAGAGCCCCAGCCGCTCGCGGCGTTCGGGGACCGGGCGAGTGATGCCGTCAGCGAGTTGCTCCACTCCGCACGGGTCCGCGTACACCTGGCATCCCGAGCGGAGGTGTCCGCGTCGCGGAAGCTCACCGTGCAGCCTGAGGGGCGCCAGCTCGAACCTGAGCGGATCGTCTCAATGCCCAAGATCGTCGGTCATCGTATCCGCGCCCTACCCGCGGATGCGGACGGCTTCATCCCGATCGACGAGCTTTGCAGGGTGAGCGGCCTCGAACCGCGCGTCTTCGCGGCGGGCGACGCCGCAAACGTTGAGCTCAAGTTCGGCGGACTGAGCGCTCAGATGGCGGACACAGCCGCCGACGGGATCGCAGGGCTTGCCGGCGCGGATATCGTGGTTGCGCCGCTCCGGCCGCGGCTCCGGGGCGTGCTTTACACGGGCGCGGAGCCGCTCTATCTCACGGCAGAGATCGAGGACGGCCGCGTCGAGTCGAAGGTCAGCCGCGACCGGCCATGGCCCGCTGACGAGAAGGTTGTCGCCGAGGAGCTGGGTCCCTTCCTGCGGTCCCTCGACTGAGGCTCCGCCCTACTCGACGCCAAGCGCGGCCGCGAGCAGCAGCATGAGCGCCCCGCCGGCCAGGGTGCCCACTGTCGCCATGGTGCGGCCGCCTCTCGCGAACGCCTCGGGTGCCAGCTCCACGACCACAAGTGCGAGCATCGCGCCGGCGGCGAACGCGAACGAGAAGGGGAGCAGCCCGTCGATCTCCTCCACCGCCAGGTACGCGATGACGGCGCCGACCGGCTGGGGCGCGCTGGTGAGGACGGCCGCCCAGAACTGCTGAGCGCGGCTGAACCCCGCGCTCTGCATCGGAATAGCGACGCTCGTCCCCTCGGGGACGTTCTGCAGCGCGATCGCCAAGAAGATGAACAGGGCGAGGCCCTCGGTATCGGAGGCGAAGGCCGTGCCGATTGCGAAGCCCTCGGGGAGGCTGTGCACCAGCAGGACGCCGAAGACGAGCAGCGACCGCCGCACGCCGGCCCCGCGGAGGTCGCCGACATGCACCTCCCGCGTAGCGAGCAGGCGACGCGAGCCAAGCAGGAAGCAGATCCCCACGACGAGACCCGCGGCCACGGCGCCGCCACCGTCCTCGTCGAGCGCCGGCAGGAGCAGCCCCACTACCGAGGCCACGCCCATCAGCCCCACGGTCGAGCCCCAGAGAAAAGGCCGCAGCCGACTCGCGCGATCCCCCAATAGAAAGACCGGCACCGCGCCAAGGCCCGTCGCAAACGCCGTCGCAGCGCCGGCCAGCGCGAGCACCGCGACCTCCATGCCGCCTAGCGGTCGATCAGGTCGTGGTCGAGCGCGTAGCGGACGAGCTCCGAGCGGGTGGACGCGCCCAGCTTCTGCTGGATGTGCGCTCGGTGGGTCTCGACCGTGCGGACGCTCAGGAACAGCTGCTGCGCGATCTCGTTGTTCGTATGGCCGAGGGCGATCAGCCGGAGCACCTCGAGCTCGCGCTCACTCAGCTTCGCGAGCGGGCCAACCGGGCCCTCAGGTGTCGCAGCCATGCGAGCCCCCAGGTCGGGGTTGAGCCACGTGCCGCCGCCGGCGGCCGCCCTTATCGCCTGGACCAGCTCCGTCCCGGCCGCGTGCTTGAGCACGTACGCATGCGCCCCCGCGCGCAGCGCCTCGCGCGCGAAGGCGGGGTCGTCCTGCATTGTCAGGACGACCACCGAGGTGTCGGGCGATGTCTCGGCGATCTTCGGGATGGCCTCCAGGCTCGAGCCCCCCGGCATGTTGAGGTCGAGAACGAGCACCGTCGGCTTGTGGCCCAGCGTGTACCGCCGCGCGGCATCCACGTCACCGGCCTCCGCCAGCACCTCCATGTCGGGCTCGGCATCGAGCAGCATGCGCAGGCCGCTTCGGACGACCGAGTGGTCGTCGGCGAGCACGATGGTGATGCCGTCGGTTCCGGTCACGGCACGGGAGTATCCGGGATGGAGCTTGTGGGGAAATACCGATGCCTGAGCGGCGCCGGCACGCCACGCTCGGCCTATGACAGATCACATGGATCGAGAATCGCTGATGGACAGCAGCGGCATGGGTTTGTTGCCCGGACTGGTACTCGCCATGGGCATCGTCATATTCGCCATGGCCGCGCTCCTGACCGGCTCGATGTGGGCAGTGGCCGGGCTGCTCGTCATGGTCGGACTCGTGACCGCCGTCATCGTCTACGTCGTCCTGGCGCTTGCCTCCGAAGGCGAGGACGCGGACCGGATGCGCAGCCGCATCCCCGGGCTGAGCGACCGCGGATAGCCCCTGTCTAGATACTGACGGGCATGCCGGCCCTTACTACGGACGACCTTCAGCTGATCGACGCCTATTGGCGAGCGGCGAACTACCTCTCGGTCGGACAGATCTATTTGCTGGACAACCCGCTGCTGCGCGAACCGCTGATCCTCGAACACGTGAAGCCGCGGCTCCTAGGGCACTGGGGTACCACGCCAGGGCTGAATCTGCTCTACGCCCACATGAACCGGGCGATTCGGGAGCGCGACCTCAATGCGATCTACATCACCGGGCCTGGCCACGGCGGCCCGGGTCTCGTTGCGAACACCTATCTCGAGGGCACCTACAGCGAGATCTATCCCCGCATCGGTGAGGATGAGGAGGGGATGAGACGCCTGTTCCGGCAGTTCTCGTTCCCGGGCGGGATTCCGTCTCACGTGGCGCCCGAGACTCCCGGGTCGATCCACGAGGGGGGCGAGCTCGGCTACGCGCTCGTACACGCCTACGGCGCGATCTTCGACAACCCCGATCTGCTCGCGCTCTGCGTCGTGGGGGACGGGGAGGCGGAGACGGGGGCGCTCGCCGCGAGCTGGCACTCGAACAAGTTCGTGAATCCGGCGCGCGATGGAGCGGTCCTTCCGGTGCTGCACCTGAACGGCTACAAGATCGCCAATCCGACGGTGCTGGCGCGCATCTCGAAGGAGGAGCTCCGCGCGCTGCTAGAGGGCTACGGCCACGCGCCGCGCTTCGTGGAGGGCGACGAGCCGGAGCTCGTGCACTCGGAGCTCGCCGAGGCGCTCGACGGGTGCCTCGACGAGATTGCGGAGATACAGGCGAGGGCGGGGCGCGGCCCGGCCGAACGGCCGCGCTGGCCGATGATCGTCCTTCGCACGCCGAAGGGGTGGACGGGGCCGAAGGAGGTCGACGGCCAGCCGGCCGAGGGGAGCTACCGCTCGCACCAGGTGCCGCTAGCGAACATCGGCGGGGACCCGCAGCATCTGCGGCTCCTCGAGGAGTGGATGCGCTCGTACCGCCCCGAGGAGCTATTCGACGAGTCCGGCGCGCTCCGTGCAGAGCTGCGCGCGCTGCGCCCCGAGGGCGAGCGGCGCATGGGTGCCAACCCTCACGCCAATGGCGGCCTGCTGCTGAGAGACCTCGAATTGCCTGATTTTCGTTCGTACGGTGTGCCCGTCAACGAGCCGGCGACGACGGCGACCGAAGCCACGAAGGCGTTCGGGGCGTGGCTGCGCGATGTGATGCGTGCAAACGAGCCCGTACGGAACTTCAGGGTGATGGCGCCGGACGAGACCGCCTCCAACCGGCTGAGCCCGGTCTTCGACGTGACCGACCGCGCGTGGATGGCCGAGCGCCTGGACGGCGACGACCACCTCTCGCCGGACGGACGCGTGATGGAGATCCTCAGCGAGCACCTCTGCCAGGGTTGGCTCGAGGGCTACCTGCTGACCGGCCGGCACGGGCTCTTCAACTGCTACGAAGCGTTCATCCACATCGTGGACGCGATGTTCAACCAGCACGCCAAGTGGTTGAAGGTCACGCGCCAGATCCCCTGGCGCCGCCCGATCGCCTCGCTCAACTACATCCTCTCGTCGCATGTCTGGCGTCAGGATCACAACGGCTTTTCCCACCAGGACCCGGGCTTCATCGACCACGTGGCTAACAAGAAGGCGGAGATCGTTCGCGTCTACCTGCCCCCGGACGCCAACTGCCTCCTCTCAGTGGCGGATCACTGCCTTCGCTCCCGCAACTACGTCAACGTGATCGTTGCCGGCAAGCAGCCCTCGCTGGACTATCTGTCGATCGACGAGGCGGTCGCGCACTGCACGCGTGGGCTCGGCATCTGGGACTGGGCCTCGACGGGCGAGGGTGAGCCCGACGTCGTGCTCGGATGTGCCGGGGACATCCCGACCCTCGAAACCGTGGCGGCCGCGGCACTCCTGCGCGAGCACCTTCCAGACCTGAGCGTGCGGGTCGTGAACGTGGTCGACCTGATGCGGCTCCAGCCGCCCTCCGCACACCCGCACGGGCTGCCGGACTCAGAGTTCGACACCCTCTTCACGACGTCGCAGCCGGTCATATTCGCCTACCACGGCTACCCCACACTGATCCACCGGCTGACCTATCGCCGCACGAACCACCACAATCTGCACGTGCGCGGCTACATGGAGGAAGGCACCACCACCACGCCGTTCGACATGGTGATGCTGAACGACCTGGATCGATACCACTTGGTGATGGACGTGATCGACCGGGTGCCGGGCCTCGGCGAGCGCGCCGCCGCCCTTCGCCAGGAGATGTCCGACCAGCGGCTGCGGCACCGGGCCTATACGCGCGAGCACGGCGACGACCCACCCGACGTGCGCGACTGGCGCTGGCCGGGCGCCGCGCCGCCGCGCCCGGAGCCGGCCCGCGGTGTCCCGAGCTGAATGCGCACGTGCGCGTTCTCGTAGCCAACGCCGGGTCCAGCAGTCTCAAGCTTTCTCTCCTCGACACAGACGACACGGAGCGCTGGGCGTGCGAGCTCGACGCGCCACGGGCGATTGTCGAGCCGGACGCTGTCGCCGCGGCACTATCCGATCTGCCCGAGACGCCCGATGTGGTGGCGCATCGAATCGTCCACGGGGGCGAGCGCTTTCGCGAGGCCGTTGTCATCGACGAGACGGTGGAGGCGGCGCTCGAAAAGCTGACCGTGCTCGCGCCGCTGCACCAGCCGAAGTCGCTCGCCGCTCTCGCGGCGGTTCGACAGGCCCTGCCGGGCGCGACCGAGGTCGCGTGCTTCGACACCGCCTTCCATGCCACGCTCCCGCCGGCTGCTTCCACCTACGCGCTTCCCCGCGCGTGGCGCGAGCGCTACCGGGTTCGTCGCTACGGCTTCCACGGCCTTTCGCACGCCTACGCGGCGCGCGCGGCGGCGGAGGCCCGCAGGATCGTGAGCTGCCACCTCGGTGCGGGCGCGTCCCTGTGCGCGATTCTCGACGGCCGCTCGGTCGACACCACAATGGGCTTCACGCCGCTCGAGGGACTGGTCATGGCCACGCGCTCGGGATCGGTGGACCCCGGCCTGCTCCTCTGGCTCCAGCAGCACGAGGGCATCTCGGTTGACGCGATGGCGGAGGCGCTGGAGCACGAAGCGGGGCTCCTTGGCCTCGGCGGCACAGCCGACATGCGTCTGTTGCTCGAGAGCGACGACGACGCCGCGCGGCTGGCGGTCGAGGTCTACGTGCACCGGCTGCGATCCGCAATCGGGGCCATGGCAGCCTCTCTCGGAGGGCTGGACGCGCTCGTTTTCACCGGCGGCGTCGGCGAGAACTCGGCGCGGATCCGCGAGCTCGCCTGCGAGGGCCTCGCTCATCTCGGGGTCGACGGCGCGGATGGCCGCGTGCTCGTGCTCGTCGTACACGCGCGCGAGGACCTCGAGATCGCGCGGCAGGTCCGGGCCCTACTCGGCGCGCAGGGCCTCGAGCACCTGTAGCCGCGCGCCGCGCCGGGCCGGCAGGGCGGCGGCGATGACCCCGACCAGCACGGCCAGCACGAGGAAGATCGCGAGCTGCCCCGGCGGAGGCTCGAAGCCGAGGCCGAGGTCACCCAGCGATTCCGTGACGAGGAACGCGAACAGAAGGCCGACGCAGATCCCGAGGACGCCACCGATCACCGCGGTGATCACGCTTTCGTAGCGCACCATCCGGCGCACCTGTGCGCGTGTCGCGCCCACTGCGCGGAGGAGGCCGAATTCGCGCGTCCGCTCATGAATGGAGAGGAAGAGCGAGTTCGCGATTCCAAACAGCGAGATCACCACGCTCATCCCGAGCAGCGCGTAGAGCAGGTACACGAACTGATCGAGCACCTCGGTCTCGGCCGACGCGAACTCTGACCGTGACTTCACGCTTGCCACGGGGAAGGGCTCGACAGCATCCTCCACGCTGCGCTTGGCCACATCGCCCGGCACGCCCGACAGCGCGTTCGCGAAGATCAGCCAGGGATCGCGGGCGGAGGAGACCTCGCTGAACAGCGCCTGCGAGACGATCGTGCCCTGGAGCATCTGAGGGTCGTGATACATGCCGATCACGTGGAGGCGAGCGCGCCCTCGAGTCGGCGTTTCGATCCGGTACGAGTCGCCCACCTGAAGGTCGTGCGCCTTCGAGAACTGCTCCTCGATTAGCACGTTGTCGCCGCGCAGCTCAGCGAGCGTCTCGGGGCCGCTCGAACCCGCCCAATCGATCTCGTAGAGCTTCTCGATGGTGGACGGATCGACGCCGTTCATGACGTCCGTCAGCGGGCTCGACTTCTTCCCGTTCACCTGGACCTGATCGAGCAAGACGCTCGACGACGATGCGACATCGGGCGTCGCGGCGACCGCGTCGGCCGCCGCCGCAGGGATCGGCTGCATGGTGTCCGAGCGGACGATCAGATCGGCGGTGACCACCCGGTTGACCGTCGCGTCGAAAGAGGCCTTGATGCCGTTCGCGAACACGGCGACGAACACGACCAGGCCGAGGCCAACCATCAGCGCCGCTGCGGTCGTCGCGGTGCGAGCCGGGTTCCTCATCGCGTTCTCGCGCGCGAGCAGCCCTGGCTCCGCGAATAGGCGCTCGAGCGGCCAGCCGACGGCGCCGGCCAGCGGGCGCACGAACCAGCGAGCGCTCAGGGCGACGCCGACGAAGATGAAAACCACACCCGCCGCCATGGTGGACAGCCGGCTCGCCGCGGGACCCGACGCGAACAGCCCGGCCACGAGCATGCCGACGCCGAGCAACGCAACGAGCCCGGCGAGCCACGGCCTCCAACGCCGGTGCCGCGCGGGGATCTCCTGGTCGCCGCCCTGGAGTGCAGCAATCGGCGGGACGCGCGTCGCCCGGCGAGCCGGGATGATTGCTGCGAGCTGTGTGACTCCGATGCCGACCAGCAGCGCGATCACGATCGTGCGGGGCGCGAGCTCGAGGCCACCCGTGGGAACGCCCAAGCCCACCGCCTCGAACAGCTGTGCCGTGCCTTTGGCGAACAGGAGGCCGAGACCGAGCCCGGCGAGCGAAGCCGACACGCCGATCACGAGCGCCTCCAGCGACACGGCGCCCAGCACCTGGCGGCGCGTCGCGCCCAGCGTGCGCAGCATCGCGAACTCCCGAGTGCGCTCGGCGACGGTGATCGTGAAGGTGTTGAAGATGATGAACGCGCCGACCAGGAGCGCTGCACCAGCGAACGCCAGCAGCGCCGGCTTTAGAAAGCTGCCGATCTGGTCGTTGATGTCGGCCGCCGTCTCCTCGGCCGCGGCCTCGCCGGTGCGGACCTGAACCCGCTCCGGCACCACCGACTGCAGCCGTCGCTTGAGCTCCCCGGGCGAGACCCCATCGTCTGCGGCGACGTCGATCGCCGTCAGCTCGCCCTCGCGGTCGAACCACGCTTGGAGGTCGTCGAGCCGACCCGACACCACGTCCGTTCCGCCGGGGTCGGAGCTCCCGTACTTGTAGGAGCCGACCACCGTGACGGGAACGATCCCCCGGTGCGTGGCGATACCGATCCCGTCGCCGGGTCCGAGGTCGTACTTCTCCGCGGTGGCGCGGATGACCACTACTTCGCGCGGGTTCTGCGGCAGGCGGCCGTCGACGATCGTCTCGGCGCTGAACGGCTCGTCCAGCATCGCGGTGACGATCGTCCCACCGCCACCACTGGACTTCTTGAGGTCGCCGTCGATGACGAGACCGCCCGGCGACCAGAGCGTGCCCTCTGCCTTTGCCACGCCCGGCACGCCACGCACCTCGTGCACAAGCTTCTCGTTCAGCGGTCGTGGGGTGCTGAACTGGCTCGAGAAGGCGTCCTTCGGGCTCAACTCGACGTCGACCCCGCTGTAGGTCGTCTTCTGGAGGTCCTCGAAGCCGGTCCGGATCTGGTCCGTGAGCACGTAGGTTCCCGCGATCATCGCGACGCCCAGCAGGACGGCGATCGCGGTCAGCGCTGAGCGAAGCTTCCGCTCGGCGAGGCCGCGAAGGGTGAGATCGATCACGCGGCGAGCTCTTTCAGGTGATCGAGGATCTGCTCCTGCGAGGGGCGCTCCTGGCGGTCGACTATCTGGCCGTCAGCGAGGAACAGCACCGAGTCGGCGATGGCGGCCGCGCCGGCATCGTGGGTGACCATCACGATCGTCTGGCCGAACCCGTCGACCGCGCGTCGCAGGAGCGCCAGCACGTCGCGGCT
The DNA here is from genome assembly GCA_046731915.1 of Actinomycetota bacterium. Taxonomy (GTDB): domain Bacteria; phylum Actinomycetota; class Thermoleophilia; order Solirubrobacterales; family Thermoleophilaceae; genus JACVRW01. Next base: position 18,452 of record JBKPME010000185.1, read on the forward strand.
GGCGTTCGAGTCGAGGTTGCCGGTCGGCTCGTCGGCGAACACCACCGCGGGGCGGGTGATCAGCGCGCGGGCGACGGCCACGCGCTGCGCCTGGCCGCCGGAGAGCTCATTCGGGCGGTGATGGCGCCGGTCGCCGAGGCGAACCGTTTCGATGAGCGTCTCAAGCCACTCGCGGTCCGGGTCGTCGCCTCCGATCCGCACCGGCAGGAGGATGTTCCGCTCGGCGTCGAGAACGGGCAGCAGGTTGTAGCTCTGGAAGATGAAGCCGACCTCGCGGCGGCGATGGAGCGTGAGCTGCCGGTCGTCGAGCTCGTCGAGGCGAGTCCCGTCGATCTCGACCCAGCCACTCGTCGGCACGTCGAGGCCGGCAAGGATGTGCATCAGCGTCGACTTGCCGGACCCGGAGGGTCCCATGATCGCCGTGAACGAGCCGCGCGCGAACTCGACCGAAACGCCGCGAAGGGCGTCGACCGCGGCGCCCCCCTCCCCAAAGCGCTTTGTGATCTCGTGGCCACGGACGACGACATCCGTGCCCGACACGGTGCTCGGGCCCCTAGGGCTGCGGATAGCCATTCGTACATGCTGACCGCTGGGCTCGTGCGGGGCGTCGTGGACGACCCGCGAACCTATGTGGGCAACTACGTAACGGGTGGAGTACCCGCAGCGCGATAATCGGGCCATGCTCAAGCGGCGTCTGCTGACCGCCGGCGCGTGCCTTGGAGGCGCATACGCCATTGCGGTGAGGCCGCGGCTCCTCCGCGCCGGCGCCACTGACGAGGAGGTGCGCGCGGAATATCCCGGTGCCGACCTCATCGCGGGCGGCAGGCGAGGGGCGACGATGGCTGCGACGATCAACGCACCGCCGTCCGCGATCTGGCCCTGGCTCCTGCAGATGGGCTGCGACCGCGCAGGCTGGTACAGCTGGGACCGGCTGGACAACGCCGGCACGCCGAGCGCCGAGCGGATTCACCCCCAGTGGCAGGACGTCTCAGCCGGCGACCGGATGATCTCCACGCCGAATGCGGCGACGTGGTTCGAGGTAGCTGCCTTGGAGCCGGAGCGCTTCCTGGCCCTGCGCGCGCCGATCGACCTGCACGGGGGACGACCCTTCGACACGACGGGCCTGCGCCCGCGCCTCTACAACGACAGCGTCTGGTGCTTCCAGCTGAACGAGCTTCCCGGCGCCCGCACCCGGCTCGTGGTCAGCGGCTACGCGGCCCAGAAGCCGAGAGCGCTTCTGTCGCTCGTGGACTTTCTGTTCTGGGAGCCCGCCCACTGGATCATGCAGCGGCGTCAGTTCACGAACCTCAAGCGACGCGCGGAGGCGACGCGCCGAGGGCACCGTCAGGACGCGGCGGGGTACAGCTCCGCGAATGCGGCGTAGACGCGGCTGAGCGAATCCGCCGGCGACGAGGGCGAGATGCGCACCGCGAGGGAGAGGCGGTCAGCCTCGGCGCGGGTCAGGGCCGGAAGGTTGACCGGTAGCCAGGCGCGGAAACCGTTGCGGCCAACCGGCGGGTCCTCGGGCTCGATCGTGATGGGCGGGGTCAGGCGCTTCCGGGACGAGACGATCGTCACGCGGCCGTCGCGCCTAGTGCGGATCGCAATGTCCACCATCGTCCGTTTCCGGATGCCCATGAAGACCCAGACCTGGCCCCCGGAAAACCCCTCGGCGCCGGCCGGGACGTCGGAGAAGCCGACGCCGAAGCGCTGGCCTCTCGCGGTGGCTACGGCCCGGTCACCCGTGACGACCGGTCGCGCGTCGCGGTAGATCGGCTCATCGAGCACCGAGAACAGCGCCTGTGGGCTCGGCTCGACCTTCCAGTGGTTGTCCCAGGTGATGTCCGGCCTGATGAGCGTCCATGTCGGGTCCTGCGCCGCCGCGCTCGCCGACAGCGTCAAGACTGCCGCGACAGCGACGATGAGCGCTCTAAAAACCATCGTCCTGTTAACCCACCAGAACGAGGTGTGGATCGCAATGCGCGTTTTCCGCTCCCGTGGTGCGGCTTATCCCTGATGCACGCGGGTGTTTCGCATGGCACGTTGGCCCCATGGACAACCAGCGGGGGATACGCCCTGAAAGCCGGGCCCGTGTGAGTTAGGTTGCATGCGTGACCGCCACTGGGAGGGGCATGGCGCTGCTGCGGGCCAGGCAGTTCTTTGGCCCCCGGGAGCGCTCGGCGGAGGGCTGGAGCGAGCACTCGACCTCCTCGCGGGCCTGGGAGTCCGCGTACCGGCGGCGCTGGCAGCACGATCGTGTGGTGCGGTCGACCCACGGCGTCAACTGCACCGGGTCCTGCTCTTGGACCATGGCGTTCTGCCTCGGCATGGGCGCGGGCGCCGTCTTCAAGATGGTTCCGACGTTCTTCCCCGAGACGAAGGGCGCGGTCACCGGCATCGTCGGCGCCGCGGGCGGGCTCGGTGGCTTCTTCCCGCCTCTGCTGCTTGGCGTGGTCAAGGACGCCACCGGCGAGTATGTGATGGGGTTCGTCTTCCTGGTCGCGTTCGCGTGGCTGTGCGCGGGCCAGGCGCTTTCGGTCCGTGAGCCGCGGCGGGCCGCCACCCAGGCCCCGGTCGAGCGGCCGGCGTCGTAGCTCAGTGGGCTAATGAGACCCCGAGCCAGACGACGACCAGCGATCCCGCGAAGATCGCGCCCTCGAGTGCGTGAAGCTGCGGCCGGCGGATGTGCCAGACGACAAGCGCCGCAACCGCGGCCACCAACCCGAGCTTGACGTGGAGCGTCGTGTTTCCCCACTGGTGGAAGTGGGAGGCCAGCGGGATTCCCGTGGCGATCAGGACCGCGATCGCGACAAGCGTGCCGGCTCCGAAGCGACGGGCAATCGCGCGCAGCCGGTCACGACCGTCGTCGCCGCGGAGCGCCGGAACCACTGCCACCGCGAGAAAGAGCTGCCCGCCGACGAAGAAGGCCATCGCCAGCAGGTGCAGGTAGCGGACGAGCGTCAATCGGCGCGCGCCTCGGCGCCCTCGAGCGCGGCGGCAAGCTCCTCGAGCTCGTCGGAGCTCAGTGCCTCCTCGATCCTGGGGAAGAGCTCGCGCTCCTCGTGTCGGATGTGGCTCTCGAGGCGCTCGCCCAGATCATGCAGCTCACCGACGTCAGGAGCTGCACCGGCGCCCGCGAGATCCTGCCCTCGACGGCGCAGCTCGACGTGCTCGACCAGCACGCGGACGATTGCGGGGTCGCTCGGATCGCAGTGTCGGGCGAAGGCGGGCAGGAGCAGCTCCTCCTCGGTGCGGAAGTGGGAGGCCTCGCGCTCGAAGAAGTCGAGAAATGCCCGGCGGGCGTCCGCGGCCGTCTCCGGGCGCGCCCGTTTGAGCTGGAGCGCCACGTACAGGCCCTCGTGGTGCTGGTGCGAGAGCGGCGTCAAGGCCTCGCTGCGTCGCATCGAATGAAGGCTACGCTGCGCCAGGCGCGATGAGCTCCACCGCCGCGATACGCACCCGCGGCCTGTCAAAGGACTACGGGGAGGGGCACGGGCTCTTCGATCTCGACCTCGAGGTCGAGCGCGGGGAGATCTTCGGCTTTCTGGGACCCAATGGTGCAGGCAAGTCGACGACGATGCGGCTGCTGCTCGACCTGATCGCTCCGACGGCCGGCTCGGCGACGTTGATGGAGCTCGACAGCCGCGAGCACAGTCTCGAGATCAGGCGCCGGGTCGGCTTCCTGCCGGGTGACTTCACGCTCTATCCGAGGCTGAGCGGCGCGGCGATGCTCGACTACCTCGCCGACCTCCGTGGCGGGGTCGACCGCAGCGTTCGCGACGCGCTCGCGGAGCGCTTCAACGCGGACCTGCGCCGGCCTATGCGAGAGCTGTCGACGGGCAACCGCCAGAAGCTCGGCCTGATCCAGGCGTTCATGCACGAGCCCGAGCTGCTGATCCTCGACGAGCCGATCGCGGGACTGGATCCGCTCGTGCAGCAGAGCTTCCACGCGCTGCTCGCGGAGGTCGCGGCAGAGGGCCGGACGGTGTTCCTGTCCTCCCACACGCTGTCCGAGGTCGAGCGGGTGGCCCACCGTGTCGCGATTCTCCGGGAAGGCCGGCTTGCGGTCGTCGACTCACTCGACAACCTGCACGCAATCGCTGTGCGAAAGCTCGATATCGAGTTCGGCGGCAGGACCCCGACCGCCGAGGAGCTTCGCGCACTGCCCGGAGTCCGCGAGGCCTCCGTCAATGGGTCGCACTCGGTCGTGGCCTTCGAGGGCTCGGCCGATCCGCTCGTGAAGGCGATCGCGAACTACGAGGTGCGCTCGATCCGTAGCCGTGACGACGACCTCGAGGAGATCTTCCTCCGCTACTACCGAGGGGGCGGAGACGAATGAGCGCAGCCACCTTCGCGATGGCCGTGCGCTTGCGCATCCGCTCGACGGTGCTCACGGCGCTCGGCATGGCGGCGGTGATCCTCATGGTGGGGGCGCTGTTCCCGTCGGTGGGCGACTCGATCGGCAAGCTCGATGTGCCGGAGGGCGTGGCCGAGCTGCTCGGTGGCACGGACTACGGGACGATCGCGGGCTGGATGCGAAGCGAGATCGGCGCGGTCTACGGGCCGCTTGTCATCGCCGCAACTGCGATCACCGCTGCGGCCGGATCGACGGCCGGGGAGGAGGAGAGCGGGGTCCTGGGCCTGGTGCTCTCGCACCCGATCGGGCGGTCGCGGCTCGTGCTGGAGAAGGCCGCGGCGGTCGCGCTGGGCGCTCTCACCGTCGCCGTGGGCACCCTGCTCGGACTGATCGCGGGCGTGGCGGTCGCCGGAGGCGGAATCAGCCTGAGCCATCAGGTGGCGCTGGTGGTGCACCTCGCCTTCTTCGGCTTCGCCACCGGAGCGCTGGCTCTGGCGCTCGCCGGAGTGACCGGACGGAGGGCCGTCGCGGCGGGAGGGGCCGGAGCGTTCGCACTCCTCAGCTTCCTGATCAACGGCTTCGCCCCGCTGGTCGACGGGATCACCTGGCTGAAATACGTATCGCCGTTCTACTACTACGCCGGCCACGACCCGCTTGGGAACGGAGTCGACCTAGGCGACCTGGCGCTGCTGGCGGCGGGGGCAACGGTGCTGACGGCAATAGCAGTGGCGGGCTTCCAGCAGCGCGACCTGCGGGCGTGACCGCCCGTCTTCTTACTCGGTGGTAAGCGCTTCCAGCTGGTCCAGCTCAACACGGAGCGGCTCGACGAGGGGGTGCTGGCGTCCCAGCCGCCACTGCAGCATCGCGAGGCTCGCCCGGTAGTGGTCCAGCTTGTCGGCTGTCTCGACTCGTGAGGGACCGGGGCCCTGCGGCGAGCGCAGTTCACGGACGCGCGAGAGCTTGTCGGCGGCGAAGATCGCCGCTGCCTCGAGCGGGCCGCGCGCGACCTGTTCACGCAGCGCCGACTTGCGCTCTTGCCTGTCCTCGATCGCGGCGTCCTCGCTCACGGCCCGGACGAGCGCGGCCACCGTTGCGCCGAAGCGGTACTGGAGCTCGATCGCCGGTGTGTCGGTGCCCTCCAGCACGTCGTGCAGGACTCCGCTCGCCACGACCTCGTCGGGATAGCCGGCGCCGCTCAGTAGCGATGCGACCTCGAACGGGTGCTGCACGAACGGCGCGTGCTCGCCGGCGAGCAGCTGCCCCTCGTGTCGTTCGGCCGCGAATTCGAACGCAGCCCGCGTGAGCGGGAGGTTCTGGGTGAGGGAAGAGCCGGTCTCCTTGAGCTCGCGTGCGTGCACACTGAGAGTGTCTCGGAGCCAGCGGTTTTTGAACGAACGGATTCCCGCAATTTGCGGGTTACCGGCGCGTCAGATGCTCTTCACGACCAGGCCCTCGAGCGTATTCCCGGCGTGCCGGCAGGCGTCGATCGCCTCCTCGAGCCGCTCGTAGAGGTCCTTCCAGCGGATTACGACCATCGGGTCGATGCCGCCGTCGAAGAGCGAGCTGAGCGCCTCCCGCTCGAGGCGGTCGCCCTCGTGCTCCAGCTCCTGGATCGCGACGATGTGGGGGCGCAGCTCCTGCGGCCGCCGGAGCGACGCGAGCGCGGCCGCGAGCTCCTGGCCCGCCTGCTGAAGTACGGCGGCGAGCGCGATGCCCTGCTCGGTCGCGGCCTCGATGCGGTAGAGGCCCATGAAATCGGCAACCTCCTCGGCGAGGTCGACCACGTCGTCGAGCTGGGAGATGAGCGCGTGGGCGTCGGCGATCGGGAAGGGCGTGGCGGCCTTCACGTTGAGGTGGTGGATGAGGTCGTGGGTGATGCGGTCGCCCTCCGTCTCGAGCTCCTTCAGCTCGAGCCGCAGCTGGTTCCCGCCGTCGGGCCAGTCCACGACCAGCTGCGCGAGCAGCGTGGTCGCCTGCTCGACGTTTGCGCCTGCCTTTTCGAAGAGCGCGTAGAAGCTCTCATAGCGCGGCACGCTGGTGAACATCGACACGAACGATCACAGCGAGGAGCGCGCGCGCGGTTACAACCATGTGAAGCCGGACGGTTTCTCCAGATCTTCACCCCCCGACCGCGAGCGGTCGCGCCTTCAGGTCGCATTCACATATGCGCGGCAACGTTGCGGCATGCGCCCGGGCCTTGTCGCCGTGTTGGTCCCATTGGCGGTACTCGCCGGATGTGGCGGGAGCGGTGTCGCGCAGCACGTGAGCGTCGTGCCCACCCCGGTCAGGGTTGGACGGGCGGGGGGGATCCACCGTATCCGCCACGTCGTGGTGATCATGCAGGAGAACCGGTCATTCGACTCCTACTTCGGCACGTTCCCGGGCGCCGACGGGCTGCCGGCGAAGGACGGCCACTTCACGGTCTGCCTGCATGATCCGCGGACGGACTCCTGCGAGTACCCGTACCACAACCCCGACCAGGTGAACGGCGGTGCGCAGCACAACGAGGACTCGGCGCGCGCGGACATCAACGGCGGCGCGATGGACGGCTTCATCGCGAACGCCGAGCGGCCCGGGGGGCGGGCCTGTGGGGAGACCGCGCCGATCTGCGAATCGTCGGCGCAGCCGGACGTCATGGGCTACCACGACGCCCGCGAGATCCCCAACTATTGGCGCTGGGCGCACGACTTCACGCTGCAGGACCACATGTTCGAGCCCGCGGCCTCATGGAGCCTCCCGCAGCACCTCTTCATGGTGTCGGGGTGGTCGGCTCTCTGCACGCGGGGCGGCGATCCCATGAGCTGCGTGAACGACGACGAGCTCGGCGGCTTCAAGACGGAGCAGATCAGCCATGGGCGCGGCCCCGACCGAACGCCGGGTGTGCCACCAGTCTTGCGGCCGGTCACTAGCTGTCTCGCACGCCATGGCATCCGCCGCATGCCGTATGGCCTCGACCTCCGCCAGCCCCATGAGGCCGATGCGCTGGCGCTCTGCCGCCACTTGGCTCCGGCCGCCGAGAAGCCGAAGCTGACCGAGTACGCGAACTACGCCTGGACCGATCTCACCTGGCTGCTCCATGGCCGGAACGTGAGCTGGGGCTATTACATCCACGGCGGGCTTCCGCCTGAGAACGCACAGGAGACGCCCGAGATCTGGAATCCGCTTCCGTCGTTCACGACGGTGCGCCGCGACGGACAGGTAGGCAACGTGCAAGACGTGTCGCATTTCGAGGACGCCGCGCGCGGCGGCCATCTTCCGGCGGTCTCCTGGGTCGTGCCGGACGAGTTGCATTCGGAGCACGCACCCGCCACCCCGGCCGATGGCCAGCGCTACGTGACCCGTCTGATCGACACCGTCATGCGCGGTCCCGACTGGGACAGCACCGCGATCTTCCTCGTCTGGGACGACTGGGGTGGCTTCTACGACCACGTGTCACCGCCGCAGGTCGACCAGAACGGCTACGGCATCCGCGTGCCCGCGATGGTGATCAGCCCCTACGCGAAACGCGGCTACATCGACCACCAGACGCTGTCATTCGACGCCTTCAACAAGTTCATCGAGGACGACTTCCTCGGCGGCCAGCGTCTCGACCCGCGCACCGACGGGCGCCGTGACCCGCGCCCCGACGTCCGCGAGAACGCGCCGATCCTGGGCGACCTGACGCACGACTTCGACTTCAGCCGGCCGCCGCGGCCACCCGACCCGCTGCCGTTGAATCCTCGGCCGGGGCCGGCATCCCAGCCCGGCGGCTAGCGCGCGATCCCGCGCAGGAACGGGATCAGCGCCTGCACGAACGCGTTCTTCGGCTCGGCCGAGTTCGGGTCGTTGTGCGCGTAGGTGGTGTGGCGGTCAACCAGCGTCAGGTTCCGCTCCGGGATGCCGGACTGCTTGGCCAGCGCCCGCGCAGCCTGGAGCACGCGCTCGCCGCCGAGCGCCGCGCCGAAGGCGTAGATACGCAGGCGGCGAGGCAGGTCGTCGCCGTGGGTCGCACGGACGTCGAGCACCTTCTGCGCCGGGTTGGGATTGCCCGCGGCGACCGCCCCCGAGTCGATCGTGAGCCGCTGGGGGTGATACCACGCGGTTCCGTCGAGGCTCTGCAGGCCGGCGCCCGCGAACATCCGCGCGTAGCGGTTCAGCGGGGTCAACTCGCCGCCGTCGTCCCAGCCGCGCGGGTCGCCGCTCGCGGCCAGCCGGCCGAGGTGCGCCTGGGCGGCAACCAGGCCGGGCGGTGAAGTCACGGAGTCGAGCGCGTAGCCGTACTGGGCTCTGTTCGTGGCCGGGATCGGGGGCTTCAGGTTGGCGGGCAGGAGCGGCCACGCCTGTCCGATCGAGGGCGCGTTCGGTTCGAGGAGGACTCCCAGCGCCCCCGTTGAGTTGAACAGCCCGGTGAACGGGGACTGGATTCCGCCGAACGTGAGCCAGGGGGAGGGGGCGGCCGCGAAGTCCCTCAGCCGGCGGCGCGCGTCCGCCCGGCTGATCGGCGCCGGGCTGCTGCCTCCGTCGATGTAGACGAGCCCCGAGACCCCGCGCGCGCCCGGCCTGCCGCGGAAGTCCCAGGTGGCGTAGGCCGTGGTGATCGAGCCGCCGAGCGAATGCCCGCCGACCACCACGTGCCGGCCGACGCGCTCCGCCTTCTTTACAACTCGCCTCAGGTCCTCGACCTCCACGCGCATTCCCCACCTGCGCGCGTACGCCACGTCCGCGTCCGGGATGAACTGGAAGTGCTCCGCGACGCTCTGGTCGGTGATCCAGCCGAGGTAGTAGTCGAAGAGCTGCTGTCCCGTGACCTGGCCCCGCTTGGCGCGGTTCAGCATCGAGTGATCCTCGAGCAGGTTCTCGCGGCGCTCGACGGCCCACACCTGCCAGCCCTTCGCCCGCCGCACGATGTCCTGCGCGAGCGGGACGAAGTAGGCCGCGCTGGCGGACGTGCCCGGGTTCAGGACGAGGACGTTCGGGGCCCGCCTCGGACCGACCTTGAGGATGCCGACCTTGTTGTACTTCGCGGGCGTTCCGGGCGAGGCGAACCCTGCGATTCGCTCGAGCGTGACCGCCGCCGGCGCGGATGCCGAGAAAGCCGCGAGAGTCGCGAACGAGATTGCAAGCGCCGCACCGAGCCTCCTCATGCGCGGCGGAAATCTATACGTCGGCGTCGGCGTTCACTCGTCCGCTTCGGATCGCGTCCACGAGCGCTCGGTGGTCGCTCTCGTTCGTGTCGGCGTAGGACTCCGCGAAGTGCGCCAGCGCGTTGTCGAATGAGTCGCTCTTCCCGACGTAGGCCGCGATCGCGACCCGGTCGCCTGTGCGCGCGTGCGCCCGCGCAAGCGTCATGCCGCACAGGCCCCCATAACGCTCGAAGCCGTTGGCGTCGAACCTCTCAACCGCCACTGAGTACTTCCAGTCCCAGAGCTGCCGGACGTAGAAGTCGCGCTTCTGACCATCGACATCCGTGGTCCGGATCCAGCCGAGGAGCGCGTCGCCCGCCGCCTGCATCAGGCGCTGGCCCTCGACCACCCTACGACCCTGGTGCGCATAGCGGCCACGGCCGACATGTGCACGGAGCACTGACGGCTGTGCCTCCTTGACCTGCAGGAACAGTGGATCGCCGTCGTCCCGCCCGAGCATGAGGACGACCCACGCGCGGGTGCCGACGCTTCCCACGCCCACGACCTTCCGAGCGACGTCGCGGAACCGATAGCTGTCCACGACCCGGCGCAGGTCCGGCCGCAGGGTGTCGGTGTAGTCGCGCACGATCCCGGCCAGCGCGTCGGCCAGCACTGACGCGTCGGCCTCGGGCAAGAGCTCGGCGAGCGGCACTACCAGCGGCGGGTCGCTGATCAGCCGGAGCTCGCCGTCCACACGTCTCGTGAGCTTGTCGAGCGCGTGCAGGCTGTTCTTGCGCTCGGCCTTCTCCATGTCGCGCTGAAGCCTGCGTGCCGCCTTCTCGCCGAGGCCGGCGCGTACGCGGGCGAGGATTTCGCCGGCCTCCAGGCGCGAGTACCACAGGTCGAGGTTCCTCATCTCGGCGAACTCGCGCATCGCCTCGCGGTACGCACGGCCCACCGCCTCGACCGCCGCGCGGCGGTCACTGCCGCCCAGTCCCGCATCGCGACCGGCGATGGCAACGCTCGCGGCGAGTCGCTTGACATCCCACTCCCACGGCCCCGGCAGCGTCTCATCGAAGTCGTTCAGGTCGAAGACAAGCTCGCGGTCGGGCGCCGCGAAGCCGCCGAAGTTCGACAGGTGCGCATCGCCGCACAGCTGAGCGGTGAGCCCCGAGCGGGGTGTGGCGGCGAGGTCGGCCGCCATGATTGCCGCCGTCCCCCGGAAGAAGGCGAACGGGGACTCGGCCATCCGCCGGTGCCGGATCGGCAGGAGCTCGGCCAGCCGCGTCTGTCCCTGCTGCTCCAGCACCCCGACCGAGTCGGCGCGTCCGGCCGGCGCACTCCACTCTTCGTGAGACTTGCGCGACGCGACCTCGCGCGCAGCCTTCCCGCGCGCCCTGCGCTCCTCGACCGTGGCCCCGTTCACAGCCACGGGGTGAGAGTAGTGCTTAGCCCAAGGTGAGCGTCGGGAGGGCGGCCTGGGGGCCGCCCTCCCTCGAAAGGCCGTGTGTCAGGCGGACGCCTCCGCCGTCTCCATGTTCCTCGTCACGACCTCCGTGGCTAGCGGCTCGGCGGGCTGAACTCCACCGCCTCGGTCCGCGCGCGATGCCTTCGGCATGCCTACCTCACTGCTTCGGGTCGCCCGACAGGACGTCGAGCTCTCGGACGATGCGGCCATTCGCCACTTCGAGGCTCGCGTTGGCCAGGACCTTTCGCCCGCCCGGGAACTCGCATGTGATCGTCGCGGCGGCCCGGTGCTCGTCGGCGACCATGTTCTCGACGGTCGCCCGGACGCCGGCCGCGGCGCAGTGCTCGAGCATCCCCCTGAGGAGCTCCTTGCCCCGGCGCGAGCGGGCCGCGCTAGGTGGGTTGTCGCGGTCGATCTGGAGCAGCTCGACGTCGTCGGCGTACAGATCGAGCAGCGCCTCGACGTCCCATTCCTCGTAGCCCCGCTTCAGTGTCGCGACCTCGAACGACGTGGTGGTTTCGACGGTCATGCCTACCTCCTCGATGGTTGTGTAAATGACCGTGCGCGACCTACCATGGGTGTTGAAGCGCGGTTCAAGTCAAGGGCTGGCCGAAGTGGATGACTTTGCGGAGCTGACGATTGGAGAGGTGGCGCGGCGCGCCGGAGTCGCGAACTCTTCGATCCGCTACTACGAGCGGATCGGCCTCCTTCCCGCGCCGGAGCGGGAGCACGGTCAGCGCCGCTACGACGCCGAGGTGCTCGGCAAGCTCGGCTTCATCGGGGTCGCGCAGAGCGCCGGCTTCAAGCTCGCGGAGATCAAGGAGCTGATCGACGGCGTCGACTCGACCGCCGGCATGGGCGAGCAGATGCGCTCGTTGTCGAGCCAGAAGCTCAGCGAGGTCGAAGCGCTGCTCGAACGGACGAAGGCGATGAAGGGCTGGCTCGAGGTCGCGCAGGAATGCGGCTGCGCAAGCCCAGACGAATGCGCGCTGTTCCCCACGTCGGGGGAGCGGGTCGCGGATCCCGAGCTGGCGCTGCAGATCGTCCGCATTGAGGGAACCGACTGCCGCCGCCCGCGCTAGGGCACTCCCTACGAGGCGGTAGCGGCGGTTTGTCCTCGCCGCTTCGGGTAGGGCTTCCTTGACCCGAAGTAAGGATGTAGGGGATGCCGCAGACCAAAGCGGATCGGTCCGCGGCAGCGAAGAAGGCTGCCGCGACCCGGAAGAGAAACCAGCAGCGGAGCAGCTCAGCGAAGGCCGGTACCAAGGCCGCCAGCACCCGGCAGGGCCGGGCCGCGGGTGGCGCGCTCGGCACCGCGAAGCGCGCGGCGGGGAGCCTCAAGTCCGCCGGCAAGTCTGCCACGACCCGCGCTCGCCCCGCCGAGAAGTAGACAGACGGCCGCGTGCGGTCCGCCGGCCCCGGCCGGCGGGCGCAAGCGCGGTCGGCGGCGCAGATCCGGATAGCCAAGACCCATGGCACCGGCCATTAGGCGAGCAGGGCGTACCGGGGCGCGCGGCGCGAGCCCGGGCGAGAGCGGGCTTCGCGGCGCGTCGCGGGCTGTCGGGGCTTGCCTGGGTCGTCAGCCTGATCACATCAGTGGTGGTCGGGTTGATCGTGATCGCGATCATCCTCGTCCTGCTCGAGGCGAACCGTGACAACGCCATCGTCGACTGGCTCGTTGGCGCAGGCGACTTCCTGACCACCCCCTTCCATGGCGTCTTCCAGCCCGACGGGAGGAAGGCGATGGTCGCCGTGAACTGGGGCCTGGCCGCGGTGATCTACGGGTTCGCCGGCGGCCTGATCGCTCGCATCCTGCGGCGCTAGCCCTAAGGCGGCGCCTCTAGAAGATCGCCCTGCGGCGCCTCTAGGAGATCGCCCTTCGGGAGGCGGCGCCTCTAGGAGATCGCCCTTCGGCGGCGGCGCCTCTAGGAGATCGCCTTCCCGACCTCCTCTGCCTTCCTGCGCGCGGCGCGCACCTCGTCGGTGAGCTCGCCGACCTGCTTGCTCGTCTTCCTGAACTCCTTGCCGGCCTTCTTCACCTGCTTGGCGACGCCGTCCAGCCCCCCTCCGGTGCCCGGAACCTTCACGCCGAGGACCTTCTTCGGCCGACGGCTCAGGCGCGTGCCGAGGACGACTCCGCCGACGAGTCCCGCCGCCGCGGTGGCCACACCGGTCACGACGGCGACCTTCGACGCCCCGTTCGAGCTGGAGTTGGAGCCGCTCGCAGCCGAGGGCGCCGACCGCGCGGCCGAGGCCGACGGCTTGCTCCGCGCAGCCGACGATTTGCTCTTGGCAGCCGACGATTTGCTCTTGGTAGCGCCGCTGCCGCCTCTGTTGTTCGAGGAAGCGCTGCGGGCCTTGCTCGTGGAAGAACGTGTATTTGCCTGGGCCATTGCCCCTCCTTAGGTCGATGCCCGGCGCTCTCAAGTCGAATACCCCGCTGGAAATAGCGCAAACGCATGGGGTAGTGGCTTGCAACCTGGCGCGCGTGCTCAGGTGGTTAGCCAAGGCGTGACGGCGGAGTTCAACCGCAACGTGCTGCGCGCCGTGAACGACGGGCTCGGAGCGAACTTCGCGCCCGAGGCGTTCGAGCACGTGGCCTTCCTCGACGAGGCCAACTCGTGGATCGAGATGCGCCTGCGCGCGCAAGGGGCGCAGTCCGTCCGGATCGAGGGTGTCGACCTCGAGCTGACCTTCGAGGGCGGCGAGGAGATCCGGACCGAGGTCAGCGCCAAGTTCACCCGCGACGCGGTCGCGACCGAGCTCACCGGCGCCGGCCTTAGGCTGGATGACTTCTTCACCGACAAGCACGGCCTGTTCGGTCTCGCGGTGGCGCGTCATGCTCCGGCCTAGTGCCGGCATGGGAGCGCACGGTCCACTGTCTCGGTGACCTGCACGCAGGCGCCATCACTGACGCCCGCATCGACGCGGTGAGCCGGGACATCGCCGGGCTCCGCGCACCGGCCCTCCACCTCCAGATCGGCGACGTGACGGAGGGCGGGACCAGGGCACAGGACGAGCTCGCGCTCCGCTTTCTCGCGCGCCTGCCCGCGCCCTGGGTCACCGTGCTCGGCAACCACGACGTGCTGCACAACGAGCGCACTGTCGCGGCATGGGCACGCGCGTACGGCCAGAAGTCGCAGAACCTCAGCATCGACCTGGACTTCGCCCGGGTGATCGTCATCGGCCCGGACACAAGCGAGCCGGGCAGGCGCGCAGGGCGCCTGTCGGACAAGACGCTCGCGTTCCTCGAGCGCGAGCTCGAAGCGGGGCCGGACCAGTGCTGGATCGCCTGCCACTGGCCGCTCTTCCGCACGGTCATGGGCGATCCGCGGCTCCACTTCACCTCCACGATGGCGGCCTTCCACGCGAAGCCGGACGGGCGCATCCGCGAGCTGCTCGCAGGCCACCGCAACGCGACGCTCTGGTTGTCGGGCCACACCCACTCCCCACTCAGCGCGCCGGGGCTGATCAAGCGCGTGCGGCTCGCCCCCAGGCGAGCGATCGTCGCAATCAACGGCTCGGCCCTCGTCGGCATCGGCAGGCGCCGCGACCCGCGCGCCCCGCTCTGCTCGCTCTACCTGACCAAGCGCCGCGACCGCATCGAGGTACGCGCGCGGGACCACCGGCGCGGCGCTTGGCGGAACATCGGCGGCCGTCGCGTGGTGGAGATTCCCGCCTGACGCGGTTTGCCCGGCTCGGCGCCGGAGACAAGTGGCGAACCCGAGGAGGAGGCATCGATGCCTTTCGAGGAAGAGAAGCGGGCGGACGAGGAAACGCTTCCGGACACGTCGCTGCACGCGTACGGCGACGATCGCGAGGAGGACATCGAGGGCGACGTCGACAAGCTGGAGTCGAGTGACCCCGAGACCTCGCAGCGCAACGAGATATCGGAGGGGGATGAGTCGACCGGCATCCCGGAGCCGCCGAAGCACTAACCGCTCCGCGACAGCGGTAGCGGCTCAGCGCTGGATGCCGCTGCGCGACGTGCGCTGCAGCCGGCGCGCGCGGTCGGTTCCGCGCCGGCCGGCCCACGGGTGCGGTCCCTTGGCCCAGGGGTGCCAGCCGAGCAGTCCGTAGAGCTCACGCACATGGGCCTTCAGCTCGCCGCGGTGCTCGCCGCAGGCGTAGCGCGTGGGGCCGTAGATGCCGCGGCCGTGCCACGAGAGCCAGCGCTCCGGGTCGGCGTCGACGTACTCGCCGTGACGCAGGTCGAGCAGCTGGCGCTCGAGTGCGACCTGGGTCTCGGCCCCGGGTCTGCGGCCGCAGATCTCGCAACGGAACACGACGGCGACTGGCATCTCCCCGAGCCTAGCCACCCCGAAGGGCGCCACCGCTACGCGGATGTGGCGGCGGCCTCCCAGTGGATGCTCGTCAACTCGTCCGGCGGATCTCCGGCGAGGAGCCAGGTCCCGTCGCCGCGCCGCACCAGCGCGCCGCTGGCGTAGACGTGCTGCAGCGCAGTCGTCACCGACGCCCTCCTGCAGCCCACCAGCTGGCCGAGCACCGCATGCGACAGCCGCAGGCGCAGCGCGATCCCGGCCGGCGTGACTCGCCCCCAGCGTTCGGCCAGGTGCCAGAACAGCACAACAAGCCGCGTCTCGACCGGCGACAGCTGCAGCAGCGCCTCGTGAATCGACATGCGGTGCGTGCGGCGGAGGGCACGCTCGAGCAGGGCGCTCATCGCCTGCGGCCAGCGAGCCAGCGAGCGCGCAAAGTCGTCGTCGAGAACCGCCACGCGCACGGGCATGAGCACGTTCCATCCCACCCGGCAGCGGACGAGCCCGTCCTCGCGGTGGGCCACCCAGGGCTGGACGACGTCGCCCTCCCCGAGCAGCTCGGTGGCCGTCCGGCCGACGAGCGTCATGTCGCGCGCCAGCAGCCCCTCGAGGATCAGGAAGCCGAGCCGACCGCGCGCGCCCTCCCCGTGCGGGACCTCCCAGTGCCCCGCGGGCAGCGCGCACACCCTCGCAACGAGCTCTTCGCGCGCGCGCGAGATCTCGCTCGCGGGAATCCGGAGGCCGAGCTCCGGATCCACTTCGAGAATTCGTGCAAAGCCGTTGGCGCTGGGCAGTGGCAGCCTCCCTCCGGTCGCTGATCACGCTAGGCGGGCGGGGGTTGAAAATCAACGTTGGATTCCAACTCCCCCTCTGTTGCAGGGATAGCCGCGGGCGTAGCGTCCTGCGCCTTCGTCAGGAGGGGGTCCGGATGTGCCTGGCCATCCCAGGCCAGATCATTGAGGTCACCGACGAGGCCAACCGCCTCGCGAGAGTCGACGTGGCCGGCGTGCGCCGCACGATCAACATCGGCCTCCTCGACGAGAGCGGCCACGGCGCCGGGCCGGGCGACTGGGTGCTGATTCACGTCGGCTTCGCGATCTCTCAGGTCGACGAGGAGGAGGCGATCGTCACCCGGCGCCAGCTCGAGCGGATGGGGGAGAACTACGAGGCCGAGCTCGAGGAGCTGAAGGCGAGCGTGATCGAGTGAGCGCGAACGCCTGCGGCGACCACTGCATCACCTGCTCGGACGAGGGCGTCTCGATGCTGGTCGAGCGCATCGACGAGCGCCGCGGCCTGGCGCTGTGCGCCGCCGAGGACGGCTCGAAGAGCACGGTCGAGATCGCGCTGGTGGACGTGGAGCCCGGCGACCGCGTCCTCGTGCACGCCGGCGTGGCGCTCACGGAGCTGCAGCCGTGAGGTACGTCGACGAGTTCCGCGACCCCGAGCTCGGCCGCGTGCTCGCGACGGAGATCATGGCCGCCGTCGAGCCGGGCCGCCACTACAAGCTCATGGAGGTCTGCGGCGGCCATACGCACTCGATCTACAAGTACGGGGTGGACGACCTCCTGCCCGCGAACGTCGAGCTCGTGCACGGGCCGGGCTGCCCGGTGTGCGTGATCCCTATGGGTCGCGTGGACGACGGCATAGCGATCGCGCGCGAGCCCGGCGTGATCTTCACCTGCTTCGGCGACATGATGCGCGTGCCGGGGTCAAATGGCAGCCTCCTCGAGGCCAAGGCCGAGGGCGCCGACATCCGCATGGTCTACTCGCCGCTCGACGCGCTGCGGATCGCAAAGCAGAACCCGGATCGCGAGGTGGTGTTCTTCGCCATCGGGTTCGAGACGACCGCGCCGTCGACGGCGCTGACGCTGAAGCGCGCGAAGGCCGAGGGCATCCGGAACTTCTCCTGCATGTGCAGCCACGTGACGATCGTGCCGCCGCTGCGCGCACTGCTCGATTCGCCGGACCTGCGCCTCGACGGCTTCGTCGGCCCCGGCCACGTCTCGACGGTGGTGGGCGCGCGCCCGTTCGAGTTCATCCCGGCCGACTACGGCAAGCCGATCGTGGTCGCGGGCTTCGAGCCGCTCGACATCCTCCAGGCGATCCGGATGATCCTCGCGCAGCTCGCGGAGAGCCGCTGCCAGGTCGAGAACCAGTACTCGCGCGTCGTGCCCTACGAGGGCAACCGGCGCGCGCTCCAGGTGATGGCGGAGGTGTTCGAGCTGCGGCCGCACTTCGAGTGGCGCGGGCTCGGCTTCATCTCGCAGAGCGGACTGAAGCTCTCCGACGCGTACGCGGATCTCGACGCCGAGGTGCGCTTCAGCGTCCCCGGCGTGCGGGTGGCAGATCCCAAGGCCTGTCAGTGCGGCGAGGTGCTCAAGGGCGTCATCAAGCCCTGGGAGTGCAAGGTGTTCGGCACGGCCTGTACGCCGGAGCGGCCGATCGGCACCTGCATGGTCTCGCCCGAGGGAGCCTGCGCCGCCTACTACAACTACGGCCGCTTCGCGCGGGAGCGCTCGGTCGTATGAGCCGTGAGGAGCGCGTCCTCGGGATCATCGAGAC
>JBKPME010000186.1:0-9938 GCA_046731915.1 Actinomycetota bacterium
GGTGATCGTCCCCGTGCAGTGCGAGTATCTGTCCATGCGCGGGCTGATCCAGCTCCAGAACACCCTGTCGATGGTGCGCGAGGAGCTGAACCCGGAGATCGAGATCGAGGGCATCCTGCCCACCCTCGTGGACAACCGCACCGTCCACGCCAAGGAGGCGATCGAGATCCTCGAGGAGAACTTCGGGGATCGGGTCTTCGCGTCGCGCATCAACAAGACCGTTCGTTTCGCGGAAGCCCCGGTGAAGGGGATGTCGGTGCTCAAGTACGACCCGGACGGCAAGGCGGCGTACGCCTACCGCCGGCTAGCGGAGGAGGTCCTGGCGAATGGCAAGCGGTAAGAGGGCGAGTATGCGCGAGGGCCCACTGGCGCAGCTCTTCCGCAAGACGGACGAGGACGAGGCTCGCCCCGAGAGGAAGCCGCGCCAGGACGAGCGCACGAACGATCAGAGGCAGCGCACCGCCGAGCAGGAGCCGAAGCTCGGTCGCCCGCTCCCCGAGGGCGGGCCTGCCCCGCAGGTCACCCGTCACGTCCCCGAGCCCCATGGCCAGGCGGAGCCCCATCCACTCGGCGAGCGCATGACCGAGGCGGCGAGGCGCGCCGACGAGCGCGAGGAGCGCCGCGCCGAGCGCGAGGAGCGCTGGAGCCGCTACGAGGGCGTGCCCAGCCCGGAGGAGCGGCTGAAGTCGGTCTTCTCGCACGACATCCCCGAGAACATCATGGAGCGCGAGCCGATCCCCGCTCAGCGCGAGCCCGGTCCCGAGGAGGAGCCGTTCGTGCGCGTGGCTCCCGCGCGCCCGACCGAGCCCGTCCTGCGCGTCGTCGGCGTGGGCGGTGCGGGCGTGAACGCCGTCAATCGGATGATCGAGGCCGAGGTCGTGGGCGTCGAGTTCATCGCGGTGAACACGGACGTGCAGTCGCTCGAGGGCTCCGCCGCCTCCACGCGGCTCCACATCGGCGGCGACGCGACGCGCGGCCTCGGGTCGGGCTCGAACCCCGAGCTCGGACGCGCCGCGGCGCACGAGGACTACGACGAGATCAAGAGCCATTTGAAGGGCTCCGACATGGTCTTCATCGCGGCCGGCTCCGGCGGCGGCACCGGTACCGGGGCGGCGCCGGTCGTAGCGCGGATCGCGCGCGAGGTGGGCGCGCTGACGGTCGGCATCGTCACAAAGCCGTTCTCGTTCGAGGGCGCTCGCCGCGGCGACCAGGCCGATCGCGGCGTGGAGGAGCTCGCGCGCGAGGTCGACACGCTGATCGTGATCCCGAATTCGCGGCTGCTCTCGGTGCTCGACAAGTCGACCTCGATGGTCGAGGCGTTCCGCGTGGCCGACGACGTGCTGCGCCAGGGCGTGCAGGGCATCTCCGACCTGATCACGCTGCCCGGGCTGATCAACCTCGATTTCGCCGACGTGCGGACCATCATGTCGGAGGCGGGCCAGGCGCTGCTCGGGATCGGCATGGGCTCCGGCGAGCGCCGCTCCATGGACGCGGTCGAGCACGCGATCGAGTCGCCGCTGCTCGAGACCTCGCTGGACGGTGCGCGCTCGATCCTGCTGTCGATCACCGGCGGCCGCGACCTCTCGCTGTGGGAGGTCAACGAGGCCGCGAAGGCGGTGGCCGAGGCGGCGCACCCCGACGCGAACATCATCTTCGGGGCGATGGTCGACGACAAGGTCGAGGACCAGGTCTGGGTTACGGTCGTGGCCACCGGCTACGGCGACCGCCCGCTGCACCGGGCAGCGCCGCGCAGCATCCCCGCCGACGCCGAGCCCAATGTGAGGCGCTCGCGCGAACGCGTTTCGGCGGGCATGCTGGCCGACACCGACGTGCCCGAGTTTTTGCCGCGCGGCTAGGCTCGGCCAGATGAAAGGGGTGGTCGCAGCCGGCCATCCGGTGACGGCAGAGGCCGGAGCAGATGTGCTGCGGGCGGGCGGCAACGCCGTTGACGCCGCGGTCGCGGCCGTGCTGATGTCGTTTGTCGCCGAGTCGCCGCTCACGGGGCCGGGGGCGGGCGGCTTCATGGTGGTCCACACCCCTGGTGAGTCGCACGTGCTCGACTTCTTCGTCGCAGCGCCCGGTCTCGGGCTCGACGGGCGCGAGCCCACGGCGCTCGTCCCGATCGACGTGCGCTTCTCGGAGAACGCGATTCAGCGCTTCAACGTGGGGCCTGCGTCATGCGGCGCCTACGGCACCACGCTGGGGTTGGCCGAAACGCTCCGCCGCTTCGGCACTGGGAGCCTCGCGGACCTCACGGCAGCGCCTGCACGGGCGGCGCGCGACGGTGTGCGCGTCGTGCCAATGCAGGCGTTCCTGTTCGAGGTGTTGCGCCCGATCCTCATATCGACGCCCGAGTGCGCGTCGATCTACGCGCCGGGCGGGAAGCTGCTTGCCGAGGGCGACACGATCCGGCTGCCGGACCTGGGCGACCTGCTCGATCGGCTCGGCGCCGAGGGGCCGGGCTTTCTTTACACGGGAGACGTCGCACACGCGGCGAGCGACTGGGTCGTCGAGCGCGGCGGCATGCTGAGCCGCGACGACCTGGCCTCGTACCACGTGATCGAGCGCGAGCCCGCGCGTGTGACCTACCGCGGCCGCGAGGTGATCACGAACCCGCCGCCCAGCTCAGGCGGCATCCTGATCGCGGACGCGCTCGGGATCCTCGAGCGGCTCGACCAGTCGCACGACGCGTACGTGATCGCCGAGGTCATCGAGTCGACGAACCGCGCACGCGACGAGGAGTTCCACGAGGGCCTCGCGACGGAGGGCTTCCTCGAGCAGTTCCTGGCGAAGCAGGCGCTCGACACCGTCGCCACCGAGGTGCGCTCGCGGCTCGGCAATACGACGCACATCGCGGTGACGGACGCCGAGGGCAGCTGCGCGTCGGTCACGTGCTCGAACGGCTCCTGCTCGGGCGTGGTGGTGCCCGGCACGGGGATGCACCTCAACAACATGCTGGGCGAGCAGGACCTGAATCCGCTCGGCTTCCATCGCCACGAGTCCGGCGCCCGCGTGCCGAGCATGATGTCGCCGACCGTGGTGCTCGACGAGGGGACTCCCGAGATCGCGATCGGCAGCGCCGGGTCGAACCGGATCCGCTCGGCCATCCTCCAGACCGTGCTCGGCATAGTGGACCACGGGCTGCCGGCGCAGGACGCCGTCTCGGCTCCACGCCTGCACGTGGAGGAGGGGCAGGTAGACGCCGAGCCGGGGGTGGATCCGGCAGCCCTCGACCGTCTCGAGGAGGCCGGCTTCGCCGTGCGCCGCTGGAGCGAGCTGAACCTCTTCTTCGGCGGCGTACAGGCGGTGGCACGCAATCCCGACACGGGCGAGCTCACAGGCGGGGGAGATCCGCGCAGGGGAGGGGCAGTGAGCGTGGTGTCCTAGTGCTCGTCGGCCGCGAGACCGAGCTGCAGGCGGTGCACGACGTGCTCGCGGCGGTCTCGGGTCCTGTCGGGATCGTGCTGGAAGGCGAGGCGGGGATCGGCAAGACCGCCCTCTGGCAAGCGGGGCTCGCCGAGGCTGAACAGCGAGAGTTCCGGGTCCTGAGCGCGAGAGCGGCAGAGTCCGAGACCGGGCTGTCGCACGCCGCTTTGGGGGACCTACTCGGCCCGCTGGTCGATCTGGCGGTCGAGGAGATGCCGGCACCGCAGCGCCACGAGCTGGACGTGGCGCTCCTGCGAGCGGAACCCCGCGCCGGGCCGGTGGACCCGCGGGCGGTGGGCGCCGCCACGCTCGCGGCGTTGAAAGCCGCGAGCGGAGACACGCCCCTGGTGCTCGCTGTCGACGACCTCCAGTGGCTCGATCCCGCGTCTGGCGGGGCACTGGCATTCGCGCTGCGGCGCCTGACGGACGATCGGGTGGTCCTTTTCGCGACCCGGCGCGCGGGCCCCGGAGCCGAGCAACTGGACCTGGGGCTGCGGGATGAGTGGATCACCCCGATTGCCCTCGGCCCGCTCGGACCGGAGGTGCTCCAAAGAATCCTCCAGAGCCGGCTTGGCGAGGGTCTCTCATGGCCGGCGCTCGTCCGCCTGGCCGAGATGTCGGCGGGCAACCCGTACTACGCGCTGGAGCTCGCTCGTGCGGCGCTCCGCGAGGGGCAGGGTGAGCCGGACACAGGAGAGCTGCCCCTGCCCGACGGCATCAACGCCGTTTGCAGGACCGCTTGCGCACGTTGCCGCCCGAGAGCGCCGACGCGCTCGGGGCCGTCGGCGGCGATGGGCCACCCCACGCTCGCCGCCGCGGCGGAGGTCGCCGATGCCGGTGCGCTGGATGCCGCGTTCACGGCGGAGGTGCTTCACGAGGAGGCCGGGGCGATCCACTTCGATCACCCGCTGCTGGCCGAGACCGCGTATCGCATGCTGCCGCCGTCGCGGCGAGGCGCGGTTCACGAGCGGCTGGCGGAGATCGCCACGGATGCCGACGGGCGCGCTCGACATCTCGCGGCGGCCTCGACAGGCGCCGACGCCGCCGTGGCCGCGGACATCGAGGCGGGAGCCCACGCCGCCGCGGGCGCGCGGCGCTCCGGCCACAGCAGCGGAGCTGCTCGAGGCCGCGGCGCGCCTCGAGCCTGAGCGCGCGTCTACGCGAAGCTTGGCATCCGCTCGCGGACCGAGCTGGCGCTATTCGCCAGGCCTCAGATGGCCGTTCCCGCTCGCCTGCTCCGCCACGCGCGTAGCGGTCTTGATCCGCTTCAGGGCCTCGGCGAAGAGCGCCTCCAGCTGCTCGAGGCGGGCCGGCTCCGAGCGGAGCTCCAGCAGCGCCTGCTTGGCAGGGAGGGCGATCTCGAGTGTTGCGGCCATCCCGTAGGCGCCTAGCTCGGCCAGCACGTCCGGCTCGGGGCGCTCGTCGGTCACCTCCTCGACAAGGTCGGCGTAGGCGGAGCGCGCCCGCTCCAGGGAGCTGTCGTCGGCGCCGGGCTCGTCGTCGAGGAGGCGGACGTCTCCGGCGGGGTAGGCCAGCTCGCCGATGCGGCGCTCGAGCCGGAAGGGTGTGGTGCCCTCCACCACGATGTTGAGACGGCCGTCCTCGAAGCGCTCGAGGACGCGCTCGATGCGGGCCGCGCAGCCCACCTCCTTGAGCCCGTCGTCCGCCAGCCATACGATCCCGAACTCCCGCTCCTGGTCGAGGCACTCGCCGATCATCAGCTTGTAGCGCTCCTCGAAGATGTGGAGCGGCACTGCCTCGCCCGGCAGCAGCACGAGGCCGAGCGGGAACAGCGGAAAGCCCTCGATCGTCTGACTCACTTCCGTCTCAGGCTAGGCGATCCGCTACAACCTCCCTGCATGGATCGGATCAGCCGTCGTCAGCTGATCGTCTCCGGTGCGATCGCGGCAGGGGCGCTGGCGGGCTCCCCACGGCTGCTCCGGGACGCTCTGGCCGCCCCCGCTCGCGCGGGTGTGAGCCCGTACGGCCCCCTCGGGGCGCCGGATGCGAACAGTCTGATGCTGCCGCCCGGCTTCAGCTCGCGGGAGGTGGCGCGCGGGCTGTCGGAGGTCGCGGCTTACCCGTGGCCCGTCTTCCCCGATGGGCAGGCGACCTATCCCACCGCGGATGGAGGCTGGATCCTCGTCACGAACTCCGAGTCGCTGTCGATAGCCGGCGCGGGCGCCTCGGCCATCCGCTTCCGCCCGAACGGCCGGATCGGCAGGGCCTACCGGATCCTCGCGGGAACCAACGCCAACTGTGCCGGCGGCGGCACTCCCTGGGGCACCTGGCTGTCGTGCGAGGAGCACGACGCCGGTCTCGTGTGGGAGTGCGACCCTGCCGGCAAGCTCGCCGCGCTGCCGCGGCCGGCGCTCGGCGTTTTCACCCACGAGGCCGCGGCGGTCGACCCGGCCGGGCGGCAGCTGTATCTCACCGAGGACATGCCCGACGGCGGCTTCTACCGTTTCACGCCGAACTCCTATCCGGACCTGTCGGAGGGGCTGCTGGAGGTGGCCGTTGTGGCCGCGGACAACAGCGTGAGCTGGCGCCAGGCCCCCAACCCGACACCCGCCCCGGTCGAGACCCCGACGCGCCGGCAGGTATCCGAGATGACGCAATTCAACGGCGGCGAGGGCATCTGGCACGACGGCGGCGTCCTGTACTTCACGACCAAGGGCGACCGGCGCGTCTGGGCCTACAACGCCCGCACGTCGACGATCGAGGTGATCTTCGACCACGCGGTCGCGCCCGATGCCTCGCTCGACGCCGTCGACAACATCACGGTCTCCGCGGCGGGCGAGATCTTCGTGTGCGAGGACGGCGGCAACATGGAGATCGGCCTCATAACGCCCGAGCGAGAGGTGTCTCCGTTTCTACGCTTCACCGGGCCGGCGCATCCGGTCGAGGGCACCTTCAAGTCGGAGGTATGCGGCGTGAGCTTCGACCCGTCCGGCACGCGCATGTACTGCACCTCCCAGCGCGCGTATCCGCAGAGCGCCAACAGTCCCGGCCCGGGCGCGGTCTACGAGATCAGCGGCCCCTTCAGGCTGCCGGCGGGCGGCGCCGGGGCCAGCCCGTTCGGCCTGCCTGCCGGGGAGCGGAGCGGCGGGCCGCTTCGCCGGCCTTCGAGCGAGCTCCGCGTGAAGACGGTGCGTCGGATCGCCCGGCGTGCGCTGCTCGTGCGCGGCCTCGCGATTGAGGTCGGCGCGCCCGACGGCGCTCGAGTGTCCGCGGTGCTCGACACGGCGGACCTCGTTCGAAGCAAGGGGCCGAACGGGACCACCGACCGGCCGCGCACGGTGAAGCTCGCGCGCCGGCACCTGCGTGGCACCGGCAAGGCCAGGCGGACCCGCCTGCGACTCGGGAGGACCGCACGACGCCGGCTGCGACGCCGGCGCGGCCCGCTGACCGCGCGCCTCCTGGTCGTCGCCGTCACGCCGAGCGGCCGCCGCCTGAGCACCGTCCGCCGCATCCGCGTCACCCGCTGAGCTCACCCTTTTTGACCGGGACGGCCCGTCCGCGGTATGTCCAGGATTCCTGCTGAATTTCAAGGAACCCCGCAACGGGCCGATGCACTCCCCATGTCCATCGAGGTGACCAACGGTCTCCCTGAGGGTGCGGATCACAGCGTGAGCCTCGAGCTGACGCTGGCAGAGGCCGAGGCAGTCAAGTCCTGGCTCCTCAAGCCGTCCGCGGACGGAAGTGCCGCCATCGACGACGAGAACGCCAAGTCGGTGATGGTGAAGCTGGGCGCGAAGCTGGACTACGTCCAGGGCGTGCAGCGTGTCCGCGACGAGCTCGAGCAGGCTGGCTTCCCGACCGAGCAGATGAGCGACGATGAGGTGGCCGACCTCGGCCGGCGCATCGCCGAGTCCCCGATCCGCCGCTACTCAGGCAGCTAGACCCCCGCCCCGAGGCCCCGCCCCGGGACCCAGACCAATCAACCCCCCACATGGCCGAGTCGGGAGCGGTGTGAGCCGCTCCCGCTACGGTCGCGCACATGGCGACCGCCCAGCCTGCGACCGGCCCCGCCCCTCCTGAGGCGGCGGGGCCGGCTCATGTGGGCGTCGTCTCGTTCCTGGCGGCGCGGGCAGCGCCGACGGGCGGCTTCTGGATCGCGCTCGCCGGCGGCGTGGCGCTCGCCCGCGTGGCCGAGCGGCGCGGTGCAAGGCTCGGCTTCGGCGCCAGCGCAGCCGCGATGCTCGAGACCGTGGCGATCATCGGCCCGGCGCGCTTCGGCGTGCCGCTCACCCAGGCGCTGAGCGCGCCGATCCTCGGACGACTGCATGCGCGCGGGGTCGGGTTCTGGCCGCAGCTCGCGGCGTGCGCGCTCGTGCGGCTGCTCCACAACGCCGCGACGACGGCCTTCTTCATCTGGGTGATCGCGGGCGGGCTCGACGCGTATGCCGGTACCTACGACGCGATCGGCCGCCGCTTCGGGATCGAGGTGGGGACTGCGGACGCGGTGGTCCTGACTGTGGTCAGCCTGCTCGCGTGGGCGGCCTTTGCGAGCACCGTGCAGGTGCTGGTGTACCGGCGGGGGCTGCGCTCCTGGGATGCCGCGGCGCCCGAACGACAGCCCCGATGGGAGCCCGAGGCGGCCAGGTGGCAGCGAAACGTCGCGCATTCCGCTACCAATCTCTGCCACCTGGGGAGATTCGACCCCCGGGCAGTTGCCCTCAGTGCAGCCGTTGCCTTCGTCCTCCTGCTCGCGAGCACGGAGTGGCCGTTCCTCGCAGCGGTCGCGGGGTGGCTGGCACTGGTCTGGCTCCTCTCAAAGCCCGACCCGGAGCCGCTCCCCGCGGGCCTCCTGTTCGCGGCGATCCTCGCCGTCGGGGCGTTCGCCTTCGCGCTGGGCGGCGGGCTCGGCCTCGACGCGGCGCTCCGGCGCGCCCTCCGCGCGTCGCTCCTCGTCCTAACGGCCACCTGGCTTCGCGCCGCCGCGCGCGCGGTGGGACTGCGTGAGGTCTCGCGGCGGGCGCTCCGGCGTCTACGCCGCATCCCCTCGGCGCCCGAGGCGTCCTCGGTGCTCGATGCGATCGAGTCGGAGGGACGCCTCTCGGACGCGGCGCGCGCACTCGCGGCGCGAGTCGGCGAGGTGCCGAAACGGCCGAACGCGCTCCTCGATGCCGTCCTCACCTGGGTCGTGCGCCAGTCGGAGGCCTTCAGCGCCCCGGTGCCCCAGGCACCGCCGCCGCTCCGTGCACGCGCCCTGGATTGGGCGCTGATGGCGTCGGCCGCCTTGCCGGCGGTCGCGCTCCTGGCCGGCTAGGCCGGGGCCCGTGCCGAGATCAGCAGGTTGTAGAAGATCGCCGCCGGCAGGCGCGGCTCGAGCAGCGAGCGGTCGAGCGTCTGGAGCAGCAGGTAGCCACGGTAGGCGTAGACGCGCCATGCCCAGGGCACGTCGAGCGGGTCCGCCGACGCTTCGAGCGTCCGGTTGGCCCAGCCGAACAGGCTCGCCGCCAGCTCCTCGCCGCTGACACGGACACCGGTGAACCCGGCCGCCTGGGCGTGGCCTGCCAAATCGGCTGGGGTGAAGGCGTGCACGTCGACCAGCTGTTCGAGCCTGTGTTCGTCGTGGCCGCAGTCGCCGTTGCCGTTCATCGGCCGTGGCCCCGCCCGCATCAGCGCCCGCCACAGCGGCGCCATCGCGCTCGCTCCTCGCTTCGGCCACGCCGCGATCCGATCGCCGTAGTAGGACGGCTCGCCGCAGAACGCGACCACGCCGCCGGGCCTGAGCACGCGCCGGAACTCGCCGAACGCGGCGTCCAGGTCGGTGAGGTGGTGCAGCACGGCGTGGCCGAAGACGAGGTCGAAGGAGCCCTCATCGAAGGGGAGCTCGGAGGCGTCGCACGCAGCGGTCTCCACCGGCAGCCCGAGCTCGCCAGCCGACTCCTCCAGCTTGTGCAGCATCCCCGGCGAGATGTCCGTGGCCACCGCCTCGCCGACGATGCCGGCGCGCAGCAGGTTGAGCGAGAAGTAGCCGGTGCCGGCGCCGACCTCGAGCGCCCGCGGGTAGCGGCGCGGCTCGTGGCCGAGCGCCTTGCGAAGCTTGCTCTCCACCTGCGCCCGGCCGACCGCGTCGTACTTGATACCCCACTTCGAGTCATAGCGCTGTGCGGCGAGGTCGTGGTAGCGGACGTTGGCGTCCCGGATGCTCTCCGCGCTCTGCATGCGCCGGGGGGAGCCTAGTGGTCTCCGGTACCTAGACTGCCCGGCCCATGCCGGAGATGGTCCAGAGAGCACAGCCGGACGGCGTGCCGCCACTCGAGCTGACGGGCGAGCGGACGCTCCCCGACGTACCCGCCGAGAACTACTGGTTCCGCCGACACTTGGCCGTCTACGAGTGGGTCGCAGAGCGCTGCGTGGGCCGCGACGTGGTCGACATGGCATGCGGCGAGGGTTACGGGGTCGAGCTCCTCGCTCGCCGCGCGCGGCACGTGACCGGCGTGGACGCGAATCCCGAGGCCCACGAGCACGCTCGCCTCAAGTACACGCGCCCCGGCATCCGG
>JBKPME010000187.1:0-17526 GCA_046731915.1 Actinomycetota bacterium
GTTCAGCCCCTGTTTGTCGTGGAAGCGCTTCACCCCCGACACCGGGTCGGGCGAGAGGCCCAGCACGACAGCGCCCGCGTCCGTGTAGTCGGGCAGGTGATCGCGAACGCCGCAGGCTTGGGTGGTGCAGCCGGGCGTGTCGGCCTTCGGGTAGAAGTAGAGGACCACCCTCTGGCCCCGCAGTGAGGACAGCCTGACCGGCTGGCCGTCCTGGTCCGGGAGCTCGAAGTCGGGTGCGGCCGCGCCAGGCTGGATCAACTCGGCGCTCACTTCAACAGCCTCGACAGCCTCCGGTCCTTCAGAACGCGTCCCCCTGTCTGTTCCTCCGGGCAGTAGCACATCACGTAGTCCTTGAAGTGGATCGCCTCGATGCGGGTGCCGCAGCGCGGGCAGTCCTCGCCCGCGCGCCGGTGGACATTCAGCGGCATAGGCATCTTGTCCGGAATCGCGTCGCCCACGACCTCCTCGTAGTGGGCGAGCGCGCCGCCGAGCACCTCCTCGCATGCGTCGTGGAGCGCCTCCACCTCCTCGGGTTCGAGGTCCGAGCCCTTCTGGAAGGGCGACAGGCGCGCCGTCCAGAGCAGCTCGTCTACCCAGGAGCGTCCAATGCCCGCGATCGTCCGCTGGTCGCGGAGCAGGGGGTGCAGATGACGCGGCTGGTCAAGCAGCCGGGCGAACTCGTCGACCGGCGGCGGCGGGTATGCGTCAGGACCGAGCGTGGCCACGGACTCGTCCTGCCCCACGACGTCGGCGCGGAGCAGCTTCGCCCAGGCGCGCTGCTGGGTCCCGAACTCGCGCAGGCGCAGCTCGCGTCCGTCGTCGAGCCGAACCAGTACGCGGGAGGCCCGGTCGCGCAGTGATGCGCGCGAGTCAAACAGCTGCAGGCGGCCGGCCGACATGAGATGCACGAGCAGGACGAGGTCGCCCGCGTCGATCGCGAGCATCTTGCCGATGCGGCGCACGCCGTCCAGCTCGCGGCCGGCGAGGGCGTCGAGCGGCGGGTCGAAGGTCTTCAGCGCTACGAGTCCGGGCGCGAGCGCCGACTCCACGCGCGCGCCGGCGACCCCCTCAGAGAGGCGGCGCGCAGTGATCTCGACCTCGGGCAACTCGGGCACGACCTCAAGACTAGGCTGAGAGCCATGAACATCTCCGTCGCGGCAGACGAGCGGACGGGAGTGGCAGAGGGCGTGGTCGAAGAGCTCCGGCGGCGCGGACACGAGCCGATCGTTCACGGGGCCCTCAGCGACGAGGAGCGCGACGACTGGGCGTGGGCAAGCGAGGCAGCCGCTCGCGACGTGGCCGAGGGGCGCGCCGAGCAGGGAGTCGTGTGCTGCTGGACGGGCACGGGCGCGTCGATGGCCGCGAACAAGGTGCCGGGTATCCGCGCGGCCCTCTGCGGCGACGCCGAGACGGCCCGCGGCGCACGCAAGTGGAACGACGCGAACGTGCTCGCCCTCTCACTGCGCTCGACAAGCGCCGCGCTCATGGACGAGATCCTCGACGCCTGGTTCGAGGCCGCTGCCAGCACCGATACGGATGACATGGCGAACATCCGCCACGTGGACGAGATCGGCTAGCGGGCCGCCGTGGGGCGCGCCGCCGCCGTCGTGGCGGCCGTCGGCCCGAAGCGCATGAACTTGGAGCGGCCGCGGCGAGTGCCCTTCCGCGCCAGAGCCGCGAAGCCCCCCGGCACGCCTAGCAGGGGCTTCACGCCCGCACGGCCGTGCCGATCCGTCACAGCCCGGAAGCCGGCCACGCTCACAGCAGCACCGTCCACCGGTTGCCCGCGGCGCTCGACCGTAACGGTCACCCGCGGTCGCAGGCTGCGCCGGTGGGTCGCGCTCGCCGACACGCTCAGCCCGCGGCCCGACCAGTGCCCCGTCGTGAAGTGCAGCAGCCCGACGGTGGGGCCGAAGGTCGGCTTGGCCGCCAGCGGCGCCACGAGAAAGTGGAGCCGGGAGCCGAGCAGCGGCACCTGAGTGAGGCCCTCGGCCTCGCCCCGGACGTTCCGCAGCTCCAGCTCCAGGCGGCGCGCCCCCGTCGACACGTCGACCGACCAGACCTGGTAGGTCGTGTCCTGGGCGCCGGCGAGGAACAACCGCCCTCGGTAGAACGCGGCCCCGGTGACCCCGCTCGGAGGTACCGCGCCCGCCAACCGCCGGACCGAGTGGATCGGCGGCGCGCCCGGCGCAGCGTTCGCGGCGGTCACGTCCGCCGCGTTGTACGCAAGGAGATCCGGCCCGCTCGACGTCCACAGGAGCTGACCGTCGGGCGAGGCCTCGACCCACATCGCCTTCGCGATCTCGGCGGGGTCCAGCTTCACGTAGTACTGGAACGTGAGCGTCGCCGGGTTCGCGACACCGAAGGAACCCGTCCCGCATGTGTTGCCGCCGTTCGGCCCGCCGGACGTGAAGCACTCGAGCGGCAGGAGGACGCGGCCGCCCTGGTAGCCGATATCGCCCACGTGGTTGTAGCCCTCGGTCGCCAGGACGGAGGCCGGAATCACGGGATCGAAGGTCCCTGTCTGGCGAAGCCTGCGATCCGTGCGGTGCAGGCCTGTGAAGACGCCGGAGAAGAACAAGGGCTTCTTCGCGCCGGCAGTCGCCACGCCCTGCCAGTAGTTGTTCGGGACCGAACTCCAGCCTGCGAGCGTCCAGCGGCCCGGGTCACGCGCGGCCGCAGGGCCCGCCAGGGCAAGGGCGAGCGCCAGTCCCAGCGCCAGCGTGGCGATGTGTCGCGGTCTCACTGCTTCAGCGAATGACGAAGGAGTTGCGCGGGGTGACCTTGTGGTCGAAGTCGTCGACCACGGTCAGCACGCCGTGGTAGCTGCCCCGCTTCAGGCGCCGCAGCGTGAAGCTGTGCGTGTCGGCCGCGAGCCGGCCGCGCTTCACGGTGCGCCGCGACGGCCCCTTGAGCGAGTACCTCACCGTCGCCGGCTCGTTCAGGAGGAAGCTGATCCTGACCCGCTTGCCGATGCGCCTGGTCTTGAAGCGGTCGATCGAGTCGGTGACCGTGTCGCTCCCGACCTCGATTACGCCCTTCATAAAGTCCTTGTGCTGGAGGCACACGTACTGGAAGCGACCGGGCGTGTTGAACTGGTGCGCGTAGGAGGTGCCCGCCGGGTTCACGCCGTCGTCTACCGACCTCCACGAGTCGGGCTGGCCGCCCACGCTCGCGGTCGTGTGTCCCTCGACAGGGAAGTTCCAAGTGACCGTGTCGCCGAGCGCGATCTTCTGCTCCGAGGGCTGGAACTCGAAGTCGATGACGTTGGTCTTCCAGTCGAAGGCAGCCGCGGGCGAGGCAAGGACTAGGGTGAAGCCGAACGCCAGCGGGAATAGGAGTCGGGTGGGTCGCATGTGGCGGCGAAGCTTAGAGAGGCGAAACGCCGCAACCTGAGCGAGACTCGCCAGAACCATGCGACTCGGACTCCGCGGCCGCATCCTGCTGCTGGTGCTGGTTGCGCTCACACCACCCACGATCGTGGCGGTTGTAGTGGCGCTAGAGGAGCGCAACGAGGCGCGCGAGCACGCGCAGCGCGACCTCCTGGCCACAGCGCAGCTGGTACGAGCCGATGTGGAGCGCTTGGTGGCCTCCACCGAGTCGTTCCTGGCGGCCGTTTCGCGCGACCTTGCGGCAAGGCCCGGGCGCCGCAGCTGCGAGGCCCTCCTCGGCCTCGTTCCGCGTGCGACCAACACGTACAGCTCAGTCGGCGTGGCCCGCGCCCGCGGCGCGGTCTACTGTGGCGCCACCAGGATGGGGCTCGCGCGGCCGATGGAGGAGATCGACCTATCGCGCGCGGGCTGGTTCCGGGCCGCGCAGCGGGGCGACGGATTCACGCTCGGCGACCTCGGCACGGATCCCTTGTCGGGGACCCGCGCACTGGTCGCCGGCCAGGCCATGCCCGGCCGACCGGGCGTGCCCCCCGGCGTGCTCTTTGCCGCCATAGACGTGCGCCGCCTGGCCGAAGCCACGGCAGTGAAGGACGTCCCGAGCGGCACCACGTTCCTGCTGCTGGACTCCCGCGGTGCGATCGTCGCCCGCCATCCGCCAGTAGAGGAAGTCGGCCATCGCGTGGCCGAGCAGCCGCTGGTCGAGACCGTGCTGCGTGAGCGCCAAGGAACCGCCGAGGTCGAGGGACACGACGGCCTGAAGCGCATCCAGGGCTTCGCGCCTGTCGGCGGGGAGGCCGGGGACAAGCTGTTCGTGAGCGCGGGACGTGCGTCGGACGCGGTCTACGCGGACCCGACCGACGACCTCCGGCGCTTCCTGCTGCTGGCGGCGCTGGGGACTTTGCTGGCGCTGGGGCTCAGCTATCTCGCCACGAAGTTCCTGCTGCAACGTTGGGCCGGGTCCTTGATCGACTCCGCACGTCGGTTCGGCGCGGGCGACCTCACCGCGCGGGCGCCGGTACCGCGCGGCGGCGGCGAGCTGGCGGACGTGGCCAAGGCGCTGAACTCGGCGGCCGAGGACATCGAGCGCCGGCAGGCCGAGCAGGGCGTGCTGATGGCCGAGCTCGTAGCCGTCGAGGAGGAGACTCGCCGGCGAGTCGCCGCGGACATCCACGACGACACGGCGCAGGCTGTGGCCGCCGCGGGCCTGCGCATCGATGGGCTCGTGGCGAACCTCAGCGACCCGGACGCCCGCGAGGCGGGGGCGAACGCCCGCCAGGCGCTTTCGGAGGCGAACAAGCGCCTGCGCCGGCTGCTGTTCGAGCTGAGGCCACCGGCGCTCGACGAGGCGGGCCTGGCCGCCGCGCTCGAGCAGTACCTTGCGGACGGCTTCGGTCACGACGGCCTCGACTGGCGCGTGCGCAACGGGCTCGAATCCGAGCCGTCGCCAGAGACCCGAGCGGTCCTCTACCGAGTTGCCCTGGAAGCGCTCACGAACGTCCGCAAGCACGCCGGTGCGCGTGCGGTCGAGGTGCTCCTCGAGCGGCGCGGCGCGGGCGTCGCGCTGCGCGTGCACGACGACGGGCGCGGCTTCGACCTACCCGCCCCGGATGCTCCGCCGGAGCGGGGTCACATCGGCATCGTCTCGATGCGAGAGCGCGCCGACGCGGCCGGCGGGCGCTTCGCGATGATGAGCGTCCCGGGCGGGGGCACCACCGTCGACTTCTGGATGCCCGATCCGAACGGCAGGCCTAGCGCAGAACCCCCCGCCGCATAGCCTCCGCGACGGCGGCGGCGCGATCCGACACCCCGAGCTTCTCGTACATGCGCTGCAGGTGCGTCTTCACGGTAGTCGCGCCGAGATGCAGCTCGCGGGCGATGTCCGGTGCCGACATTCCGTCGGCGGTCATTCGGAGGACCTCGTCCTCGCGCGGCGTGAGCAGCCGCTCGCGGTCGCCGTTGCGGCGGCGGATCTCTTCGGCAACCGCCACCTGGACGTCGGTGCCGAGGGCCACGCGCCCCTGCGCGGCGGCAACGATCGCGTCGCAGATCTCGTCGCCGGTCGAATCCTTCGAGAGGTAACCGGAGGCGCCGCTGCCGAGCGCTCCGTAGACCACATCGCTGTCGTAGTACGCAGAGACGAAGACGACCCGCACGTCGAGGCCGTGGAGCTCGAGCTCCTTGAGCACCTCGACGCCGCCGAGGCCGGGCATCTTCACGTCGAGCACGCAGA
Organism: Actinomycetota bacterium; assembly: GCA_046731915.1. Taxonomy (GTDB): domain Bacteria; phylum Actinomycetota; class Thermoleophilia; order Solirubrobacterales; family Thermoleophilaceae; genus JACVRW01. The sequence goes on from JBKPME010000187.1 coordinate 5,623, forward strand.
CCTCCGGTTTGAGGCTCCGGATCTCCTCGAGCGCGGCGGCGCCGTCCTCCGCCTGGCCGACCAGCTCAAGCTCGGGCCTGCGCTTGACGGTGTCGACGAGCCCCGTGCGGTAGAGCGGATGGTCGTCGGCGATCAAGACCCGAATGCGGTGCTTGGGCACCTTCATTTTCTAACACCGTCACGCGCCTCGCGCGACCGTAGGAGGGTCGATCGGAGGACGACGTAGCATTCCCGGCCGCGATGGAAGTGGTCGACACAGTGGCGGACGCCGCAAGGCTCGAGCTGCCGCCGCTGGTGGTGCGGGAGCCGCTAGAGGAATTCCTCGACGCCCACGGCATCGGCGAGGGACGCGTGGAGGCCGAGCGGATCGGCGAGGGCCACTCGAACATCACCTTCTTGGTGCGGCGCGGGGATACGCGCGTCGTGCTCCGGCGCCCGCCGCGACCGCCGCTCCCCCCGTCGGCCCACGACGTGCTCCGCGAGGCGCGGCTGCTGCGCGCGCTCGAGGGCACGCCTGTCCGAGTGCCGACCGTGTTGGCGGTGGGCGATGACGAGGACGTGCTCGGCGTGCCGTTCTACGTGATGAAGGAGGTGCACGGCAGCGTGCTCGCCAGTCAGGTCCCCGAGCGGCTCGACACACCCGAGGAGCGCCGCCGCACCTCCGAGGAGCTGGTGGACGCGCTCGTGGAGGTCCACAACGTCGACTGGCAGGCATGCGGGCTCGAGGGCTATGGGAAGCCGACGGGCTACCTCGAGCGCCAGCTGCGCCGCTTCACAGGGCTCTGGGATCACAACAAGACGCGCGAGCTCGATGTGGTCGAGGAGGTCGCCGAGTGGCTCCGTCAGAGCATGCCGGACTCGCCCGAGTCGACGATCGTCCACGGCGACTACCGGCTCGGCAATGTGATGATGGCCGACTCCGCACCCGCCGAGCTGGTTGCGATCTTCGACTGGGAGCTCTCGACGATCGGCGATCCGCTGGCGGACGTGGGCTACATGACCGTCACCTGGGTCGAGCCGGACGACCCCGCGGACACGATGTTCGCGAACACGGGCGCGGTGACCCGCCGCGAGGGATTCTTGGCGCGCGACGAGCTGATCGGGCGCTACGAGGAGCGGACCGGCCGCTCCGTCTCGGCGCTTAACTGGTACCAGGCGCTCGCGCTCTGGAAGGCGGCCGTCTTCATGGAGGGCAACTACAAGCGCTTCCAGGCCGGCAACTCGGACGACGAGTACCTGGGCCTCTTCGACAGGGGAGTGCCCATGCTGGCGGAGAAGGCACGCGAGATCGCGCACGGATGAGGGGCCTGTTGGTCGACTTCGGCGGCGTCCTCACCACGAACGTCTTCGACTCGTTCCGAGCCTTCTGCAAGGACGAGGGCCTCGATCCCGAGGCGGTCAAGCGCCTCTTCGGCCAGGACCCCCGCGCGCGCGAGTACGTGCGCGGCCTGGAGCGCGGGGAGTTCTCCGAGGAGGAATTCGGGGAGCGCTTCGGCGAGCTACTCGAGCTCGAGCCCGGACGCCGCGCCGGGCTCGTGGCTCGCATGTTCGGCCACCTCCAGCCGGACGAGGAAATGGTTGCCGCGCTGCGCAGGGCGCGTGCGCAGGGCGTCCGGACCGGTCTGATCTCGAACTCCATGGGGGCCGGCCCCTACGACCGATCGAGCTTCCCGGAGCTATTCGACGGGGTCGTCATCTCGGGCGACGAGGGCGTGCATAAGCCTGAGCCTGCGATCTACCAGCTCGGCTGCAAGCGCGTGGGGCTTCTGCCCTCCGAGTGCGTCTTCGTGGACGACCTCCGGGAGAACTGCGAGGGCGCTGAGGCGGTCGGGATGACCGCCGTCCTGCACCGGGGCGCCGAGCACACGCTCCCGCGGCTCGAGGAGCTGCTCGGCGTGGCGTTGCGTGCGCAATAGCACAGTCATCTCCATCGTCGTCTCGAAACTCCAGACGTATGCACTCGCGCGACAGAAAGACCGTGGTCATCGGCGGCGGCCCGGCGGGACTTGCAACAGCGGCGCAGCTTCAGCGGCGCGGAGTCCCGGCCCTCCTGCTAGAGCGAGCCGGCGCGGTCGGCGCCTCGTGGCGCGGGCGCTACGACAGGCTGCGCCTGAACTCGAGCCGTCCGTTCTCGAAGCTTCCCGGCGCGAGGTATCCGCGCGGCACCGGGATGTTCCCGTCGCGGGATCAAGTCGTGAGCTACATCGAGGCCTACGCACGCGACCACGAGCTCGACATCCGCTTCCGCACGCGGGTCGAGCGGATCGACCGTCATGGGAGCAGCTGGCTCATCCAGACATCCACCGGTGAGATGCTCGCCGAGGACGTCGTCGTCGCCACGGGCTTCGAGCACTCCTTCTGGATCCCGCGCTGGCCCGGGCGCGACTCGTTCGAGGGACGCATGATCCACTCTGCGGAGTACGACAACCCGGACTCCTTCCGGGGCCAGGACGTGCTTGTGGTCGGCCCGGGCTCGTCGGGGATGGAGATCGCGCACGATCTCGCGGAAGGCGGGGCCCGGCGGGTACGCCTCGCTGTCAGGACCCCGCCCAACATCATCCTGCGTGAGCCGCTCGGCCCCCTCCTCGGACGGTTGGTCGTGAAGCTGCCGACTGAGCGCGCCGACCGGATCATGAGCTTCGCCCGCCGCAAGAAGATCGGCGACCTCTCCGAGTTCGGACTCCCCGAGCCCGAGGAGGGAGTGGTCAGCAGACTCAAGCGCCTGCGCGTGGCGCCGGCAATCGTCGATCGCGAGGTCCTCGATGCGATCCGAGCCGGCCGCATCGAGATCGTGGGCGCGGTCGAGGCGCTCGAGGGGCCCTTGGTGGAGCTCGCCGATGGCAGCCGCGCTGCGCCGGACGCGATCATCGCCGCGACCGGATACCGCCCCGGACTCGAATCGATGGTCGGGCATCTCGGCCTACTCGACGACCAGGGCGCGCCGCTTACGGCCCGCGGCCAGGAGGCGGCCCCGGGCATGCGCTTTGTCGGTTACATCCCGCAGCCAGGGCTGATCGGACGACTTGGCAGGGAGGCGAAGGTGGCCGCCCGCGGAATCGCGGAGCGGCGGAGCGAGACGCGCTCTAAGCGGCGGCGAGCCGCGCCAGGGCGTCCGCGAGCGGCTGAGGGTGCGTGATCATCGAGAAGTGGCCCGCAGGCAGCTCGACGGGCTCCACACCGAGCCGCTCGCGCGCCACCCGCCTTGACCAGTCCGGGCTGAGGAGACAGTCGTGCGCCCCGATGACCGACTCGGTGCGGAGCTCGGGCGGTGGGGCAGGCGAGGGCTCCCCCTGCGACTTCTGAGCCTGCCGGCGTAGGCGCTGGACCGCCCAGCGGGCGTCCTCCGGGGACAGGTCGGGGTACATGATGCGTGCCGTGGCCTCCGGGTCCGGCCAGTGTGAGCGCCCCAGCTCATCCACCTCGCGGCCGCCCTCGAAGAGCAGGACCGGCTCCTCCGACGCCGCGAGCTGGTCGCCGAAGCTGAGACCGGGCTCGGGCACCAGCGCCGACAGGTAGACCAGCGCCGTCAGTGGCCGCCGCCCGGCCACCACCGGGCCGACGAGCCCGCCCAACGAATGCGGCACGAGCACGACGTCCTCCGCGTCGCCCAGCGCCCGCTCGATCGCGTCGGCATAGTCCTCGAGCCCAAGCGCGGTTTCCTCGGACGGCAGGTCGGGCACGACGACGTCTTGGCCGCGCTCGCGCAGCGGGCCGGTCACCCGCTCCCAGCACCAGGGGCCGTGCCACGCCCCGTGGACAAGCGCGAAGATGCTCACGTGCTACTCGTCCTGTGGGACATCGACGGCACGCTAGTCGACTCGGCCGGTCACGGCAGGCACGCTTTCGAGGATGCGTTCCGGGACGTCCTCGGCCGCGAGCCCGAGTGGGTCGAGTACGCGGGCCGTACCGACCACCAGATCGCGCTGTCGATGCTGAACGGCTCGCCCGAGCACCTGCCGGCGGTGCTGGAGCAGCTCGCGGCGAAGTTGGCCGAGCGCAAGGACGCGATCGCCGCGGAGGGCCGCGTCTACCCGGGCGTGCCCGAGACGCTCGCGGCGCTGCACGAGGCCGAGGGCGTCGTCAACTCGCTGCTCACCGGGAACATCGAGGCGAACGCGGCCGTGAAAGTCGGCGCCTTCGGGCTCGACCGCTGGCTCGACTTCGAGGCGGGCGCGTACGGCTCGGACCCGCATGAGCGCCGTTCCGACCTGGTCGCCATCGCACGCGAGCGGGCGGCCGCCCGCTATGGAGAGCCGACCGGCGCCGTGCTCGTGGGCGACACGCCGCTTGACGTGCTCGCGGCTCGCGAGTCCGGTGCGCGAGCCGTCGCAGTCGCCACAGGGTTCGCGGAGCTCGACGCGCTCCGTGACTCAGAGCCGGACGCGCTGCTTCAGGACCTTCGCAACACGGACGCGGCGATCCGCGCGATCACTTCCACTTGACGCTGCAGCCGACCGGGTCGGTCTCCGGCCGCGCGACGTCCTCGCCGGCCAGCACCGAGTCGAGCGCCTCACGCAGCCAACGGGCGCTCAGGCTCGGGTCCCCGTAGTCCGCGTCGGGAGCACCCCGGTAGCGGAGCGCCCCGGTCGAGTCGACGACGAACAGGTCGGGCGTTGTCTTCGCCCCGTAGGCGCGCGCCACCTCCTGCGACTCGTCGTGCAGGTACGGCATCGGCCAGCCCTCGTCGGCTCGGACCCGCTCCTTCATAGCCTCGAACGAGTCGCGCGGGTATCGCTCGGCGTCGTTGGGGTTGATCGCGTAGAAGTGCACGTCGGGATAGTCGCGCGCGGCGTCCAACAGCCGCTCGTGCCAGGCGAGCGCGTACGGGCAGTGGTTGCAGGTGAAGATCACGACCGCCGGCGTCTGGAACGTCTGGGGGTCGCCGTCGGTGTCCGGAAGCTCGAACTCGGGCGCGGTGCCACCGATGCCGATCATGCCGCCCTCCGCCTGAGCGCCTCGCGCAAGTCCTCGGGATCCGGGGTGGGCGAAAACCGGCCGTCGCGCAGCTGGTAGACCCGGCAGGCGAGCGAGTGGGGCTCGCTCAGCTCCGCCGGGAAGATGTCCTCGCCGTCGACGCGGATGGTCGGCGAGCCCGCGAACTGCTCCCGGCGCGCCTGCTCATCGCTCTCGATCTCCACGCGTCTCACCTCCGCTGCGATCCCCTCCTCGCTCAGGATGCGCTGGAGATCGGCGAGCGTCTCAGGGTGTGATGGGCACCCGTCCCACCACAGGAGCTCAACCGTCATGGACCTCGACACGGTCGATCTTCACGTCCTCAACGGGCCGGTCGCCGGCTCCCGTCTCGAGCCGCTCGATCGCGTCGACCGCCTCCATGCCCCCGCTGACGCGTCCGAAGACGGTGTGCTTCCCGTCCAGCCACGGAGCGGCCTCGGTCGTGACGATGAAGAACTGGCTGCCGTTCGTGTCCGGGCCGCGGTTCGCCATGGCGAGCGCACCCCGCGCAATCTTGTGGTCGTTGATCTCGTCCTCGAACTCGTAGCCGGGGCCGCCGGTGCCGGTGCCGTGCGGGCAGCCGCCCTGGATCATGAAGTCGGCGATCACGCGGTGGAAGATCAGCCCGTCGTAGTAGCCGTCGCGCGACAGCTTCTGGAAGTTGTCGACCGTCTTCGGCGCGTCGTCGTCGAACAGCTCGAGCTCGATCGGGCCGTGATTGGTGTGCATCGTTGCCATGCTCATGTCTTCTTTGCCACCTCCATCCGAAGCTGGACTCCCCGGACCTGATTGCCGGAAACCGTTTCTGCCACCTGCTCTGCTCGGTCGGAGGGCACCTCCACGAACGCGAAGCGCTCCAGCACCCTGACGTTGCGCACGTCGTCGTTCTCGAGGTGCGTGTAATCCACCACCGCGCTCACGACGTCCGCTGGCTCGATCCCCTGCTGCCGACCGCCGGCAAGGATCAGCTTGGCGTAGGGCACGCCGTCGCGGGCGTGCGGCTTCGTGTGGCGCGGGCGGCGCGCCTGGCGGTCGGGGTCGCGGTCGCGCTCGCGCGGCTTCCCGTTCGCGCTCCACGGCTCGATCTCGGTCTTGGCGTGGCGCTCGATGGCTGTGAGCTCGCGGCGCTGCTTCGGGGTGATGATCGTGACCGCGCGTCCGCTTTCGCCGGCCCGGCCAGTCCGGCCGATGCGGTGGACGTACACGTCGGGTGAGTTTGGGACGTCGTAGTTGAAGACGTGGCTCACACCCGTGATGTCGAGCCCGCGCGCGGCGACGTCGGTCGCGACCAGCAGCCGCTCGCGGCCGCCCTTGAAGGCGATCATCACGCCGTCGCGCTGGCCCTGCGTCATGTCGCCGTGGAGGGTCTTCACGCGGACGCCGGCGTCGCCGAGGCGGCGGGCGAGCCGGTCCACGCCGATCTTCGTTCTCACGAACACGATCGCCTGCTCGGGGCGCTCTTTTTCGATCACGCGCACGAGCGCGTCGGGCTTCTCGCGGTCGGGCACCTCGACGTAGTAGTGGTCGACGGTGTCGATCGTGAGCGTCGCAGCGCGCACCTTGATCTCCACGGGGTCGTGCATGAACGTGTCGGCGAGGCGCCGGATCTCGGGCGGGACCGTGGCGCTGAAGAGAGCGGTCTGGCGGCCCATCGGCGCGCGTCTGAGGATCGACTCGACGTCCTCGAGGAAACCCAGGTCGAGCATCTCGTCGGCCTCGTCGAGGATCACGTAGCGCGCGTCGTCGAGGAACAGGTGGTGGCGGCCGATCATGTCCATCACGCGGCCGACGGTGCCCACGACGATCTGCGAGTCCTTCAGCCGCGCCGCCTGGTCGCGGATCGGGGCTCCGCCAAAGATCGCCACGACGTTCAGTCTCTTCCGCTGGCCGTAGGCGCGCAGCGCCTGCGTGACCTGGATGCACAGCTCGCGCGTCGGCGTGAGCACGAGCGCCTGGACGCTGGGGTCATCCGGGTCCGCGTACTCGACCATCGGAAGGCCGAACGCGGCGGTCTTGCCGGTGCCGGTCTGCGCCTGGCCGATCACGTCCCTTCCCTCGAGGAGCGGCGGGATCGCCTGATCCTGGATGGGTGTCGGGCTGGTGTAGCCGAGATGAGTGAGGGTCTCCAGGGTCGATTCCGAGAGGCCGAGGTCTCCGAACGTCGTCATCGCTGTCCCTGACGCTAGCGGGAGGGGTCCAGCAGAAGCTTGCCGGTGGTCTTCCGGCCCTGGAGGTCCTCGTGCGCCTGGCGGATGTCCGAGAGCGCGTAGGTCGTGCCCAGCTGGGCCACGAGCTCGCCGCGCGCGGCGCGCTCGAATAGGTCTCGGAGCGGCTCCTCCATCATGTCGCGGCGTCCCAGGCAGTGCATGAGCCAGAAGCCGACCACCGCGCGGCTCTTCCTCATCAGCCGCCCGGTCTCGAGGCTGTTCTGCTCGCGGCTCGCGATGCCGTACGCCACGATGCGCCCGAAGGGCGCGAGCGCGTCTGCGCACTGGTCGAACACGCGCCCGCCGGACATCTCGAGCACCACGTCCACAGGGCGGCCCTGGTTCGCCTCGATCAGCGCACCCTTGAGGTCCTCCTCGGCCGGGTCAACCGCCGCGTCCGCGCCCAGCTCGACCGCCATCGCGCGCTTCTCCTCCGTGCTTGCCGTGGCGATCACGCGTCCGGCGCCGAACGGCGTCGCCAGCTGCACGGCGAGGCTCCCCACCCCGCCCGCGCCGGAGATCACCACGACCGACTCTCCCGGCCCGAGCTTCGCGCTCGTCTTGAACAGGTGCCAGGCCGTGACGCCCTGGATGATCAGCGCGAGGGCGGTGCCGTCGTCCACGCCGTCCGGAATCGGGAAGACGGTCGCCCCGGGCGCCACGGCGTACTGCGCGTAGCCGCCCGAGCGGAGCAGCGCCACGACCCGCTGTCCGTCCGGCGTCGTACCGGCCACCTCGCCGCCGAGCACGAGCGGCACCTCGTAGCGGGACAGGTAGGAGTTCTCGCGCTGGTGCGTATCGGCGAAGTTGATGCCCGCGCGGGAGACCTCGATGAGTACCTCGCCCTCACCCGGCTCGGGCTGAGGAAGGTCAACGACCTGGAGCACGTCCGGCCCGCCGAACTCCTCGATCTGGACCGCTCGCATAGGGGCAGGGATTCTATGCCTTGCACTAGCCTCCCCGGCCGCATGTCGCTCACGGTCGTGGGATCGATCGCCTTCGACGCGATCAAGACGCCGTTCGGCGAGCGCGAGCGCGCGCTCGGCGGCTCCGCCACGCATTTCTCGCTCGCGGCGAGCTTCTTCACCGAGGTCCGGCCGGTGGGGCCGGTCGGCGACGACTTCGGCGAGACCGAGTACGAGGTGCTCCTCCGCCACGGCGTGATCACCGACGACATCGAGCACGTGGAGGGCGGCCGAACGTTCTTCTGGAGCGGCCAGTACGACTGGGACCTGAACACCGCCAAGACGCTCGACACGCAGCTGAACGTCTTCGGCGACTTCCAGCCGAAGCTCTCCGAGGCCTCGCGCAACTGCGAGCTGCTGTTCCTCGCCAACATCCAGCCCGACCTTCAGCGTGACGTGCGGGCGCAGTGCGAGCGCGCACAGGTGGCTGCCCTCGACTCGATGAACTTCTGGATCGAGAAGACGCGCGACTCGCTGCTCAAGACGATCGGCGTCGTGGACATGGTGCTGATGAACGACGCCGAGCTGAGGATGCTCACCGAGGAGCCGAACCTCGTGAAGGCCGCGGGCGCAGTGCGCGCCATGGGCCCGCGCGTCGTGATCGCCAAGCAGGGCGAGTACGGCGCGGCCCTCTTCACCGAGGACGGCTTCTTCGCGCTGCCCGCGTTCCCGCTCGAGACGGTGCGCGACCCCACCGGCGCGGGCGATTCCTTCGCCGGCGGCCTAATGGGCTACCTCGACTCACAGGGCGGCGCTACGGACGACGCCACCCTGCGCCGCGCCATGGTGTACGGCTCGACGCTCGCCTCGTTCTGGGTCGAGGAGTTCGGCTGCGAGCGGGCCGAGCACCTGACACGCGACGACATCGACGAACGCTACGAGCACTTCAAGCGCATCACGGCGATCGAGTCGGTGCCTGCGGGGTAGGCGGCCTGCCGCGGGCGGCGGGGTTGCGCGGGCGTACGACAGCATTGAGGGGCGCCCGGATCGGCCTGAATTCCTCAAGCGTCCTGCTTAAGGCCGCTATATGCGGCCCTATCCAGGACGCTTCGGGCAAACCGCCTCCTTCACCGCTGTAGTTCGCCCGGGCTCTAGCGCGGCAGCTTGACGACGCGGCTCTGCGACAACGGCGTCGCCCAATCGGGCCCCACCAGCACCACCCGTGCCGGCGCGCCGACGTGTCCTCGCACCGTGAACGCCGCCCGCGAGCGCTTGTCCAGCCGCGCGCGGGCCATCGGCCACCAGCCGAAGCGTTCCCTGAGCTTCAGCTGCAGGACCACCCGCGCGCCCGGCGTGGCCGGGCTGGCCGAGGTCGTAACTACCGCGGTCCCCCGCTTCCCCCGGCGCACCTTGGCGGCCACGTCGGGTGCGTCCGTGACCTCGATGCGCAGCTCGTTGCTCGTGCCGCCCGCAAAGACGGCGCGGTATACGGCGGTCTCCGACGCGACCACGTTTGCATGCACCGTCCCCGGCGCCTCGTGCCCTTCGTGCCCGCCACCCTCCATGGGCCCGGCCACGGCAACCGGCACGAAGCCCGACCCCGGGTCGGCTTCGATCCTCACCTCGCCCGCTCCCTCGGGCGCGCGCACGTGCAGCGCCACCGAGGTGCCGCGACGCACGCGCTTCTCCGGCCCGCTCAGCACGAGCGGGTAGACGCCGATCACGCCGGTCATCCCGTCGTGGATCGTGCAGATGTAGGGATAGACGCCGACCACGGGGAACTGGTGGTTCGCAGCACTGTGCGGCGGGAGCCGGCCCGAGTCGAAGCCTTCCGTCTCGAACTTGACGTTGTGAGTCTTGACGCTGTCATTGCGCCAGACCACCGTGTCCCCGGCCAGCACGTCGACATTGCTCGGCGCAAAGCTCTGGCTCAACGTGTAGACGAAGACCGACTCGGCGTGTACGGGAGCCGCGGCCGCCAGCGCGGTCACGACCGCCGCCCCGATCACGATCGGGCGTCTCATCGCGACACCTGGTAGATCCCGATCATTCCCGCCGCCATGTGCTGCTCCACGTGGCAGTGGTAGAGCCAGGTCCCGGGCGCGTCCTCGCGCCACGACACCCTGAAGCTCTCAGCCGGCCCGAGCGTGCGTGTGTCCTCGGGCACGCCTGCGGCCGTCCGCCAGCGGTGACCGTGAACGTGGAAGGTGTGGTGCTCGCTTCCCATGGCCATCACGTCCCACTGGACGCGGTCGCCCAGCTTCGCGTGGGTGACCGGCGTGTTGCCCACGAATGCGCGGCCGTTGATCGTCTGAAAGTCCTGCATGGGCGCGAGCACTGAGACGAACTCGCGGTCCGGCTTGCGCTCGTGACGCCCAAGGATCGAGAGCATCCCCCAAAGGCCGCCCTCGAGCGAGTGGTGCATCGACGGCGAGTGGTCGTGGTAGGGCCAGACCCCCGCCGAGTCCGGGCCGGCCGTCAGCCTGTAGGTCCAGCTCTGGCCCGGTTTGACGTTGGCGTCGCGGCCCGAGAAGCCCGGTAGGTAGGCGCCGTCCGAGCTCGGCTTGTAGGACACGCCGTGAAAGTGCATGGAGTGCGGGTTCCGGAGCTTCGTATCCATATTCTTGAAGTGGATCCGCAGCCGGTCGCCGACCCGGGCATGGATGAGAGGGCCGGGGAGCAGGCTGCGGTCCACGCTCGCGACCGGGGCGTTCCGCAGCGGCTTCTTCCAACCCTTCGTGAAGCGCCTATAGACGACTGTGGGAAACACGGTCTCCGCAGGAGCGAAGGCGTTGCCGGTGATCCCGTCGCGCCCGTTGGGCACGATGTTCCAGGTGGTCGGCACCGCCGCCACCCAGACATGCCGCACCGCGGCCTCCGCCGGAGTGGCGGAGGCCGCGATGAGCACCAGTGCAGCGAGTACGGCTAGCGAACGGGCTGACCGTTGATGGCGCCGTTCATCCACGGGTGAATCGCGCAGATGTAGTAGAGCGACTTCCCACTGGTGACCTTGACCTTTGCCTTCCCGCCCGGAGGGATCAGGACCGAGTCTCCGGGCTGGTTGAAGCCAGCCTTGCCCTTGTTGACGAGCGGAACGGTGGGATCCTGGTCCTCACCGGTGACCGGATTGACGGCACCGTGATCGATTGCGATCTGGCGGCACACGCCCTTCTCGAAGCAGCCGTCGACCGCCTTCGCGCTCGTCGGCACTTGACTCTTCTTGACGAGCGAGAACGAGTGCGGCGTCTTGCTCTTGTCGACCAGGGTGACGGTTCCGCCGTTCTGGATGGCGATCTTGTCCAGCTTGAAGTGCACCGTCTCGCCGAACTGGCGATTGGGTACGAACTTCACGCCACCCACGGTCGTCTGAGTCACCTTGGCCGGGGGTGTGGCTGCCAGCGCCGGCACCGCGATTGCCGCCGCGACAATAGCCACGAGGGCAGCGAGTCCCAGACGCGCGTATTTGCGTCGTGACATTTGTTCCTTTCTGGCCGCCATCGTGGGCGGCGGAGGGTTGAGGGCCAGTACTACAACGTATGTGGGATAAACCGTAACCGCCAGCAATCGCTTCGGCGTCCGGCCTCAAGGCTGAGCGAAAATCATCCATATGGATGACTGGCAGGCATCGTCTTGCCCCCGATCCGGGTACGATTCGCTCGTGAGCGGTAGCGGATGGGGCATCCTCTGGCTCGCTGTGGCGCTGAAGGTGCCGATCATTGCCCTCCTGTACCTGGTCTGGTGGGCCATCAAGGACCCGCCGGTCCCGGAGGTCGTGGAGGAAGACGGCGGCTCGTCCGACCGCGACCCGCGGCCGCATCCGCGCGACCCGCGCCCGCGCC
>JBKPME010000188.1:0-3684 GCA_046731915.1 Actinomycetota bacterium
CGAAGGTGATGGCGCTCGAGCTCGGCGAGCACGGTATTACGGTCAACGCCGTAGCGCCCGGGGAGATCGCCACGCCGATGACGGGCGCCCACGATGAGGACCCGGGCGCCGCGGAGCGGCCCGCGCTGCCGGCCGACCGTCCCGGCAACGCTCACGAGATCGCCGAGGCGATCGCGTTCCTGGCACGTCCGGACGCGCGCTACACGACCGGCAGCTCGATCGTCGTCGATGGCGGCCTCATGCTCGGCGCGGCGGAGTTCAACCGGGCCGCCGCGTCGTAGGACGCTATCCGCGGAGCAGCGCACCACGAGCCAGCCGCCGGTTCGGCCCAGAGTGGATCCGCCCCCGCGCGGCGGTGGGGCCGCCAGCAGCCCGCTCATTCGGTTGCTCAGGCGGACACGCCCTGGGCTCTGAGCGCCGCGTCGACGGTGGCTTCGAATCGTGCGCGAATCGCCGCTGCGGCTGCGCGCTCCTCGCCGACGATGCGCTCCGCGATCCGAGCGGTCTCGTCGTCACCGGCGCGTCGGGCCACGCGCAGGAGTTGCTCGTACGCCGCGATCTCGAGGTGCTCGAAGGCGAACGCGAAGCCGGCCAGCTTCGCCGGCGTGTCCGGCTGAGCGCCGAAGAAGGCGCCGAGGTTGACTCCGCCGATGCGCAGCAGCACGCTCTTGAAGCGCGACGGACGTTCGCCGCGCGCCTCGATGCGCGCTCGGACGGCCGCCTGCTGCGAGCGGGTCTCTTCGAGGTGGTCCGAGAACACCTTGCTGAGCTCTGACTCGCCCGCGATCGCCTGTCCCTGCTCGAGCAGCTGCAGCGCCTGCGACTCGATAGCGAAGGCGTCGGCCAGGTAGTTGCCGAGTTGCCCCCCGAGGTCGTCCGCCCCGACCTCGCGGAGCGAAGCCTCGACAGCGCGGTCGAAGCCGGCGGCGAGCCGCTCCGCCATCGCCGCCTCCTGCTCTCCGATCGAGCGCGCAACGGCGGCCGTCTCGGAATCGCCGGCTCTCTCGGCGACGATCGAAAGCAACTCGTAGGCGGCGAGTTCCATGTGCTCATAGGAGTACGCGTGCGCGACCAGCTTGCCGGGCGTGTCAGGCTGCGTGCGCGCGAACAGCACCATGCCGACGCCGCCCGCGCGGCCCGCGATGTCCTTGAGGCGCGACGGGTCCGCACCACGGACAGCGAGGCGTTCGCGCACCAGTCGCTCCTGCTCCTCGGTCTCGACGATGTGCTCGCGAAACGCGCGCGCCAGCTGCGGGTCTCGTGCCATGCGCGGCGCGACGCGCATCTGCAGCAGCGCCTGCACTTCGATCGAATGAGCGTCCGTCAGGTGCTTCGTCAGCTGTTCTTCGAGCGTCTCAGGCATACCGGTCTGCTACCCAGCAAGCTGCCGCTCTCACGCGCTGCCGCCACCCGCGTGTCCGCGCCACGCAGCACATCCGCGGCTCCGTTTCCCCACGCCTGGAATTCGGGGGAATGCGTCTCGCTAGCCCTTTGCGCGAAACGTCTCCGGGGCCACGTCGAGCCACCTGCTGTGGACGAATCCCAGTGTCCCTTGTTCTCGCTTGATGCGAGTCGCCGCGGACGTTAGCGATCGCTCGCCGTCGCCGCTCGGAACGGCCGGCGATACACGAGTCGTGCGAGTGCCCCGAGGCTAGGGAGCGGCCGAAATCGCCTCGACCAGGTCGCCCACCTTCTCCTCGTCGATGTTGGTGGCGAGATCCGCCTGGCTGACAATGCCAATGAGGTCGTGCCCGTCGATCACTGGCAGCCGCCGCACCTTGTGATCAATCATCGTCCGCAGCGCCTCGTCGACGCTGTCGTCGGCGCCGATCGTGACCGGCTTACCCTCGCCGAGCTCGCCCGCCCTCGTTCCGGCTGGATCCTTACCGGCGCCGAGTACCTTCACGACAATATCCCGGTCGGTCAGCATGCCCTTTAGCCGGTTGTCCTCGCCGCAGATCGGCATCGAGCCAACATCCAGTTCAGCGAGCTTCTTCGCCGCCTCGAGCACCGTCTCGTTCTCCCCGACGCACTCCACCCCACCGCTCATCACGTCTCGTGCGGTCTTCGCCATTGCCACTCCTTCGCTCGGATGTCTGGCCCCTTCCCGCCGCGGAGGCCACGGAAACGCTGAGGGAGGACGGAGGCGTGGGGCCCCGCTCACAGAGGTGGTAGACGCGGGCAAGGAGGTCGCGGTCGTCGTCCATGAGAGCGCCCGGCTCCGCAGTGGTGGACCCGCAGGTGCTCGAGCTGTCCAACACGTGCGTAGGCAGTCGGGTGCCTCTTCGGTGCCTAAATCCCCGTGGTTTTCCGGGGAAAGCCAGGGAATCCTCGTCCGTGCCTACTACCTCGAAACCTCCTGTTTCCAGCGACTTCGCGCACGGACCCGCGTGTGCAGGTTCTGCTTGCCATGCAGAAGGTCGAGGGTTCGAATCCCTTCAGCCGCTTTCGTTCAGGAACTCCGTCGAGTCCCGACAGGGCGCGACAGAGCAGGAACTATAGGAATTTCCCGAGGATGCGCGTCAGCGGGCGATTTGGAGCCTGAAGGGGGCAGGTGGTAGCCGAGTGGTAGCGGCGCTGCTACACACGGGCGACAACTGGTAGCAGCGGCCAGCGCCTATTGGAAGAGCTGCGCGAACTCCGGCGCGGCCGGGAGGTCGTAGATCCCGAAGTCCTCGACGTCGTACTTCCCCTTGGTTATCTGCACCCACATCGGAACGATGCCCGCGCCCTTGATCGCCGCCTCCGCCGGCTCGGGCATGAACCCCTTGTCCTGGGTCTCGACGATCCAGAGCTCGAGCGCCGTGCGCATCCGGCGCATGACCGGCAGGAGCTCGGGGTCCTCGGCGAATTCTTCAGCTGGTGCGGATCGGACTCGATGTCATAGAGCTCCTCCGCGGGGCGGACTTCCGCGAGCAGTTGCTCCTGCGCGTCGGTCAGCACGCCCTCGCCGCGAAGCTTGAGCATCGCCGGGCTCATCTCGTCGTAGGCGAACTGGACGTCCGCGCGCAGCGCGAGCGGCTCGATCGCGGGCTGGTTCGGCATGTAGTTGCGGACGTAGTGATAGCGGCCGTCGATCACCGCTCTGCTCCGGTCGATGTGGGTCATCAGGCGATCGCGGTGCGCGAACGCGAACTCACGCTGGTCGCTGCCGTCGGTCCCCAGGAACGGGATCCCGGGAAGGTTGTCGGGCACGTCAACCCCCGCGATCGCGAGCATGGTCGGGGTGATGTCGATCCCGCTGACTAGCTGATCGGAGATCGTCCCCGGCTCATATCGCTGCGGGCGATGCTTCTCGGGCGCCATGATCGCGAGCGGTACATGAATCCCGGGGTCCCTGGCGTAGCACTTCGCCCCCGTCATGTCCCGGCCGTGGTCGGTGAGCACCATGACAATGGTGTTCTCGAGCAGGCCGGCCTCCTCCAGCATCTCGAGCACCATCCCCACCTTGGCGTCGAAGACCTGGACTGCCGACAGGTACCGCGCCCAGATCTCCCGCGTCTCCGGGGTGTCCGGGTAGTACGGCGGCAGCTCGACCTCCTTCCGGTCGACGGCCAGGCCCTCTCCCCGTAGCGCTCCAACGAGTGCCATGGCACATGGGGCTCGAAGATCTGGAACTCAGCGAAAAACGGCTGGTTGTCCTTCAGGTCCGCGTAGTCGTCGGAGTCGTAGATCGACTCGTCG
>JBKPME010000189.1:0-6904 GCA_046731915.1 Actinomycetota bacterium
AGTCATGGCTGCTCGCCGCTTCCTTCGTCGTAGTGGTCGGGGCCGTCGTCGGCGCCATCGCCAGCGAGAGCCTTGGCGAGCGACTCGATCGCATAGCGCGCAGGAGTGCCGGCGAGCCCGTTGGATGACAGGATCCACACATGCCGGAACCGGCGTTCCGCTTCACCGCCCGCCAGCGCGCCGCGCTGACAGCGATCGTCGACACGTTCGCTCCCGGAGCAGACGGTCTGCCCGCTGCGAGCGATCACGGGGTCGTTGACGCGATCGAGGAGGCGGTGGCCGCCAATCCGCGGAAGGCGGAGCGCCGCCAGGTAGCCCAGCTCCTCGGCCTGTGGAACACACGGCTCCTCACGGCCATCGGGAGAGGCGGCTTCGAGCGGTTCGGGGAGCTGCCCCAGGCCCGGCGAGAGGACGTGGTGCGGTCATGGCGCGACAGCCGCGCCCCGCAGCGCCGCGGCGCGTATCAGGCACTGCGCAAAGCCGCTCTCCTCATGTACTACATGAAGCCCGGGCCGGATGGCCGCACGAGCCCGATGTGGGAACGCGCGGGCTTCCCTGGGTTTCCGGGCCGGCGAGAGGACGCGGCCGCGCCGGCGCTCACGCCGATCGTGACCGACCGGGACATGGAGCTGGACTGCGACGTGGTCGTCGTGGGCTCCGGCGCCGGCGGCGGTCCCGCGGCGGCGGTGCTGGCGGGAGCCGGTCTCGAGGTGGTGGTGCTCGAGGCCGGGGATTATGTGCCCGAGACCGAGCTCGACGGGAGCGAATACCGGGGCTACTCCTCGCTGTACCTGAACGGCGGCGCAATGAGCAGCCAGGACGGCGGCACCGGCATCCTCGCGGGCGCGACGCTCGGCGGCGGCACCACGGTGAACTTCACCACCGCCTACCGCACCCCTGATCCAGTCCGCGAGGAGTGGGCCCGCGCGGGCGCGCGGGGCGTGGAGGGCGACGAGTTCGCTCATTCGATGGACGCGGTCTTCGACCGGCTCGGCGTGAACGACGAGCATTCGTGGGTCAGCTCGCGCGACGCGCTGCTCCAGGAGGCGGCGGTCGGGCTTGGCTGGAGCTCCGTCCGGGTGAAGCGCAACGCGCGCGGTTGCCCGAGAGGCGGCGAAGCGTGCGCCACATGCGGCCTCGGCTGTCCGTACGGCGCGAAGCAGTCCACCGCGCGCACTTGGCTAGCCGACGCCGTCGACCGCGATGCGCGCGTGCTGGTTCGAGCGCGCGCGCAGCGCGTCCGCGTGGAGCACGGTCACGCTCGCGGGGTCGACGCGCTGACCTGGGAAGGGCACCGCATAACCGTGCGCTCGCGCGCTGTGGTGGTCTCGTGCGGCGCCCTCCACACCCCTGCGCTCCTGCGGCGCTCCGGGCTGAAGAACCCGCACATCGGCAAGCATCTCTGCATCCAGCCCGCGCTCGGCGTGTTCGGCATCCTGGACCGCGAGATCCGTCCATGGGAGGGCGTGCTGCAGTCCATCCACGTGGACGAGTTCACGAACTTGGACGGGCGCGGCTACGGCGTACGCCTCCAGACGGCGCCGCTAATGCCCGGCTTCTTCGTCTCCTTTGCACCGTGGGATGGTGCGGCTCACCACGCTGAGCTGGTCGAGTCGCTGTCACACATGACGGTCATGGGGATGACCGTTCGGGATCGCGATGCGGGCGAGGTGAGGGTCGGCAGGGATGGCGAACCCGTCGTCCGCTACAAGCTTCCGTCTCAGGACGCCGCCCACCTGCGACGCGGCGTCGAGGCGGCGGCGGAGCTTCTCGAAGCCGTGGGAGCGGAACGAATCTTCAGCTCCCACGCGAGGTATGTCGGCTACGACCCGGGACGCGCCGGCGACCGCACGCGCTTCATGGGTGAGCTCGACGCCGCCGGCTGGGGGCAGGGCCAGGTCCAGCTGATCGGCTTCCACCTGCTCGGCTCGTGCCGCATCGGGAGCGCCACCGAGAGCTCTGCGTGCGGGCCGGAGGGCGAGACATGGGAAGTGAAGAACCTGGTCGTGTGCGACGGCTCTGTTTTTCCGAGTGCGTCCGGGGTCAACCCAAACGTCTCGATTCAGTCGCTCTCCCATCTGAACGCAGCGCGCCTCGCGCGGCGGCTCGGCGCGTAGCCATTAATTCACGCGCGCGCTGCTAGTGGCCCCTCAGGCGCGTCAGCCGGATCTGCACCGGCACGCTGTACCGCCGCGCGAACGTCTCCGGCGTCATCCCGATGCGCGCGATGTGCGCGTCGTATTTCTCGAGGTAGGCCGGCGACTCGCTCGCCGGCGGCGCATCGCGGTCGACCTCGGCAAGACCCGAGAGCACCACGATGTCGCCGCCGCGGCCGTCGCCGTGGAAGTTCAGCGTCACGTGCGGGTTCGACTCGACGTTGCGCACACGCGCGCTGGGCAGGCTGTACATCACCACGGTCGCGTCGCCGTCCCAAATGAACCAGACAGGCATCGGGAGCGGCTCACCTCCCGGCGTCACCGTCGTCATCCAGACGACGATCTCCTCGCGGAGATGGCGCGCTACCCGGGACCCGAACTCGGTGCCCTCGTCGAACACGCTCCGATCATGCGCTCGTCTGGCCTGCGGGCGGAGGTGACTCGCCTGTAGGGGCTGCGGGCTGGCCCGCGGGGGACTGCGCCACCGACCGGACGTAATCCTCGAAGTCCGCGCGCGCGGCTGCTGCCTGTCTCACGTCGCGCTGACCCATTTTGTTGCCTTCGGCGATCAGGTAGACGAGCACGCCGAGGAACGGCAGGAAGATCACGAACACGCACCACGCCGCCTTCCCAAATCCGCCGATGTCGTCTCTGCGGAAGATGTCCGCGAAGATCCTGAACAGGACCAGAAGCCACGCGACCCACAGGAAGAAGACGAGAATCGACCAGAAGACGTCCATGAACGGGTAGTCAGCTGCAATCACCATGGCTCAAGTCTCCACCCACGTGGGGTGATACGCAATCACCCGCGACGGGTGACGGCGGATGCACCCGGCTGCTCCTCCCCGAGCGCAGCCTGCACGGACTCGATCGCTCGCTCGCGGCTCGCGAAGATCTCGAGCCGGACTACCTTGCAGTCGCGCAGCTTGAAGACGTGCGCGCCCTCCTGGCTGATCGGGGCGCCGCTCTCCTTGCCGCGGCCGTGGTACGACGCGAGCACGACGACGTACTCGCCGAACTCGAGGTATTCCTCGGCCTCGGCGCGCCACTCCTCCCACTCCGTCAACCACGCGAGCAAGCGCGGATTGGGGTCGCGATGGTCCTCGAAGACACCGGCCAGGCCGAGGAACTCGCTTGACCAGCCCCACTCCATGTGCGGGTCGTAGACGTCGAACCTGGGGCGCCAGTTGCCCTGCCCCCACTCCTCGTAGATCGGCCGGAGCAGGTCTGCGTTCTGCGGCGACATGCGTATACGAATCCTAGAAGGAGGCGTACGGGGCCTCACATGAGGTCCATCAAGGTTGTGGTAGCTGTCGTTTTCGGCCTTGCGCTGTGCGCGGGAAGCGCGCAGGCGAATGCGCCGGGGTCGATCTGCGACCCCGTGGGTCCGGGTCGTTCCTGACCGACTCCCTTGCGAGCGCCGGCGGCGCAGCCGGGCGCGGCGCGGGGCGCGAGCCGCGGCTCGACCAGGTTAACCAGGATCTGCCGAAGAACGCGAACGGTCGGGCCGGGCGAGGACACCTCCTACGACTGAGCCCGTCCGACCGCTTCCTCGACGTCGTCGAGGGCGCCCGGCTGATGGCCCGCGGCTACACGTTCGTCATGGTCGACTTGCGCGGCTTCGGCGGGTCGAGCGGGGTCTCGACTGGGCCGGCCCGGGTGAGCAGGCGGTGTCGGCCCACGCTCCTGTAGCTGTGCCGGCCCGGACTACCGGCACTGAGGGGGAGGTTCCGTCACTTAGCCGCGGTATACGCGGTCGAGACGATCGCGGTCCCACCGGAGACGATGCGCGGCCCGGTGTCGGCGTCCTTCCAGCTGCCGCCGGCACCGCGGCCGCGCCCGTCTCCGTCGGGCTGGAGGTCGAAACGGCGTTGAGCGGCTACGCCTCGGCCGGCTCCGGGAGTGCTCCGATCTGGCGGAGCAGGCCGACGGTGTCCGCGAGCTCCCACTCCTCCTCGATCTTCCCGCCGCGGCAGCGGCTGATCGTCAGGTTCGTGAACTCGACATCGCGACCGCTGGGCGGGATGCCCACGAGCTCGCCGTCGTGCCGGCCGCGGATCGTGGAGCGCGTGGCGACGTAGTCGCCCTCAGCGAACTGGTGCTCGATCGTGACGCTGAGGTCGGCGAGTGCGTCACGGTAGCCCTGCACCATCTCGGCGAGGCCGTCGGGACCGCGGGCCTCCTCGGGGTGGACCACGTAGTCCGGGGTGACGAGCGAATGGAACGCGTCGAAGTTGCCACGCGAGCCGTGCTCGAAGCAACCCCGCACCGCCGCCTTGTTCTGCTCGGTGGAAGACATCTGTTCCTCCATGGTCGGGTGCCCGGAGGATCGCCCGCGGCGCCGGGCCGCGCATCGGTGTGAATACCTATCTCGCTACTGGTCTTCGGGGGCCTGCCGGACGGCATAGGCCGCCGCCTCGGCGCGATTGCGCAGGCCGAGCTTCGAGATGATGCTCGCGACGTGGTGCTCCGCCGTGCGGCGACTGATGTAGAGCCGCTCGGCGATGTCCGCGTTCGAGAGGCCGGCGGCCACGAGCGGAAGAACCTCCGACTCGCGCTTCGTGAGCTTCCCGTGGCCTTTTGGCCACGCGCGCCGGCCCGCCCCGAGCTCGCGGAGCAACGCCGCAGCGGCGTCGGCGTCGCGTGCGGCGCCGAGCCGCTCGAAGGTGGCGAATGCGAGCTCCGCCTCGCTGGCGGCGGCGTCGGGCGACTCCGAGCTGAGCACGCGGGCCAGCTCGAGCCGGGCTCGCGCGGCCTCGTGAGGCAGGTTCAGCGTGGCCAGTGCCTCCAGCGCCTGCTTGAGGTGCGCGGGGGCGCCGTCGTCACCCGCCGCGGCGTCCATCCGCCCCGCACCCAGCTCCGCGAAGGCGCTCACCAGTTCGTCGCCGGCGCCGGAGGCGAGCGTCTCGAGTCGCGCGAGGGTAGCCCCCGCCGCATCCATCTCCTCGCGGGCGAGCTGTATCTCCAGGAGAAGCTCGAGCAGCGGGGCACAGCCGGCGTCGGCCGGATCGCTGCCCTCGAAGCAGAGCTGAGCAAGCTCCTCGGCGAGCCGGAGGTCGCCCCGCGCCAGAGCGATCGTCGCCGCCGCGCGCCGCGCGACGGGATGCCACTCGACGCCCTCGAGCAGGCGCTCGGCCTCCTCGTAGCGCCCCTGGCGCACGCGCAGGGCAGCCAGCCGGACGAGTGGGAAGGTGCGGTCCCCGCGGTAGCCGCGCTCGAAGGTCTGGATCGCGTCGAGCAGCTCGGCCTCGGCCTCGTCCCACCTCCCGAGCGCCACCAGTATGGCGCCGTAATGGGTCCTGCACGTGGGAAGCACGAACTCGGTCCACGCCACGTAGCGGTCCACCAGCGCCATCCACTCCTCCGCGCGCCTCACGTCGGTTGCGTGCTCACAGGCGCTCAACAGCCTGCAGCAGATCTCCCCCACGGCCCCGTGCGCCTCGACCTCGCCGGCAGTGACCGCGGCCATCGCCTGGTCGAGCAGCTTCATGCCTTCGCTCACACGCCCGCTGGCCACGTGTGTCTCGCCGAGAAGCGCGATCGCCTCGAACTCGAGGTCGGCGTCGCCGAACCGGCGCGCGATCGCCAGCGCGGAGACGGCGCACTGCTCGCGCTCGCGAGCGTTGCGTGAGAACACGGCGCCGTCAAGGATCAGCCAGCCGTGCGCCGCGCACTCGTCGACGTCCTCGAGCAGGCTCTGGGCGCGGCCCATCCATCCGCTCGCGGCGGCCCAGTTCCCGTGATAGGTGCCGTGGAGGAAGGCGAGCCAGCGCGCGGTGTTCGCGGCGTCCGCCGGCCGGCCCTCGCTGCGATACGCCGCGAATGCGCGCTCCTTCACCTCGATCGCGCGATCGTAGTCGCGCTGAAAGTGGAGCGCCTGGCTGAGGCCGTCGAGCGCCTCCGCCGTCTCCGAGTCGGCCAGCGCCTCCTCGAAGGATGCACGGGCTGCGTCCCAGTCCGCGGCGCCGAGCGCCTTCCAGCCGTCGTGCGGCAGGCGGTCCACGCCGTAAAGCGTAAGGGGACGGTTACGGGACGGATTAGGGGCGCCCCCAATGACAGCCGGGCGCGGCGAGCGGATGCTGGGCGCATGAAGCTCACATCGCACTACGTGCCGTTCCTGAAGTCCGCACCCCCGAAGACCCTGCGGGTGCTTGGTCTGAGTGCCCTGCTGACGGCCCTGGCGTGCACCGGTACCGCGGGCGCGCGAGCGACCGAGACCGCGCCACCGCTCCCGGGCGGCGTCCATTGCACGCAGAGCGTCAAGCGCACCTACTCGCTGACCGCGGTCATCAGTGGGGGAATGCCCGTCAAGGTCAGCTGCGACGGGCCGGCCCGCGTCCAGGTGATCTTCGACTTCTACGCAATGACGCCGCAGTCGCGCGAGCTGCCCCACCTGTTCGGCCACAGCATCCCGGACAATTGCCGCTCGCACGACGTCGCTCTGCCCCACGCCGGCTCCATCGTCCTGCGTCCGGAGCTGATGCCGTACGGCGCCCGCATCGCGCGCCATCACCGGCGGACGAAGCTGATCGTGCACTTCCTTTCGCTGCGCGAGGACGGCTTCTACTGGAGCGAGGGCCTCCTCGACCGGCACACCTACCTCGTGCGCTCGGGCTCGCAGCGATGATCCGGCATGGAATCGCCACCGGCTTGGCCGCTGCCTGCCTGGCACTGGTCCTGGCGGGTTCCCCGGCGGCCTATACGGTCGACGAGGAGCGCGTGGCACATGCCGGTGGGACGCTCGAGCT
>JBKPME010000190.1:0-26998 GCA_046731915.1 Actinomycetota bacterium
GCTCGGCTCGGCCCTCGAGGAGCTGCGGGGGAGAGCGCAGGGACACGATCGCATCACCGAAGAGGTCATAGAGGCGGACATCCACTTCCACGAGGAGCTCGTGCGGCTGGCCGCTAGCCCGCGGCTGACGCGCGCGCACGAGACGCTCGCTGCCGAGACGCGGATGCTCCTGCGCCATCACCCGGCATATCCATGGTCGGACTACGTGACCGACCACGAGCGGCTGTTCGACGCCACCGAGCGGCGCGACCCGCGCGCGCCGGGCTACGTGATCGAGCACCTGCGGCTGTCCGCCCGCCTGATCGGCGATGAGCTCGACCGCGCTGCCGACGAGATGGACACGACGAGCACCGATGGTGCGCGATAGCCCTGCGACCCGGCGCCCCGGAGATCGCCGAGATCGAGGTCAACCCGTTGCTCGCCATGCCGGACGGCGCGCTGGGCCTCGACGCGCGAATCGTGCCGCGCGCGTCGGATCACGTGTAGAGCACGACGTCCTCGCCCTCGACGCGCACCTCGTGGCGTCTCAGGCGCGGCCGGCAGCGCTCACCGGCGGCATACGGGGGGCAGCCGGTGGATAGGTCGAACTCGAAGTTGTGCCAAGGGCAGACGACCGCGAACCGCTCGAGCGTCTCATGCAGGCGCCGCTCGCCGGCGGTCCAGATGCGCTCCACGCGCCCCTCCGACAGGCGCGCTCCCTGGTGCGGGCAGGCGTTCGGCACGGCCGCGAAGCTGTCCTCCCCGATGCGCACCACGAGCAGCTCCCGCGACCCGGCCCGGACGACGCGGGACTCGCCCGGGCGAAGCTCGCGCCGCCCGCACACGACGTGGCGCTTGCTCAAGCTCGCCTCAACTTAAGCCGGTAGAAGTCGGCCGCGTTGTCATACAGGATCTTGCGCCGGACGTCCGCCGGGAAGGCCGGCGGTATCGCCCGGTCCGGCGCGTCGAAGTCCCAGTGGGGGTAGTCCGTGGCGAACATCAGGAAGCGGTCGCTGCCCACCATCTCGAACATCCGGTACAGGTCGCGCGGGTCGTCCGGGTACTCCATCGGCTGTGACGAAAAGCCGACGTTCTCCCTCACGTAGTCGCTCGGCATTCGCTTCACCCACGGCACCTCGCGACGCAGGCTTCGGTAGTTCAGGTCGAGCCGCCAGAGCAGGCTCGGCAGCCACGTCCAGCCGCCTTCGATCATGACGACCCGTAAGTCCGGCAGACGATCGAACATCCCGTTGAAGACGAGCCCGATCAGCTGCGACTGCCACACCTGCGGTATCGCGGTGTGCCACTCGATGTAGTAGGGCGGAAGCCCGACCGCGGTGTGGGTGTCATTCGTCTGGTGGAAGCCGACCGCGAGCTCGTTGCGCACGGCCGCCTCGAACAGCGGCGTGTAGAAATCCCGGCCGAACACGTCGCGTGAGCTCGCTGGAAGCATCACCTGGACGACCTGCTCGTGTCCGCCCAGCCTGTCGATCTCGCGCGCGGCCGCGTCCGGGTACTGGGCCGCGACCGCGATCGAGCCGAGCAGCCGCTCGTCCTGGCGCAGCCAGTTGTCAACCAGCCAGTCGTTGTACGCGCTTGCGAGCGCGATCGCGAACTCGGGTTGCACGCCGATGTCAGTGGGGTGGAAGAGACCCGTCAGAATCGCGTGCTCGATCGGATAGGCGTCGAGCACCTGCTCGCGCAGCCGCTCGTAGCTCGATCCCGCGGGCGCGCCGTCGTCGAGAACCGCGTCGGCCCGAGCGAGTCCGCCTACCTGGGGGTACGAGTACGGAAAGCCCGGAAGACCCTGCCAGCCGTCCGGCATCGTGATCCGGGACCGCCACGGCTCCTCAAGATGGGGCGCCAGCTCCGAGATGGACGTGAGCATCTCGTGCACGTCGATGTCGATCACCGGCTCGCCTACGCGATCGCGACCGCCGAGGTCTCGGTCGCGGGCGGCGACGCTCATGTGCCGGCCGGTTCCGCGACGAGTCCGGCCGCGTCGCCGTGCGACAGCATCCCGTTCAGCCCGCGCTTGCTCACCTCATTGGCGATGATCAGTCGCTGGATCTCGGACGTGCCCTCCCAGATTCGGTCCACGCGTAAATCACGATACAGGCGCTCGCAGGGGTTCTCGCGCACCGCCGTCAGGGCACGGGCGCGGAGGCCCTCCTGGTCGCTCCTGAGCGTGAGATCCACGGCCTCACCCCTCGTTCGTGTGCTGCGACGGTATGCCGACCGCTCGGCCGGCGCGGTCGGGCTTCGGGAGCTCAGCGTGCGCAGCGGCGAGCTCGGCGACCCGGATGAGTATTTCGGGGCGGGCGGGGTGCGCGCGACCGGCGGCCGTGTCGACGTGGATGAGCATCT
This sequence comes from Actinomycetota bacterium, assembly GCA_046731915.1. Taxonomy (GTDB): domain Bacteria; phylum Actinomycetota; class Thermoleophilia; order Solirubrobacterales; family Thermoleophilaceae; genus JACVRW01. The sequence continues at coordinate 2,347 of JBKPME010000190.1, forward strand.
GCTCCGCGGTGGCGAGCAGGACGTCGTCGCCGGAACGGTGAAGCTCGTGGAACACGTGAAGGCGTTTTTCGTCGAAGCCGAGCACCTGGGTCGTTACGTCGAGAACCTCTCCCGCGAGCGTCTGGCCCAGGTGCGACAGGTGCGTCTCGACGGTGTAGTAGCTGCCGCCGGCCGTGAGGTAGGCGCTGTCGACCCCCAGGTAGCGCAACAAGGCGTCGGTGGCGTCGCCGAACACCTGGAGGTACCGGCTCTCGTGCGCGTGGCCGTTGTAGTCGACCCACTCAGGCAGCACGCGCGCGCTGTGCAGCCGCAGCGGGGAAGAAAGATCGTCGTCGCCGGCCATCACGATTGGGTGGCCGGCATCGAGTAGCCCTCTTTCGTAGTCGTATAGCAGGGCGCCGGCGCCTACGCGATGTGTGCGCAGGCCCTGCATGACCGCGACCAGGCAGTCGTCCCGCAACTCCTCGAGCTCGCGGATCGATCGGCCGTTCGCCTGTCCGTCGGACTGCGCCACGATCTTGTCGATCAGCCCATCGGTCAGCTCGGGCACGTCCGTGAGCTTGCTCCACGGAAGCCGCAGGGTAGGCCCGAATTGCGCCATGAAGTGGCGGATGCCGGCCTCGCCGCCGGCCATCCGATACGTCAGGAACGTGCCGAGGAACGACCAACGCAGGCCGGCGCCATAGCGGATGGCGTCGTCGATTTCCTCGACCGTTGCCACGTCGTCGTGGACGAGCCAGAGCGCCTCGCGCCACAGGGCCTCCAGCAGGCGGTCCGCGACGAATCCCTCGATCTCCTTGCGCAGTATGAGCGGCCGCATCCCGACCGAGTGGTAGATCGCCGCGGCGCGCTCGAGGGTGTCCGGCGACGTGCGCTCGCCGCCGCACAGCTCGACGAGCGGGAGGAGGTAGACGGGGTTGAAGGGATGCCCGACCGTCAGGCGCTCGGGACGCTCCATGTCGGCCTGGAGGCGCGACGGAAGCAGACCTGACGTAGACGAGGCGAAGACGACTTCGGGGCCGGCCGCGCGGCATGCTGCAGCGAGGAGAGCGCGCTTGACGGCCTCGCGCTCGGGGGCGCTCTCCTGGACGAAGTCGACACCCTCGACCGCCTGCTCGACACTCCGCACGAGCGTCAGCTCTCCCTCGGCAGGGAGCGGCGCGAGCGTCAGCCTCCGGTACGCGCGACGTGCGTTCCGAAGCATGGCCTCGACGTTGCGAGCGGCCTCCGGCTCGGGATCGAAGAGCCGGACGTCGACGCCGTTGAGCACGAACCGCGCCGCCCAGCCGCCGCCGATCACGCCGCCGCCGAGCAGCGCGACGCTGCGGGGTCGGGTGGGGGCATGATCAGCCATGGCGCCGGAGCCTCAGCTTCTCCCGCACCTCGTCGGGGCCGAGCACCCGCGCGTTGATCGCCTCGAGGATCGTCACGGCGCGCTCGACGAGCTCAGCGTTGGTGGCGAGCACGCCACGCGAGAGATAGATGTTGTCCTCCAACCCAACCCGCACGTTGCCGCCCGCCAGCGCCGCCATGGCGACGTACGGCAGCTGCATCCGGCCGATCGAGAAGGCCGAGAACACGGAGCCTGCCGGCAGGCCGCCGACCATCGCCATGAGGGTCGTCGGGTCGTCCGGCGCGCCATACGGGATGCCCATGCAGAGCTGGATCAGCACGGGGTCGTCGATCAGCCCCTCGCCGATGAGCTCCTTGACCAGGACGAGATGGCCGCTGTCGAATACCTCCAGCTCGGGGCGGACGCCGAGCTCCTGGATCCTGCGCGCCATCGCCCGCAGGATCCCGGGAGTGTTGACGAGCACGTAGTCGCCGCCGGCCGCGAAGTTCATGCTCCCGCAGTCGAGCGTGCAGATCTCGGGCATCAGCTCCTCGACGTGGGCCAGCCGCTCGGCGGCGCCCACCATGTCCGTCCCGTCGGCGTCGAGCGGAAGCGGCGACTCGTCGCCGCCCAGCACGAGGTCGCCGCCCATGCCGGCGCTCAGGTTGAGCACGACGTCCACGTCCGAGGAGCGAATGCGCTCGACGACCTCGCGATAGAGCGCCGGGTCACGCGCCCCCTTGCCGGTCGCCGGGTCGCGCACGTGTATATGTGCGACGGCGGCGCCCGCCCTTGCGGCCTCGACCGCGGCGTCGGCTATCTGCTCGGGGGTGACCGGCACACGCTCGCTTTTGTCCCCGAGCGCGCCCGCCCCGGTGACGGCAGATGTGATGAAGACATCGGCGTTCACGGCAAGGTCATCGCGGGTCGCTTCGGCGGGGCACGATAACGGGTCGTCGTCTTATTGTCGACAACCTGCAATCGCCGGAGAACGCAGAAGCGCGGCCGGAGGCAGGACCCGGAGCGCCGGACGCAGGGACCCGGGCGGGGCGGTTCAGTCGCGCAGCAGTTCGCGCGCGATCACGAGCCGCTGGATGTCCGAGGTGCCTTCCTCGATCTCCTCCAGCTTGGCGTCGCGCATCCACTTCTCCACCGGGTGCTCGCGCGAGTAGCCCCACCCGCCGAGCGTCTGGACCGCGGCCCACGTGCACCACATCGCCGTCTCGGAGGCGTGCAGCTTCGCCATTGCCGCCTCCGCCGTGGCCCGCTCGCCCGCGTCGGTCAACCGCGCGGCGCGCCACACGAGCAGGCGCGAGGCATCGACCCTGAGCGCCATGTCCGCCAGGCGGAAGGAGACCGCCTGCTGCTCGGCGATCGGCTTGCCGAACTGCACTCGCTCGCGGGCGTAGGCCGCCGCGTAGTCGAGCGCCGCACGAGCCAGGCCGGTGGCCGACGCGCCGAGCGTGATGCGCGAGCGGTCGAAGGTCCGCATGAGGCCGCGGAAGCCGTCACCCTCCTCGCCGAGCCGGCGATCGACGGGCACGTGGACGTCGTCGAGGAAAAGCTCGGTGTTGACGATCGCGCGCTGGCCCATCTTGCGCATCGGCGCTCCCCACGACAACCCCTCGTCGCCGCGCTGGACCACGAACGCGGTGACGCCCCGGTGGCCGCTGCCTGGGGCGACCGTGGCAAAGACGACGTAGTAATCCGCCACGCCGCCGTTCGAGATCCAGCTCTTCTGGCCACTCAGGACGTAGCTCTCACCGCTGCGGCGGGCGGTCGTGCGAATCGACGCCACGTCCGAGCCCGCGTCGGGCTCCGTGACCGCGAGCGCCGTGAGCGGGGGGCGCTCGCCGGTGAGCGGGACGAGCCAGCGGCGCTCTTGGTCCTCGTCGCCGAGCGCGAGCACCGGCTCGGCGAAGAAACCGTTCGAGGTGATCAGGTTCCCGATTCCGGCGCAGCCGTACGAGAGCTCCTCCTGCACGATGCAGGCGGTCAGGCAGTCGGTCATGCCGCCCCCGCCGAGCCGCTCGGGCAGCATGAACGAGGTCAAGCCGACCTCGGCGGCGCGATTCCAGACCTCCCTCGGTAGCTCCGTGTCGGCCTCGTCGACCGCCAGCGAGATCGGCCGAATCTCCTTCGCCGCGAAGTCGCGGCAGGTCCGCCGGATCTCCTCCTGTTCGGGGCTGATCTCGAACGGGGCGCGCGGCAGGCGAGTGAGCGGAGGCACGGTGGCGCGAAGATATCCGCCCCGAGGCGGGATAGCTTTCCTCTCGCGGTGCGAGAGCGCGAGCCACAGCCACCGGGGGGAGGGCGCTTCGACGAGGCCGGCGACGCCACCCGGCGAACGCGGCTTGCCAACGAGCGCACGTACCTTGCGTGGTGGCGTACCGGGCTGACGGCCTTCGCCGTGAGCATCGGGTCGGGAAAGCTGGTCCCCGCGCTCGCGTCGGGCACCACCTGGCCCTACACGGCGATCGGCATCGGCTTCGCGGTGATCGGGGTGTTCTGCTCCGGTTACGCGTTCTGGCGCTACCGCGAGGTGGAGGACGCGATCAGCCGTGGGGAGTTCGCGGGGCCCGGCGAGGGGCTCGCGCTGCTGGCCGGTCTCGGCGCCGTGCTCGGGGCGCTGCTCGTCGTCGTGCTCATCACCGAGAGCTGATGGGAGCGGGCTCGGCACGGCGGTCTCGTTCAGATACGGCGTGCGCACGAGTGTCGCGGGATCCGGCGGGCCGTCGGGCACCCAGGTCCCCCCGCGCGCGTCACCGTCCCGTCGCGGAGCGGCACCGGGAGCTCGCGCAGAAGCCCACATTGTTCACGCGCTGCTGTGCGCGAGAAACCGCATCAGGGATGGGACCAGTTCCTCGGCGGCCTCCTCGGGGATGAAGTGGCCGCTGCGGACCGGTCCGCCCTCGACCTCCTCGGCCCACCTGCGCCAGATGCCGAGCGGTCCGTCGGACATCGCGCTCTCCTCGGCTCCCCAGTGCACGAGGACGGGACACCCGATCCTCCGGCCCGCCACGCGGTCCTCGGCATCGATTCCGCGGTCCAGGTGAAAGGCCGCCCGGTAGTCCGAGCACCATGCGGCGATCGCCTCAGGCGTGAACGCGCGGACATAGCGCTCCAGCGCGTCGGAATCGATGGCCGCGGGGTCCGCCGCCCACGACCGCATGGTGTGGCGGATGAAGTAGGCCGCGCTCGCCCCGAGGAGGCGCTCCGCGAACGGGGGAGGCTGCGCGAGGAGGTACCAGGGGTAGTAGTCGAGCGAGAGCTGCTCCGCCATCCGCTCGAACTGGTCGAGCGTCGGCACGATGTTGAGCACCGTCAGCCCACGCACCCGGTCGGGGTGGTCGAGCGCCATCCGATACGCGACGCGGCCGCCGCGGTCGTGGCCGGCGACGGAGAAGCGCTCGAACCCCGCCGTCGCCATGACGTCCACGAGCTCCGCCGCGATCTCGCGCTTGCTGAATCCCTCGCCGAGCGGGCCGCCGGCGGTGGCGCGGCTCGCGCCGCACCCCTTCAGGTCGCAGACGATGACCGTGTTCTCCCCGCGGAGAGCGGGCGCCACCCTGTGCCAGCAGTAGTGGTATTGCGGGAAGCCGTGGAGCAGGAGCACCGGCGGCCCGTCGCCGGCGATACCGACCTTGTAGGTCGAGGTGCCGGCCTCGACGGTCGCGTACTCGAAGCCCTCGATTCCGAGGTCGCGTCCGCCGCTCACCACTGGTTCCAGCGAACGACGTCTTCCACGGGCTTGCGCTTCGTGGGCTGGAAGTCGGTGCCCAGCGTGTGGGCAACCGGTATCAACGCGGCCTGCATGACCTCGTCGTACGGAATTCCCAGGATCTGGGCGGCCTTGCGTTCGTACTTCAGATGCCACGTGGTCCACGCGGTCCCGAGCCCTCGCGCCCGGGCGGCGAGCATGAAGCTCCATGTGGCGGGGATGATCGAACCCCACTGCGAAGCCTGCTCGTAGACGTCCGCCCCGTCCGTGCGACCCTGGATGCACGGGACCACGAGCGCGGGTACCTCGTGCAGGTGCTCGGCGAGGTGCCGCCCCGACCGAAGTCTGCGATCCCCGGCAGCCTCCGGACGGTCGTAGTGGCCGGCGGCCGCGAGGCGGTAGAGCTCCGCAAGCTCGAAACGGCGCTTCGAGTCCGTCACCACTACGAATCGCCACTCCTGCAGGTTCGAGCCGTTGGGCGCCTGGAGGCCGATGCGAATGCATTCCTCGATCAGCGCCGAATCCACCGGTCGCTCGAGGTCGAGGCGCCTGCGCACCGCGCGGGTGGTGGTCAGGAGCTCATCCGGGCCGAGCGGCAGCACGTGGCCGCGCTCGCGTGGCGAGGGGCTCATTCCATCTTCCTCCATAGGGCGAAGGGACAAGCCTACGTATCCGAAACGCGGTGGGCAGCGCTAGACGAACAAGGCCACCGCAGCCTCAAGCGCAGCCATCAGGCGCGAGCGACAAATGCGCCCAGGGAGATTCGAACTCCCACGGCCCAAACGGGCCACAAGGCCCCCGTCGCGCCGGCCGCTTTGCCGTTCACTAGCCGAAATCCGTCCCACTTGTCCGCCCCGTTGCACGATCTGGATCTGATGGACGGGGCGTTTGTGGTCACGGCATTGTCACCCATGCCTTTCGGACTCCTGCTCGCCCGCGGCTCGGGTCACCTCCTGCTTCGCGGTTGCCTTCTTCGGGTCGATGAACGGCTTCTCCACCACCACGGCCCGGGTCGTCTCGTCGGGCCGCTCGACCTCGAACTCGGTGCCGTGCTCCGCGAAGTCGATCGGCACCATGGCGAAGCCGATGTTCTTCTCGAGCCGTGGCGAGAAGCACGCCGATGTGACCTCGCCGATCCTGGTGCCATCGTTGATGACGGGGAAGAAATCGATCGTCGAGCCGTCGTTGTAGGCCCCGAGCGGCTCGCCCGCGATCTCGACGCCGACCAAGCTGCGCTTCGGTCCCTCGCGCTTGATCCGCGCCAGCGCTTCCTTGCCGATGAAGTCAGTCCCCTGTTCGAGGTCGACCATCCAGTCGTCACCCATGCCGACTCTCCGAGTCCGATTCGTACCGCGGTTCGCATGAGCTTCCGGTTGCTGATGGCCCCCGGCACCCCGATCCAGATCGGCAGCAGTGTGCCACGCTGCCTGACGCTGTGGACCCACGTCGCGATCACGTCCGCGCTGAAACAGATCTGGCTGACGATGTACGTGGCCATCGGCTCCTTCTCGAACATCGCTTCGATGGTGGTCTCGTCGCTGATGAACTGATGGCTCTCCGGATAGCCGGAGATGCCGATCTCGTCGTAGCGGCCGCGCATTTCGCCCATCGCGGCGAGCAAGCCGGCGGCGTCCGCGAACTCGCCGACGGGCTGTCGTGCGTCACCGGCGACGACGAAGACGTCGCGCACGCCCGCGGCATGCAGACGTAGCAGCACGTCCTCGAGCTGCCCGCGGTCGCGCACGAGGCGAGCGGCCAGGTGCGGCACCGTCGCGTACCCGCGCGACGCGAGGACCTCGGCGACCCGGAGCGTGGCCTCCAGCCCCCGGCTCGGGGAGGCGGTGACCGTGATCTTCACGGCCGGAGGAACGTGCGCCATACGCCGTCGGTGATCCCTGGCAACGGCAAGACCTCGTAGCGCGGATGCTCGAGTGCGTGGACCAGGACGCCGGTGGGGGTGGGCTGGCGCGCCGACGAGCGGCGCCGAGCCGCGTTCATCGGGCAGCCGCTGCGGGACGACCGGCGGCCTCGGCCGGCTTCGCCGCGAGCAATCCGAGCGCCTCGTCGAGGTCGATCCGTCGGTAGGTCTCGACCGGCACGCCCCCTCGATAAGGTCCTTCCGGGCCTGCCTGATGTGCCGCCGCTCCTCCGGCGCGACCTCGCCCAGCCGCGCCGCAATCGTGTCGGCGCGAGCGCGGTCCCTCGTCCCGCGCAGCTGCGCCAGCCGTGCTTCTGGATCAAGACCGCATCGACGTAGCCCTCGACCACCGCGTTGCTCGCGATGCGCACGTCGGCGTCCCGAACGCGCCCGGAAGCGGAATACGTCAGGCAGGTCGCGATGCGCGCGCGGGCGCTCGCAAGCGCCTCGGGCTCGAGCTCCGGGTCGCCTGGCTCGCCGTCCTGGACGACGAGCCGCGTGATCGCGCGATCATTGACCGCCTCGAGGATTTTCCCGGGATCCTCCGCCACCGCGACTTCCTTTCGGCTCGGCCAGATGTCGAGGCGCGCATGATCCCCAAGCGGCCGCCCGATGTGGAAGAGGAAGTAGTCGGGATAGACAAAGAAGTCGAATCCGCGAGCGCGGTGGAAGATCGTAAAACGCGGTGATCGTGGCGGTAATCAGCGCACTTGCGCCGACGGCACCGCAGGGCTGGCCGACCACGCGCCCAAGCGGTCGTGCTCGCCGAAGCCGTCCAAGAGATCGACGAGACTTACCTCGCGGCCACGGACCGTTATGTGGAACAACGAGCTCCGCAGCTCTCGTGACGAGTGCATCGCCTAGCACGTCCTTGCGGGCGGGCGTAGCATCGGGGTTCAGCATACGAGGGAGTGTCCGATGAGCGTCGAGGCAGGTCTTGCGGCGGTGACCGCGTTCCTCGAACGGCGGGGTGTCCCGTACGAGGTTGTCGAGCATGAGCGGACGCAGTCGGCGGCCGAGGAGGCGCGCGCTGCAGGCGTGCCGCCCGCGAATGCCGCCAAGACCGTGGTGTTGAGCGACCAGGATGGGCTGCGTCTCGCCGTGGTCCCGGCCTCTGAGCGGCTGGACTTACACAAGGTCAAGCACGCGTTGGGATCGCGAGGCCTCCGGCTGGTTACAGAGCAGGAGATGGCGGAGCGGCTCGAACGAATTGAGGTTGGCGCCGTGCCACCGTTCGGGTCGATGTTCCAGGCGCTTGAGCTGATGGACGAGCGCCTCCTGAGTCAGGACCGGATCCTGTGTTCCGGCGGCGACCACGAGCACTCGATCCTGGTTGACCCGCGCGACGTGATACAGGCCGGCGACGCACGCGTCGCTGACATCTGCGAGGCCTGAGCCGCCGGAGATCTTTCGACCAATGCGGGCCCCAAGGGAAGCGTCGACGTGAACGCAGCGGACGGGGTCGTCTGGCTGCGCCGGCAGGTCAACCGCCTCAAGCAGATGCGCGAGCCCGAAGAGCGAGCCCGGCACGTGGTCGGGGTCAAGGAGGTGCGCAACCTCCTTCACCTGCCCGGCACACCGCCGCGGGCGGACACGCCTTCCAGGCCGCCCACAAGGCAGGAATAGAGCGTCCACGCGGCGCTTGCCGGTCCTGTGCTCGCGACGCCGACGATCTGCCTGCTCGGCGATGTCATGCTCGGCCGCAAGGTCGCCGAGACGCTCGCCACCACGCCCGCCGCTGAGGTCTGGTCGGCAGGCGTTCGCGAGGCCTGCGCAGCCTGTGACGCGCTGGTCGTCAACGTCGAGTGCTGCGTGTCAACGCGCGGCACGCCGACTTCTCTCATCCCTGAGAAGCCATTCTTCTTCCGCGCGCCGCCGAGTGGAGTCGAGGTGCTACGGGCGATCGGCGCGAGCGTCGCGGGTCTGGCGAACAACCATGCGCTCGACTTTGGCGTCGAGGCGCTTGCGGACACGCTCGAGCATCTCCGTGCTGGAGGCATCGTTCCTGTGGGTGCGGGCGCTGAGGTCGACAGCGCCCGTCGCGGCGTGGTCGTGCCAGCCGGCCGGCTGCGGCTCGGAGTTCTGGCACTGTCCGACCATCCGGTGGAGTACGAGGCTGGACGCGGTCGGCCGGGCGTGGCGCACGCCGACCTTCGACGGGCACTTCCGACGTGGGTCACGACCGAGGTGCGGCGCCTTCGTTCGGAGGCGGATGTGGTGCTCGCCTTCCCGCATTGGGGCTCCAATATGAGCGCGAGTCCGGCGCGCTGGCAGGTCGCACGGGCGCGGGAGCTGCTTACCGCGGGCGCCGATGCGGTGGCCGGTCATTCGGCGCACGTCTTCCATGGCGTGGCGCTTACGCCGGCCGGGCCGGCGCTCTACGACCTTGGCGGGGCGATCGACGACTATGCGATCGACGAGGAGCTGCGAAACGATCTAGGCGTGCTGGCGGAGTGGCGCCCCCAGGCGGAGCCGGAGGTCCAGCTGACCGGCCTCCGACTCGGCTATTGTCGGACGGAGCTCGCGGCCGGCGCGGACGCCGAGTGGATCGCGCGGCGACTGCAGCGCGCGTGCGCGAAGCTCGGCACATCCGTCGAGCGTCTCGACAAGGGGCGCTTCGCGCTGCTTCGAAGGAACCCACACAGGGTGTTTGCCAGACGCCGCTACCCCGCTGCGCCCGCGTGAATACCACAGGCGCAATGCGCGGAATAGAGCGCCCGGGACAGTTTGCGACCGCGCCTCGTTGTCGCCGACACAGCTCTTCCTCAGCCGCCGCACCGTCGAGTGGCACCTCCGAAAAAGTGCGCCCACGGAGTTCGAACTCTCCCACAGCTCGTGACGCGCCGTATGCGCCTGTGTCCGGAGTCTCCGTTTTGCAGGCAGTTTCGCCGATTGTCGACGCCTGGCGTGGCCGGTCCGTTATCGGGCGTTCGTTGCAATCCGTTTGCAAACCGGCGCCCACAGCCGCGCCGTGTGGGGGGGTTCGGAAACCGTCTCGCGCAGCGGCGGGTGGCCGACGACCTTCTCGACGCGGCGGCTCAGCTCGGCAGTCGCCATTGGCGGAGCGTAAACCGGGCGGAGATACTGGGCGGGCGGAGACTCCCAACGGAAGGAGACAGAGGTGATCCTGGTAACTGCGGAGTTCGAGGATTTCGACCGCTTCTGGAATACGTTCTCGACAAAGGGGGCCGAGAAGCGAAAGCAGTACGGGTCCAAGGGTTCGCAAGTCTTCCGCGATCCGAATGACGACACTCGGGCTTGGGCGATCTTTGACTGGGATGAGGAGGGCTTTCAGCGCTTCCTCTCGGACCCGGACGTCCCGGCGATCTTTCAAGAAGGTGGGCTACGCGGTAGGCCACAGCAGGTGGAGCTTTCCCGGGAGCACGACGCCTAGGAAGCGCACGACCCGCTGCTGGCGTCGCGGGCACTCGGCCTTTCCCTTCGAGCAGGACGCCCTCGAAGCCGCCGGGCTGCGGGAGTAGGGCGATGTCGCAGGAGAGCTAGACCTTCTCGACGCGGCGGCTCAGCTCGGCGCTCGCCATTGGCGGGGCTTACGGGCGAGGCGCCACCAGATGAGGGTGGGCCGGTGGCCCTCTCCACTGGGGAAAGGGGCCACCTCCCTCAAGCGGTGTCGGTCAACACCTAGTTCTCGCAGAAGAACAGCTGGTTCTCGCCGCGCCCGCCGTCGCAGGTGTCGGTGTTCGGGTTCGGGTCTTCTGCCGCTTCGTCGCCGGAGGGGGACACGATGTCGCCGTCGAGCAGGTCGTCGCCGTTGCCGCCGCTGAGCGTGTCGTTGCCGAAGTTGCCGACCAGCAGGTCGCTGCCGTTGCCGCCATCGACGCTGTCGTTGCCGGGGCCGCCGAACAGCTCGTCATCGCCCTTGCCGCCTCGCGCCGTGTCGGCGCCGATCATGCCCACGGCGAAGTCGCTGCCGTTGCCGCCGTCGAGCGTGTCGTTGCCCTCCGGAAGCTTCTGTCCCGGCTCGCCGGGCTCGCCGCTGAAGTCGCCGCCCACGACCCCGTCGTCGCCACTGTCGCCGGTGATCTCGTCGTTGCCCAGGCCGCCGCAGATGAAGTCGTTGCCGCCAAGCCCGTGGATCTCGTCGGGCCCGTTCGTGCCCACGATCACATCGTCGCCCGGCGTCCCGAACGTCGGCTGTCCCGGCACCGCGACGATTGTCGGCTCCTCTCCGCAGATGATCGGGGATCGTCGGCCTGAACGGGAGCGGCGATGGCGAAGGCGCCCACCAGCAGAGCGCTGCCGAGTAGCAATTTGATGGGCATGGCACTCCTCACGCGCGCCATGTCCCACTGCGGCGGTTTCCTCGCAGCGCGTGCGGGTCGTACCCCAGCCACCCCGGCCCTGGCACAACATGATTCGCAAGAAACGGGGCTGAGATTCGTTCTCCAGTATTGCCGCCAACTGTTCTTCCCCTGGTTGGTGGTTCCCCCCCGAGGGGGTCTCTGCTAGCGGCGGAGGCCCCCTCTTCTAGTTGCCATTGCCGCACAAGCACGCAGGGGCTCGTTTTTCTCCCGGCGAGGCACTGCGGCGGTCTATCCGCGGCGTCAGGGGTTCCCACCTTTTTTGGAACTTGACACTCGCTGCCAGCGCGGGGAGGGTGCGGCCTAGGCAAGCGGGGTTTTGGAGAGGAGGAACCATGACGCGCACGTGCCGGAGGGTCCTCATCGGCTTCTCAGCCGTGGCGACCGCAGCGCTCGCGCCAGCGACCGCATCGGGCGTAAAGCCCGAGCGGCCATGCTCGGCGAGCTTCCCCGTAGTGGTCACACGCCGCTGAAGCCTGGAGATCGACGGAGCCGTGATCTTCGACGCCGTGAATAAGAACGGTGACGACATCGTCTGCTTCAAGCCGTCCCCCAACAAGGAAGACGCCGGCGTGCTGAAAAGACAACACCGCCGTTGGCCCGAAGTCCTGACCCGGTAGAACCGGCGGCTGCGGGATCGCCCAGCGCATGGGCCCGTCCGGTCTAGTCGAAGGACAGGTCGGCGGCATCGATATCGACCGAGACCCAGGCCCCCCTCGCGGTACGTCTCGGGTCGCGGGGCCGGAAAGTCGTGGTGACCGCGAACACCACCATCGAAGCGGGGCGGCCCCGCTAAGCCTGAGGTTGCTGCCGGGATCGGGGACGTGTCGAGATGAATCGCCTTCAACAGCGCGGCATCGACGCGACGTTTGTGTTCATCCCACCCATTCACGCGGCGTCATCTCTGTCGCGCTGGCCAAGCAGGCGCTCGAGCAGCGCATCCTGCTTCGGCACGAGCAGCTGGGCGACGAGCTCGTCGTGCTCGCGCATGTGGTCCGCTCGCACCGGTCAAGGCGGCCGGGCCGGATTACACGGCCCTTCACGAGTGGCTCCTCGAGCATCCCGATCCCGGCGACACCACCCTTGAGCAGGGTCAGCGGCGGCTAGTGCCGCGCGTGTTAGCAATCCGTTTGCAAACGCGCCCCTGAGAAAGCACGAACCCCCGGGTTAGCGGGGGTTTCTCGATGCGCCCAGGGAGATTCGAACTCCCACGGCCCAAACGGGCCACAAGGCCCTCAACCTTGCGCGTCTACCAGTTCCGCCACAGGCGCGTAGCGGCCTGAGTATAGACGCGCGCGGTGTACCCCTTGATGCCGTCCGACCTCCCGGGTACTCTGCGAACACATGTTCGGATTACGTCTAATCTCGGCGCTTCTGTGGGAGGTCTGATGGTCGATATGAGCACCCTCACCAAGCGGCAGCAGGAGATCTTCGAGTACGTGAAGTCGTACGCGACCGAGCACGGCTACCCGCCGACGGTGCGCGACATCGGCAAGGCGATCGGGTTGACGTCGTCGTCGACGGTCCACGCGCATCTGGCGAACCTCGAGAAGCTCGGCGTGCTGAAGCGCGACCCGACCAAGCCGCGCGCGATCGAGGTGCTGGTGGACAAGGCGAAGGCGGTCGTGACGCCGAGGGGTTTGCCGCTCGTGGGCCAGGTCGCCGCCGGCCAGCCCGTGCTCGCGGACGAGAACATCGAGGAGTACGTGCCGGTACCGCAGATCGCCGGGGGCGACCAAGGTGAGTTCGTGCTGCGCGTGAAGGGCGACTCGATGAAGGACGCCGGCATCTTCGACAAGGACTACGTGGTCGTCCGCCCGCAAAGCACGGCGACGAACGGCCAGATCGTCGTGGCGATGCTCGAGGGCGAGGCGACCGTGAAGCGTTTCTTCAAGGAGAAGTCCCGCGTGAGGCTTCAGCCGGAGAACGACGCCCTCGACCCGATCTACGCGCGCGACGTGGAGCTCCTGGGCCGCGTGGTGGGCGTGTGCAGGAGGGTGGCATGACGGCCGCCGTGCTGGACAGACCGGGCGCCGAGCAGTTTGACTTCGACGCCGGCCTCACGCTCGAGGAGCTCCTCAACCAGACGCTCCACACCGCGCGCACGCAGGGCAGTTCCGAGTGCCCCGTGTGCCACGCGCGCATGACGTCCACGCGCGCGGGCGCGGGGAACGTCGTCGCGGAGTGCGCCGGCTGCGGCAGCCGGCTGAGCTAGGGCGTCGGCTTAGTTCAGCAGGGCGCGTTCGGCGGTCTCGATCAGCCGGCGAGCGGCGGCCTTCGGCGAGAGCCCTCGTCCGATGTGGAGCAGGTCGAAGGCCTCGAAGCTTGTGAGCACCCAGAGAATGTGCTCGGCATCCGCGGCGCTGACGCCCGGGGCCAGCAGGTTCTGCTCACGCAGGCGCCGCGCGAGGCGCCTCATCCCGCGCGCGCGCTGCTCCTCGCGGCGGCCGACCGCGGCGCCGACGCCGTCGGGGTCCAAGGGCGCCATCGAAAACAGCGCGCGCACCACGTCGCGATCCGCCGCCAGCATCTCGGCTGCGCTGCGGAACCCGGTGCGCAGGTGCTCCCGCGCGTCGGGCTCGAACTTCGCCTCGAGCAGCCGGTGGTAGGCGTCGCGCTCCAGGACGTCGGCCGCCACCGCGTCGAACAGGCCGGCGCGCGAGCCGAAGATCGCGTACACCGTGGAGCGCGCGACGTCGGCCCTCTCCGCGATCTGCTCGACCGAGATCGGCTCTCCCGGCGACCTGCGCAGATGCTCGGTAACCACGTCGAGGATGCGCCGGCGGGTCCGCTCGGCGGCCTCGGCGCGCTCGCGCTGCTCGTATCGACGCGTCACCACCAGCTGAAGTTTAGACATTCAACTGGACAGCATGTCGGATGAAATGTATCCTACCGATTTCACCCTACACAACGTCTGATGAAAGGACTCTCAGTGAAGCCGCAGACGACGGACGTGCAGGTCGTAATCGTCGGTGCAGGCCCGGCCGGTCTGACCGCGGCGACCGCGCTCGCGCAAGAGGGCATCGAGACGCTGGTGCTCGAACGAAGGCTGCATCCGTCCCGCGAGCCGCGGGCGAACGTGATGAGCACATCCAGCATGGAGCTGATGCGCTCGTGGGGCCTGGAGGCGGAGCTGCGCGAGGGCGACATGAACGTCGAGCTCCGGCCGTGGATCACCGAGACGCTGGCAGCCGCGGCCGCGGGTCATGCCTCGGACGCCGGCTTCCCAACCCGCGAGCAGAGCGTTCTGATCAGCCCGACCGCGCCTGCCGCGATCCCGCAGGATCATCTCGAACCCGTGCTCGAGCGCCACCTGCGCTCGTTGGCGAGCGCGCGGGTCGAGCGTGGCGTCGAGGTGACGGAGATCCGGGACGCCGGGGAGCGCGTGGTCCTGACCATTCGAGACACGGAGGGCGGGAACGAGCGCCTGGTTCGCAGCCGGTACGCGATCGGAGCGGACGGCGTCAGGAGCACGGTCCGGAGGGCGCTCGGCATTCGGGCCTCCCGCCGCGAGTTGCTCGGCCACCGCCTCGGGGTGATGATCCGTGCTCCGCTTTGGGAGCTGGTGGGGGAGCACCGCTACGCGATCTACTTCCTCACAGGCCTCGAGCCGCCGGTTTCCTTCGTGCCGGCGGGCCTGCCGGACCGCTGGGTCTTCGCAACCCACTGGCACACCGCACGCGGACGCGCGGAGGACCTGGCGCCCTTAGACGTGATGGCATGGATTCGCGCGGCCGCAGGAGCCCAGGACCTCGACGTGCAGATCGACCGCATCGCGCTGATCCCGTTCGGAGTCGATCTGGCCGAGCGCTTTCGGGACAGCAAAGTGTTCCTGATCGGGGACGCCGCTCACCGCGTGACCCCGCGCGGGGCAACGGGGCTCAACGCCGCCATCCGCGACGGCTATGACCTGGGCTGGAAGCTCGCCTGGGTCCTGCGGGACTGGGCGGGCGACACTCTCCTCGACTCGTACGAGGCGGAGCGCCGGCCGGTGGCGGAGCACAACACCACGCGGTCGGCTGACGCAGACGGCTCGGAGCGCCCGGTGACCGCCGAGCTGCGCGCCGACCTCGGTGGCCGGATCGCGCATCTGTGGCTGCCCGACGAGGACCGTCCGCTCTCGACGCTCGACCTTCTCGGCGACGGCCTGACCCTGTTGACCGGTCCCGAGGCCGCGTCGTGGGAGTCGCTGGCCGCCGCTGCCAACGTGCGCGTTCCGGTCTCCGTGCGGAGCCTGGACGAGCTCACCGCGCGCGCTCTCGGAATTGCGCGCCGCGGCGCGCTGCTGGTGCGTCCCGACGGCCTTTCGACGGGCCTATGGACCGATTCCGAGCACGCGTCCGCCGAGCTGCCCAGGGCGGTGGCCGCGCTAAGCGGGCGCTCCGATCGCGCGTCAAGATTGGCGGCGTGATCCGGAAGGTGACGGGCCGCTCTCAGGGTCGACGCACGGCTCGATCGGCCCTAGAATTCATCGGCTGCCGGCCAAGCAGCCGCGGGGGAGGTCGGGGAGACAACCGGCCCCTCGAGGAAAGTCCGGACACCGCAGGGCAGGGTGGTCGGGGTACCGACCCGGCGAAAGCCGCGGGAAAGTGCCACAGAAACACACCGCCGATGGCGCGACCCCAGCTGAGTCGCGCACAGGTAAGGGTGAAAAGGTGCGGTAAGAGCGCACCGGCGTCACGGTGACGTGGCGGCCAGGCAAACCCCACCCGGTGCAAGGCCAAGCAGGAGCGCTGACGCTGCCCGCCGAGCTCCAGGTAGGCCGCAGGGCCGACAGGCCCCGCCGCGAGGCGAGATGGATGGCTGCTCACGACAGGATCCGGCTTACCGGTCGGCTAAGGAAAGCCCCCGCCCAGGCGGGGGCTTTCTATTTCCGGTCGGCACGGCCGCCACCGAGCGGCACCGGCGACTGACGAAAGCTTTCACATTTGGGGTCGCTGGCCCACTTATGGGTTTCACCATGCCCGGTCTCGGCGAAAAGGCTGACACCAGGGGCCCGATGGCATCGGCGACTAGCAAGAAGAAGCGGGCGGCAGGCGACGCCTACTGCCCGCACTGTCACCTCCTCATTGAGAAGAGGGTGGGTGATGACTGGCCCGACGAGCCCCAGCGCTGCCCGCACTGCCGCCTGCTGGTCGGCGCGGGCCGGGCGCGCCCCACACCCGCGGCCGAGCCCGGCGCCCGCGGAAGCGCCGCCGGCGTGTTCGCGCACGAGGCAAAGCGGGCTCGCGGTGACGGGTCTGCGTCCAAGCCCGAGGTCTGCAAGGCCATCCGCGACGTGGCGGAGGCCGTTGGCTCCCGTCCGGAGCGCCTCCTGATGGTCGACTACCAGCAGCGCGCCTCCGACGACGAGAGCCTGCCCGCGCTGAGCGACGTCTTCGCCGCCTACGGCAGTTGGAAGCGCGCGCGCCGCGCCGCGGCGAACGCCGCCTAGCGGCCTGCGACTCCACGGCCCGCGACGCCTAAACCGGGAGCGCGGCCGGTATTGTGGCGCCCTCGATGGAAGTCCTGATCGTCCTCGTGCCCTTCATCGTCGCCGGGCTCATCGTGATCTTCATCGCCTTCTCGGGCGGCGCGAGCGCGGCGCGCGAGGCCTACCTCACCCGCGGCGGGCGCTTCTTCACTTACACGATGGTGGTCATCTACGCCGCGCTCGGGATCGCCGTGCCGGCCGCGGTGATCGCGTCCCGGCCCGAGGCCGAGGGCGGCACCGGCAACCTCCGGAGCAAGGAGATCTCCGGGAAGCTGGAGGACGGGAAGCTGCTCTTCATCTCGACCTGCAAGAGCTGCCACACGCTCGGGGCCGTGAACGCCCACGGCGTGACCGGCCCAAACCTGGACGAGCTCGCCCCGCTCGACAAGCAGCGCGTGCTGAACGCGATCAAGCGGGGCGGCACCGGCTCGGGCCGCATGCCGCCCGGCCTGCTCGCCGGCCAGGACGCGGATGCCGTGGCCACGTACGTCTCTCAAGTCGCCGGCCGCTGACTCGCGACCGGGCGCCGCCGCCAATCTGCAAATCGCGTTGCATTTTCCTCGTAAGCAGCGGACTTTTCCGTCCGACGCATCTGCTCTGGTGCTAGCATGGCCGCGTCATCGAAGCCGAAGCTCCGGGGGGAAAACGGGGCGTGGGGGACCCAGATGACCGGTCGGTCAAGGGGCGAATCGCCGCATGGCGTAGCGCAGCTCTTTCAGCGCGAGCCCGTCAGCTAACCCCGCAGGCGAAAAGAGAGAGACCCGATGCAGACTGCCGGCGCCCGCGCCCTGCGGGAGCACGAAACCGAAGACATGAGCCGCGAGGCGGTCCTCCTGCAGTGGGAGCGCAAGCTGGAAGCGGCCGAGCGCAGCCCGAGCCGGTTCGAGCTCGATGACACCGACGGCGAGGGGCGCGGCGGCACCGTCTCGGAGCTTCGCCCGACCGAGGACGCCACACACGAGGAGCCACGAGTGTTCGAGCGCCGCGCAGCCGAGCTCCTCACCGAGCAGCCGCTCTCCCAGCGCCGCACCGTCACGATCACCGGCCGGCCCACGCCGGCCCGTCGGCGCGCCCACTCCGTGATGGAGAGCCAGATGGCCCAGCCCGAGCGACTCGGCCTCTGGGCCTTCCTCCTCGGCCTGTTCCTGATGGTCGTGGCGGCGGGCACCGCGCACGCCTGAATTGGCGTGTCACACGCTCCTTTCTGACGTAGACTTACGTCCCGTAAGTCGTACCCAGAAAGCAGAGCGGAATGAAGACGAAGGAGAGCAGGTTCAAGGTCCACGACGAGGAGACGGCTCCCGAGGGCAGCGTCCCGATTCTCAAGGGCGCGTTGGCGGGCGGTGGCCAACTGCCGAACTTCATCGGCGTGATGGCGGGCTCGCCTGCGGTGCTGCGCTCCTACGCACGCTTCCGCTCGGAGCTCCGCAATGGCTCGCTGGCCTACGCGACCCAGCAGCGGATCGCGCTCGCCGTCGCCGAGCACCAGGGCAGCGAGTACGCGCTCTCGACGCTCCAGCGGACCGGCCGCGACGCCGGCCTCGGCATGGACGAGATCGCGCTCGCGCGTGAGTTCGACTCATACGACGAGAGGGAGGCCGTGCTGCTCCGCTTCGTGAAGGCGCTGCTCGAGTCCGAGGGGCCGCCGAAGCTCCACCTCGTAGAGGAGGCGCGCGAGGCCGGCTGGGAGGACGGGCAGATCCTCGAGGCCATCGCGCACGTGGCGCTCGCGACGTTCGGCAACCTCGTGACCCGCGCGGCCGACGTGCCGAAGGACGGTTCCTCCGAGGACTCCCGGCTCGCTCAGGCCGCATAGCGCGGCGATACGATGTCCGTAATGGCGTCACGCACGGTCGTCGTACGGCGTGAGACGTGCTGCTCGTCCTACCACCAGGCCGTCGAGCTGGTGGGCAAGCGCTGGACGGGCGCGATCCTGTTCGTCCTGATGGATGGCCCGACGCGTTTCTCCGAGTTCAAGCGGCTCGTCCCGGACCTCTCGGATCGCTTGCTGTCGGAGCGGATGAAGGAGCTCGAGGCGGAGGGCATCGTCGAGCGCCGCGTCATCGACGAAACACCCGTCAGGGTCGAGTATCTCCTCACCGAGAAGGGTGAGGCGCTCGAGCCGGCGGTGCGCGCGTTAAAGCTCTGGGCCAACGCCTGGCTGTAGTCTGCGGCGCTCCGAAAAGCCGCCCCCAAGGAGCCGCCCGATGGCTGACCAGCCGCAGACCGCCGACGACATCCAGGCATTCGTCGAGGACCGCGACATTCGCTTCGTGCGCCTCTGGTTCACGGACATCCTTGGCCAGCTGAAGAGTTTCTCGATCCACGCTCAGGAGCTCGAGGACGCTTTCGAGGGTGGGATGGGTTTCGACGGCTCCTCGATCACGGGCTTCAACGCGATCGAGGAGTCGGACATGATCGCCATGCCGGACCCGGCCACGTTCGCGGTCTTGCCATGGCGCCCTGAGGAGCGCGGCGTGGCGCGCATGTTCTGCGACGTCGTCACGCCGGCACGCGAGCCCTATGAGGGCGACCCGCGTCAGGTGCTCCGCCGGACACTCGAGCGGGCTCAGGAGATGGGCTTCAGCAACTTCTACGTCGGCCCCGAGCTCGAGTACTTCTACTTTCGGAACGCGCGGCCCGAGAGCGGGGTCCCGGAGATCCTCGACGAGGGCGGCTACTTCGACCTGACCACGCTCGACGCCGGCTCGGACGTGCGCCGCGAGACGGTGCTCGCGCTCGAGCAGCTCGGCATCCACGTGGAGTACACGCACCACGAGGTCGGCCCGTCGCAGCACGAGATCGACATGCGCTATGCGGACGCGCTCAAGATGGCCGACGACTGCATGACCTACCGGATCACGGTCAAGGAATACGCCATGAAGTACGGCTGGCACGCGACCTTCATGCCGAAGCCGCTGTTCGGCGAGAACGGGTCCGGGATGCACACGCACCAGTCGCTCTTCAGCGGCGACTCGAACGCGTTCTATGACGCGAACGACCAGTACTTCCTCTCCGACACCGGCAAGGCGTTCATCGCCGGCCAGCTGAAGCACGCGCGCGAGATCTGCTCGGTGTTCGCGCAGTGGGTCAACTCCTACAAGCGCCTCGTGCCTGGCTTTGAGGCGCCCGTCTATTGCGCCTGGTCGCGCCGCAACCGCTCGGCGCTCGTCCGCGTGCCGCTGTACCACCCCGGCAAGGAGCAGGCGACGCGGATGGAGCTACGCTGCCCCGACCCCGCCTGCAACCCCTACCTGACTTTCGCGATCCTGCTTGCCGCGGGCCTCGAGGGGATCGAGAAAGGCTACGAGCTGCCCGAGCCGATGGAGAAGAACCTGTACCACATCAGCCCGGAGGAGCGGAGGCGGCTTGGGATCGAGCAGCTGCCGGAGACGCTCGGCGAGGCGATCGAGCTGACTGCGGGGTCCGAGCTCGTCCTGCGGACCTTCGGCGAGCACATCTTCAACCGCTACGTCGAGATCAAGCGGCAGGAATGGGAGGACTACCGTGTCCAGGTGAGCCAATGGGAGCTGGACCGATACCTGTCGATCCTCTAGGCGTATAGGTTGGCTATGGACTCGCGCCGCTCCATCTACGCCATCGCCGCCGGCCCGCGCGCGAAGTGGGTCGTCTTCCTTGTCTGGCTCGTTGGCATCTTCATCGCGGTCGGGCCGGCCCAGCTGCCGACGAAGTTCACCGACGCCGAGGACAACGAGTCGAGCTCGTATCTCCCGGGTGACGCCGAGTCCACCAAGGCGCTCGACGCGACGAAGAGCCTTCAGGGCGGCGAGCTCGCGTCGGCGGTGATCGTCTACTACCGCGAGTCCGGCCTGACCGAGGCCGACCTCGCGAAGGTCCAGGCCGACGTCAAGCGGATGACGCAGCGCCGCTTCGAGGGCGTGGTTCGCGACGGCGCGAAGGCCGCCGGCGGCGGCCCGCAGATCCGGCGACCGAACGGCTGCGCCGGACCGTCCACGACGATCCCGGGCCAGCCAGAGGACTACAGGCCGTTCGTCGGGCCGGTCTGCTCGCCTGACGGCAAGGCCGCGATCGTCACCGCGTACATCAAGGGCAACGGCGAGAGCGACACGATCCTCGACCCGATCGACCACTGGCGCGACCTCGTCTCGGACCCCGGTGGCGGCCTCGAGGTGAAGATCACCGGCGGCGCCGGCTACTCCGCGGACGCGATCAAGGTGTTCGAGGGAATCAACGGGACGCTGCTGCTCGCAGCGGTGAGCCTCGTGATCGTGCTGCTGATCCTGATCTACCGGTCGCCGGTCTTCCTGTTCATCCCGCTGACGGCGGTCATCTTCGCGGAGATGCTCGCGCGCTCGCTCGGCTATGGCCTGTCGGAGCTGGGGGTGACGATCAACTCCCAGTCGAGCTCGATCATGTCGGTGCTCGTGCTGGGCGCGGGCACGGACTACGCGCTTCTGATCGTCGCTCGCTACCGCGAGGAGCTGCACGATCGGCTCGACCGTCACGAAGCGATGGCCGCGGCGATGCGCTCGGCCGGCCCCGCCGTGCTCGCGTCGGCGTCGACGGTGATCGCCGGGCTTCTCTGCCTCATGATCGCGAAGGTCAACGGGACGTCCGGGATGGGACCGATCGCCGCGATGGGCGTAGCCTGCGCCGCGCTCTCGATGCTAACGCTGCTGCCCGCGCTGCTCACGATCTGCGGCCGCCGCGCGTTCTGGCCGTTCGTGCCGCACTCGCCCCAGTGGATGGCACGGGAGGGTGTCACGGCCGGGAGGTTCCGGCGGCGGATCGTCGAGGGCTCGCGCTTCGGTGCGCTGTTGCCGGTGCTCGGCGGGGCGCTCGTGGTGCTGCTCCTGCTGCCGTTCGTGATCCTGAACGCGCTGATCACCAGGCTCACGCGCGGCTTCGTGCCGTCGCTGATCCTCGGCCCGCTTGACCGCGGCCTCTTCAAGCCATACGAGGTGCGCCGCTTCAGGCACGAGCGCATCGCGGACGAGACGCACGGGTTCTGGAGCAGAGTCGGCCGGCGGGTCGCAAGCCGCCCGGCGCGCGTCGCCGCGGGCTCGGTTGCGCTTCTGCTCGTCTTCTGCACGGGGCTGGCGTTCTTCTCGACCGGCCTCACCACGAACAACAGCTACACCACCGAGGTCGAGTCGGTGGAGGGCCAGAAGATCCTCAGCCGGAGCTTCCCCGCCGGGGCGAGCGCCCCTACGGACATCATCGTCCCCGCGCGCGACCAGGTGCCGGAGATCAGGCGCGCGGTGGCGCAGGTGGACGGCGTCGAAGCCGTATCCGGTCCAGTGGCCGAGGGGAACAGCGGCGTGCTGGTGCAGGCGATTCTGAAGCCGAACCCGTACTCGACGGAGGCATTCGATCTGATCGACCCGATTCGGGACGCGGCGCACCGAGCCGCGGAGGGCACTCTGGTGGGCGGGCCCACCGCGATCGAGTTCGACGTGCGCGAGGCTGCAGCGTGGGACTCCAAGGTGATCCCACCGATCGTGCTGGTTGTCGTGTTCCTGATCCTGGTCGCGCTGCTGCGGGCGGTGGTCGCACCGCTCATTCTGATCGGGACGGTGATCCTCAGCTTCCTGGCGGCGCTGGGCGTCGGCTACTTCGCGTACGACGTGATCTTCGGGTTCCCAGGCTCCGACCCGTCCCTGCCGCTGTTCGCGTTCGTCTTCCTCGTGGCGCTGGGCGTGGACTACAACATCTTCCTGATGGCGCGCACGCGCGAAGAGGCGCTCGCGCACGGCACTCGCGCCGGCATGCTGCGCGCTCTCGCCGTGACGGGCGGGGTGATCACGAGTGCCGGCATCGTGCTCGCCGGCACCTTCTCGGTGCTGGCCGTGCTCCCGCTCGTGTTCCTGACCGAGATCGGATTCGTGGTGGCGTTCGGCGTTCTACTTGACACGTTCCTGGTGCGCAGCGTGCTGGTGCCCTCGCTCGTCGAGCTGATCGGCCCGAGGATCTGGTGGCCGTCGGCGCTGGCGCGCGAGGAGGAGCGGGAGCGCGTGCCGGTCGAGGCGTGACCGGGCCACGGCGATCTGCGAGGCCCGCATCACGGGTGATCTCGACGAGGGCCATCCTTCGCCCAACGGTGGTCCAAAGGCGGGGCTCGCCCCGTCCAACTGCAATCACTTCTTCGGCC
The DNA here is from genome assembly GCA_046731915.1 of Actinomycetota bacterium. Taxonomy (GTDB): domain Bacteria; phylum Actinomycetota; class Thermoleophilia; order Solirubrobacterales; family Thermoleophilaceae; genus JACVRW01. The sequence continues at coordinate 25,247 of JBKPME010000190.1, forward strand.
ATGGAGGCCACTCACCGGAGTAGTTCCCGTTCATCTCAGCTCGGCGCAGAGGCGGGAGCGGTTCGCCCCGTTCCGGCCATTGCGTAGCTGCTGAGGGTCTAGGACGGGGCGAACGCCTATGCCAACAGCTGTTCGAGCTCGCGCGGCTCGGTGACGGGCGCTCGGCAGGCGAACTGCTCGCACACGTACGCCGTGGGGCGCCCGTCGACGGCGTCGCGGCCCTCCAGCAGCGGTACGCCGTCGGGCTCGCCGCCGGCGAGCACCAGGTGGGGGCGGAAGGAGTCGCGCACCACGCGCTCGAGCGGGCGGAGCTCGTCTCCGACCAGGGCGACCTCCTTGACCTGCGCGAGCCGGAAGTCGAGCGCCTGGAGCAGGTGGCCGAATGCCTGCGGGTGCTTCGGCGCGATCTCGTGCAGTAGGCGCAGCACAGACTCGGCGCGATCCGCGTACTCGTGCTCGCCCGTCAGGGCGGCCAGCCTCAAGAGACCGTACGCGGCGCTCGAGTTCCCGGCCGGGATGGGGTGGTCCTCGAGGTCCTTGCGGCGCGCCACGAGCTGCTCGTGGTCGGACGAGGTCTCGAAGAAGCCGCCGTTCTCGTCGTCGGCGAAGCGCTCGATCATTGTGTCGGCGAGCGCGCATGCCTCGGCGAACCAGCGCGGCTCGAAGGTCGCCTCGTAGAGCGACAGCAGCGCCTCGAGCAGGTATGCGTGGTCCTCGAGGTAGGCGTTCAGCTTGCCCTGTCCCTCCTTCCAGCTACGGAGGAGTCGTCCGCGGGAGTCGCGCAGGTCGCGCAACACGAAGTCGGCGGCGGTCCGAGCGGCATCGAGGTAGTTATCGCGCTCGAGGACTGCGCCGGCGTCGGCGAGAGCCGAGATCATCAGCGCGTTCCAGGAGGTGAGGCGCTTGTCGTCGAGGCCCGGCCAAACGCGCTCGGCGCGCGCCTCGTAGAGGCGGCGGCGCCACTCCTCGCGGCGCTCGGGCTCGCCAGGGCCGCGCACGGGGATGTTCCGCCCCTCGAAGTTGCCGCGGTCGGTGGCGCCGAACCAGGCGATCGCCTCGTCGGCGTCGGACTCGCCCTCGAGCGCCACCCGCATGTCCTCCACGGCCCAGACGTAGAACTTGCCCTCCTCGCCCTCGGAGTCGGCGTCGAGCGCCGAGTAGAACCCACCCTCGGGGCCGCGCATCTCACGTAGGGCCCAGTCGAGCGTCTCCTCTGCGACCGTGCGGAAGAGCGCGTCGCCGGTGACCTGCCACCCGTGCAGATACGCGCGCGCGAGCAGGGCGTTGTCGTAGAGCATCTTCTCGAAGTGGGGGACGAGCCAGTACGGGTCCACCGAGTAGCGCGCGAAGCCACCTCCGATCTGGTCGTACATCCCGCCCGACGCCATGGCGCGCAGGGTCTGAGCGGTCATCTCGGTCTCGCTGCGGCGGAGCAGGAACTCGAGCGTGGACGCCGGGGGGAACTTCGGCGCTCCGCCGAAGCCTCCGTTCGCCCAGTCGTACTGGCCCCGCAGCGCCTCGACGGCATCGTCGAGCGTTCGCGCGTCGAGGTCGTGCTCGGATGGCTGAAGGAGCGCCCCGCCGCGCAGCCGCTCGGCGACGCGCATGCCGCCCTCGCGGATCTCGTCGCGACGCTCGTCCCACGCCTTCGCGACCGCCTCCAGCACCGAGCGCCAGCTCGGCATGCCCATGCGTGAGTCCGGCGGGAAGTAGGTGCCGGCGAAGAAGGGCACCTGCTGCGGGGTCAGGAAG
>JBKPME010000191.1:0-10305 GCA_046731915.1 Actinomycetota bacterium
GCCGAAGAGACCCTCCGGACCGCACTCGAGCGGCATCACCCGTCGCTCGTCATGGCCTGCTCCTTCCAGAAGGAGGAGTCGGTCCTGATCGACATGCTCATGCAGATCGAGCCGTCGGCGCGCGTATTCACGATCGACACCGGCGTGTTGTTCCCCGAGACGTACGAGGTCTGGCGAAAGGTCGAGGACCGCTACGGGCTGCGCGTCGAGGTCGTGGACGCGACCCCGCCGAACGGCATGCCCTGGAGCGCGTCGAACTGCTGCGGGGCCCGCAAGGTCGACGCCCTGGAGCGCGCGCTCGAGGGCACCGAGGCCTGGATAACCGGCATCAGGCGCGAGCAGTCGGCCACGAGAGCGGATGCCCAGCGGATCGAATGGGACGAGTCGCGGGGGGTATTCAAGTTCAATCCGCTTGCGGAGTGGACCGACCACGACGTGTGGAGTTACGTCAACCAGCACAATCTCCCCTACCATCCGCTGCACGATCGGGGCTACGAGTCGATCGGCTGCGCTCCCTGCACCCTCCCGGGCAATGGCCGTGAGGGTCGCTGGGCCGGGCAGGACAAGACCGAGTGCGGCCTGCACGTCTGATTGACCTACGAAATCTCACATCTCCGCGCGCTCGAATCTGAGGCGATCCATGTCATCCGCGAAGTGGCGGCTGAGCTCGAGCGCGCGGTCCTGCTCTTCTCGGGCGGCAAGGACAGCGCGGTGCTGCTCCATCTGGCGCGCAAGGCGTTCCACCCCGGCGGCGTCCCGTTCCCCGTCATGCACGTGGACACCGGGCACAACTTCCCCGAGGTGATCGAGTACCGCGACCGGCTCGTGGACGAGATGGGCGCGCGGCTGATCGTGGCGTCCGTTCAGGACTCGATCGACACCGGCCGCGTCGTTGAGGAGACCGGGCCGCGCGCGTCGCGCAACCGCCTCCAATCGATCACGCTGCTCGACGCGATCGAGGAGCACGGCTTCAGGGCGGCGTTCGGCGGCGCCCGCCGCGACGAGGAGCGCGCCCGGGCGAAGGAGCGCATCCTCTCCTTCCGCGACGACTTCGGCCAATGGGACCCCAAGGGCCAGCGGCCTGAGCTCTGGAACGTCTACAACGGCTTCGTGAAGCCGGGCGAGCACGTGCGCGTGTTCCCGCTGTCGAACTGGACCGAGCTCGACGTCTGGCAGTACATCGCCGAGGAGAAGCTCGAGCTGCCCTCGATCTACTTCGCGCACGAGCGCGATGTCTTCAAGCGCGACGGGATGCTGTACGCGGTATCCGACCACGTCGAGCTGCTGCCCGGCGAGGAGCCGTTCAAGAGGTGGGTGCGCTTCCGCACGGTCGGCGACATGAGCTGCACGGGCGCGGTGGAGTCAAAGGCCACCTCGCTCGACGATGTCGTGGCCGAGATCGCCGCTACGCGGATCACCGAGCGCGGCGAGACGCGCGCGGACGACCGCATCTCGGAGGCGGCGATGGAGGACCGCAAGAAGGAGGGCTACTTCTAGATGCGGAGGAACCGCTAGCCGTGCCGGGCGCTGCGACCAACGGCCGACCCGTCGCCCCCCGCACCTCCGAGCTCGTCCGCTTTGCGACGGCCGGCTCCGTGGACGACGGCAAGTCGACGCTGATCGGCCGGCTGCTGTTCGACACCAAGTCGATCTTCGAGGACCAGCTCGAGCATGTGGAGGAGACCTCCAAGCGGCGCGGCGACGGCTACGTGAACCTCGCCCTTCTGACCGACGGCCTTCGCGCCGAGCGCGAGCAGGGCATCACAATCGACGTGGCTTATCGCTACTTCCACACGCCGCGGCGCAAGTTCATCATCGCCGACACACCGGGCCACGAGCAGTACACGCGCAACATGGTCACGGGCGCCTCGACCGCCGACCTCGCGTTGATCCTCATCGACGCGCGCAAGGGCGTGCTCGAGCAGTCGCGCCGGCACGCGTTCATCGCGTCGCTGCTGCGCATCCCGCATCTGGTCGTGTGCGTGAACAAGATGGACCTGGTCGGCTGGGACCAGGAGGTCTTCGACCGGATCTGCGCCGAGTTCACGGGCTGGGCCGCGAAGCTCGACGTACAGGACGTGACCTTCATCCCGATCTCGGCGCTCCACGGCGACAACGTGGTCGAGCGCTCCAAGAACATGGCCTGGTACGAGGGCCCGTCGCTGCTCTACCACCTCGAGCACGTGCACGTGGCCTCGGACCGGAACCTGCGGGACGCGCGCTTCCCGGTTCAATGGGTCACCCGGCCGATGTCCGACGACCTGCACGACTACCGCGGCTACGCGGGCGAGGTCGCGTCCGGCGTCTTCCGGAAGGGAGACGAGGTCCTGGTGCTGCCATCCGGGCGCTCGACCCGCGTCGCGAGCATCGACACCTACGAAGGCGAGGTCGAGGAGGCGTACCCGCCGCTGTCCGTCACGCTGCGGCTCGAGGACGACATCGACGTCTCGCGCGGCGACATGATCTGCCGGCCCGCCAACAGGCCGAGGGAGGCCAGGGAAATCGATGCGATGGTCTGCTGGATGTCCGAGCGGCCGCTATCGCCGGGCGGCCGCTACCGCATCAAGCACACGAGCCGCACCGCGCTCGCCAGGATCGAGTATCTGATCTACCGCATCGACGTGAACTCGCTGCACCGCCACCAGGATGCGAACGGGCTGGGGCTGAACGAGATCGGGAAGCTGCGCCTCCGGCTGTCGGCGCCGCTCCTCGTGGACGAGTACCGGCGCAACCGCGCGACGGGAAGCTTCATTCTCATCGACGAGTCGACGAACGACACCGTCGGTGCGGGCATGGTCCTCTAGCCCTCTAGGCTGCCCACGTGGATTTCGCCCTCGTAGCGTTCGGATTGGGCGTCGGGATCCTCGTCGGGATGACGGGAATCGGCGGGGGCTCGCTGATGACGCCGATGCTGATCCTCGTCTTCGGGGTCACGCCGACCACGGCGATCGGCAGCGACCTCGCCTACGCGGCGGTCACGAAGACCGTCGGCGGCTACAAGCACTGGAAGCAGCGCACCGTCGACTTCAGGCTGTCGAGCTGGATGGCGGTCGGGTCGGTGCCCGCGGCGATCTTCGGCGTCTACGTGCTGACGCTGCTGGAGGACTGGCTCGGCAGCGACTTCGAAGACGTTGTGATCATCCTGCTCGCGGGCGCGCTGCTCCTCACGGGCATCGCCACCCTCATCCGCTCGTTCCTCAAGAGCATGCACGCGCGCGAGCGCGACTCGATCGAGATGGAGCGCCGGCACAAGGTCGCGGCCGTTCTGCTCGGGCTCTCGGTCGGCTTCGTCCTGGGCGTGACGTCGGCCGGCAGCGGAGCGCTGATCGCCGTCGGGCTGATCCTGCTGTTCCGGCTCACGCCACAGAGGGTGGTGGGCACGGACGTCTTCCACGCGGCGATCCTCCTCTGGGCGGCCGGGCTCGCGCACGTCACCGCCGGCAACGTCGACTTCGGGCTCGTGGGGACGATCCTCCTCGGCTCGGTCCCGGGCGTGTGGCTCGGCAGCCATTGGTCCGTGCGCGTCCAGCCGGCCGTGCTCCGCACCACGCTCGCGGTGGTGCTGATCGGCGCGGGGCTCGCGCTGACGATCAAGGCCGGGCTCGACATACCGGTCGCGGTGATCGTGCCCTTCCCGGTGGCGGTGATAGGCCTGCTGGTGGTCACGATGCTCCGGTCGCGCAAGACTCGCACCGAGGTCGGCACGTGATGGTGGTTATGACACCGGAGGCAACACCGGCGCAGATCGATGCCGTCGTCGAGCGCCTGGAGGCAGGTGGCGTGCACGCGAAGGTGATGCCGGGTGAGCTGACGACAGCCATAGGCGCGATCGGCGATCCCGAGGGTGTCCGCGAGATGGGCCTGGAGGGCCTGCCCGGGGTCGACCGGGTGGTGCCGATCTCGCGCCCCTACAAGCTCGCGTCGAGTGAGCTGTCGCACCACGAGCCCACGACCTTCCACATCCTCGACCGTCACATCGGCTCCCCGGAGACCTTCTGCCTCATCGCCGGCCCGTGCACGGTCGAGTCACGCGATCAGACGCTCGGCGTGGCTCGCGCCGTTGCAGCGGCTGGAGCGTCGATGCTCCGCGGGGGAGCATTCAAGCCCCGAACTTCGCCCTTTTCGTTCCAGGGATTGGGCATCGAAGGGCTGAACATCCTGCGCGTCGCTCGCGAGGAGACCGGGCTCCCCGTCGTCAGTGAGATGACCTCGGTCGAGCTCGTCGACTCCTTTAACGACGCCGTCGACGTGATCCAGGTGGGGGCGAGGAACATGCAGAACTATGGGCTCCTCGAGGTGGTCGGGAAGCTCGAGAAGCCCATTCTCCTCAAGCGCGGCCTCTCCTCGACCCTCGACGAGCTCCTCCAGGCTGCCGACTACATCCTCAAGGAGGGCAACGAGCGCGTGATGTTGTGCGAGCGAGGCATCCGCACCTTCGACAGCGCGATGCGCTTCACGCTCGACCTCGGCGCAGTGCCCTGGCTGAAGCTCCACACGCACCTGCCTGTGATCGTCGACCCGTCGCACGCATCGGGAGACCGGCGGCTGGTGGGCCCGCTGTCGCGCGCTGCCGCCGCTGTGGGCGCCGACGGAATCATCGTGGAGGTGGCGGAGGACCCGGAGCTGGCGCTGTGCGACGGGCCGCAGCAGCTGTACGCGGCGGATTTCCCCTCGTTTGCAGCGGACGTGGCCGGACACGCCAGGCTCGCCGGCCGCTCGCTCGCCTAATCCGAGCGGTGCCGCAGGTTTGGTCTGACTATCCGACTTAACCTGCGGCACCCAGTAGCTTGAGCTCCATCACCGCTGCCGTTTTACCCCCCGGACCGAACACCCACCGGGCCCTCCAGACCGCCCGCTGGATCGCCCGTCCCGCCGCGTTCATGGACGACTGCGCCGGGCGCTACGGCGACATGTTCACGCTCCGGATCACGAACGAGGGCACCTGGGTGTTCATCACCCACCCGGACGCCGTGCGGCAGGTGTTCACGGGCGACCCGAGGCTGTTTCATGCCGGCGAGGCGAACATCGTTCTCCTGCCCGTGCTGGGCAGCCATTCGGTGCTGCTGCTCGACGACGACGCCCACATGGCTCAGCGCAAGCTGATGCTCCCTACGTTCCATGGCGAGCGGATGCGGAGCTACGAGCAGACGATGGCAGAGGTCGCGGCGCGTGAGATCGAGCGCTGGCCCGCCGGCGAGCCGCTGCCGGCCTGGCCGACGATGCAGGCGATCACGCTCGAGGTGATCATGCGGACCGTGTTCGGGGTGCGCGACACGGCGCGCCTCGAGCGGGTCGGCGAGGTCCTACGCGGCAGCCTCGCGTGGGTCACCGAGCCCCGGCGAATGGCCCGGCTGGCCCTGCTCGGCCCGCGCCGTATCGCCGAGCGCGGCACGCTCAAGGCCGCCCTTGAGCCCACCAACGAGCTGATCTACGAGGAGATCCGAGCGCGCCGCGACGCTTCCGACCTCGCCGAGCGCGACGACGTGCTCTCGCTGCTCCTGCAGGCGCGGCACGACGACGGAACCGCGATGACCGACGAGGAGCTCCGCGACGAGCTCATGACCCTGCTCGTGGCCGGCCACGAGACGACTGCCACGGCGCTCGCGTGGGCACTGGAGGCGCTGGCCCATCATCCGCCGGTGCTCGAGCGCCTCCGCGACGAGGTCGACGCCGGCGAGGGCGCCTATCTCGACGCCGTCGTCAGGGAGATCCTTCGCCTCCGCCCGGTGATCGCCCTCGTCCTGCGCCGGCTGGTCGAGCCGATGGAGATCGGGGGCCGCATTCTGCCGGCCGGCGTGAACGTGGCGCCGTGCATCTACCTGATGCACCGGCGCGCCGACGTCTACGACGATCCGCGCACATTCCGGCCAGAGCGCTTCCTCGAGAAGCCGCCCGGCACCTACACGTGGATCCCGTTCGGGGGCGGCGTGCGGCGCTGCCTCGGCGCGAGCTTCGCGCAGTTCGAGATGAAGGTCGTGCTCCGCGAGCTCGTGTCGCGGCTCGACGTCCGAGCCGCCCGCCCGGAGCCCGAGCGCCGCGTGCGGAGGGCGATCGTCTTCGCGCCGCACCGCGGCGGCGAGATCGTGGTCACACGACGCGCCGCCGCCGCGCAGGCGCTGGCTGCCTAGTAGCTGGAGCTGTATCCCGAGCCGCCGCCCGAGCTCGAGCTGGACCCCGAGGACGCCAAGGCCCCACCGGTCGCGGCCGCCGTCCACGTGAACTGCGTTCCGTTGAAGGCGTCCATGAAGCCGTTGCCCTTCATCTGGCCGGCTCCCTCCTGGGTGAAGCTGTAGAGCGGCTTGCCGCCGAGGCTCAGCTGCTCGGCCCCACCGGGGCGCTTGACCACGCCGATCTTGAGGTTCAGGTCAGAGGCAGCCGTCCTGGCCTGAGCCGCCGAGCCGCCGGCCGGGCTCCAGAACGTAGTGCACCCGCTCGTGCACATGATGCGCCCGCCCTTCTCTACGTTCGCTGTGTAGAGCGTCTTGCCCTGCGAGTCGGTCAGCACGTGGGTATTGCCCACGCTCTTCACCGACACGACTCCGCCGCTCGGGCTCATCGTGCTCGCGCTTCCTGTGTTCGAGTTTCCGCTGCCGCCGCAGGCGGCAAGCGCCAGCGCCGCCAGCCCAATCGCAAGGGCCACTGCTGAGTATTTGATTGAGAGTTTCATGCCCTGTACTACGACCGCAGCGCGTTTTCGGGATTGGCCAATCCGTATACGGCACTGCGCCCGTACTACAGAGTGTGGTGTCATCAGCGCTCTCGGACGAAGCTCTCCTCTCCGGCCTCGCAGCCGGCGATGCGGACGCCGCCACGGCATTCACCCGGCGCTTCCAGTCCAGGGTGTACGGGCTCGTGCTGACGATCGTCCGCGACGAGGGCACCGCGGAGGACGTGGCCCAGGAAACCTTCGTGCGGGCTTGGCGGCATGCGCAGACGTACGACCCACGGCGCGGGCGTGTCGCCACCTGGCTCCTCACGATCGCTCGCAACCTGGCCATCGACGTCGTACGGGTGAAGCGCGCCGAGCCGCTCGATCCCGACGTCGTGATCACCAAGCTCCAGCAGGCGAGTGCGGCGGGGAGCGCGATCGACCAGGGCTTCCCCCCGGATGAGCGCGACCGGGTGCGCGGAGCGATCATCGCTCTCCCACCGGAGCAGCGCCGCGCGCTCGTCCTGGCCGCCTACCTCGGGCGGACCGCACAGGAGATCGGCGAGCTGGAGCGGATTCCTCTTGGCACCGCGAAGACGCGCATACGCGCCGCCATGGCGAACTTGCGCGAGTCACTGGAGACAACGAATGAGGTGTGAGGACGTTCGAGAGCTTGCGCCCGAGATCGCGCTCGGGATCGCTGACGGCGAGGCGCGCGCCGAAGCGCTGCGTCACCTGTCGGGATGCGAGGGCTGCCGCCGCGCGCTCGAGCAGCTCTCGGAGGTCGCGGACGAGCTGCTGCTCGTGGCACCGGCTCAGGAGCCCTCGGCCGGCTTCGAATCCCGCGTCGTCGAGGCGATGGGACTCCAGGAGCGGCGTCGACGCGGGCGCGGGCCGCGCTGGTTGACGCCGCGCTGGCTGGCCCCTCGGCTCGGTCCCGTGCTGGCGACTGCGGTAATCGCCGTCGCGGCGATGACCGCCGTCTACCACGACGACCACCAGACCGCCCAGCGCTACCGCGAGACGCTCGCCCAGGCGAACGGCCGCTACTTCCAGGCTGCGCCGCTGAAGGACGGGTCGGGTGCTCGGGCCGGTGTTGCGTTCGGGTACGAGGGCTCGCCCTCGTGGCTGCTGCTCACGGTCGACGCCGGCCACCGAGACGCCGTCAAGCGGGCAGAGCTCGTCACCCGGGATGGGCGGACGATCCCGCTCCGGTCCCTCGGCCTCGACTCAGAAGGAAGCTGGGGCGGCGCGATCCCGGTCAACCTCTACGACGTGGCGTCTGTCCGGCTGCTCGGCGCCGGCCACGGGGACGTGCTGCGTGCCTCCTTCCCTCAAGGAACTAGCGAGAGCGACTGACGCTGCGCGCGCAGCGCGACCACGGCGGCTACGGCGTTCAGCGATCCGCGCACCCGGCGCCCACCGAGCCGGCCGCTCACGCGCTGTCCCCGTATGGTCAGGAGCCCGTGCGGCGCCGCGCCGCCATGTACGCGCAGTCGGCCGCGCTGGCGGCGCGTCTGGAAGCCGCGAAGCCGTCCGGTGAGCGCGACGCCCGGCACAAACGCGACGCCGCGCAGCTCGAGCGTGTTGTCCGCGTCGATCCTGTAGCGGCCGGCGCGCAAACCGCCCCCGCGCGCGATGTCCGGATCGCGCGGGTCGAAGATCAGCTCAGTGAGCGAGTCCTCCGCCACGTCGCCGAGGGTGAGCTTCACCGCCGCCAGTGTCCTTCCTCGGATGCCCGAGCTGCTGCCGCGGAGACGCTGCACATCGGCGAGCCGCGCCGGAGGCGGAGGCTGCGGCGGGAATGCCCGGCGCACGCGGCGGCAGCGCGGACCGACCGGCCGCCGCTGCACGAACCGGGCGAACGCGCGCTGGGCGCATCCGCTGAAGTCCGCGCTGATCGCGGAGTGGCCTGTCGCCGGGGCAACCAAGAGCCGCGAGCGCGGGAACAGCGATGCGGTCCGCTCGGCGTTCTCCACCGGCGTGCGCAGGTCGTCCTCGCCCTCAATCAGAAGCACCGGCACGTTCGGCAGCGGCGCGGGCCCGAACTCCGGGGCGACGGGCGCGTGCGGCCAGCTCTCACAGAGGTTGAGAATGTCGCTCGCGAGCGCGGTAGCCCTGTCGAACGGCGCGAAGGCGGAGTCCGGGATCGCCTCCGCCCTGGCGGCGGCCTGGCCGTGCCGCTCGACCGGGTCGGGCGGAGTCGCGCGCGACCATGGGAGGGTCACCTCCTCGCATGTGGTGGCCGCGTATACGGCTGAGCTCAAGAGTCGCGGGGGCGGCGGCTCGGCATCCACCTCGAACGCCCGGCGGCGGAGCCGCAGGAGCGGCGTCGCGTCCCCGCTGAGCGCGGCATGGACCGCGCCGGGGAACGCGGCGCGCAGCGACGGATCGAAGTCGCCCGCGACCAGCACGGAGAAGATGTCGATTCGCGTCAGGCTGCCCCGCCGCGGTTTCCCGCGGGCGTCGACGACGTGCCCCGCGACCGGACCGCTGCGTGCGATCCGCTCGACCAGCGCGGCCACCTCGGCGACCGGGTCCGGGGTCCAGGGACAATGCCGCCGGCACAGCGAGCGCAGCACGCGGCGCGAGGCCTCGGCAGAGTCCAGGTAGTACGGGTCCGGCCCGCCGACCTCCACGACGGAATCGAGCACGAGCCGCTCCACCCGCTCGGGGTAGCGACGGCCGTATCCGAGCGCGAGCTTGGTGCCGTAGGACGTGCCGAGCAGCGCGATGCGCTCGGCCCCGAGTCGCCCGCGGATCGCCTCAATGTCGTCGGCCGAGTCGCGGCTCGTGTAGAGCGCTCGCCGCAGGCCGAGCGAGCGGGCGCACGCCCCGGCGGCCGGGCCCGCGCGCAGCAGGTTCGCCCGCTCGAGCCTGCGGCAGCGAAGCAGCCCGGAGCCCCCGGTGCCGCGCTGGTCGAACACGATCAGGTCGCGCTTCGCGTAGGCGGGATAGAGCGTGCCGAGCGCCTCGCCACCGTATGACTCGGTCGCCGACTGGCCCGGGCCGCCCGCGATGACGAACAGCGGCGGAAGCGTCGCCCCGCCCCGCCGCCGGGCGCGGAAGCGCTTCACGAGCAGCGACACCCGGCCGGGCACCGCGCCGGTTCGGTCCAGTGGAACGCTCACGCGCGCGCAGGAGAAGCCGAAGCTGCCGCAGCGCTTGAAGGGCAGCGCAGCGTCGGCCGGCGCGGCGAGGAGGAGCCCCGCCACGACGACGCTGAGGAGAACGGCTGCGAGGCCACGCATCGCAGCCGCCACGGTAGCCGAGGCCGATAACCTCCCCGCGCGCAATGTTCGAGAAGGTCCTGGTCGCCAACCGCGGCGAGATCGCCATTCGCGTCATGCGGACGCTCGAGGAGCTCGGCATCGCGAGTGTGGCGGTCTACTCCGAGCCCGATCGCGACGCGCCGCACGTCCGGCGCGCCGACGAGGCCTACCTGCTCGGCCCGGGCCCGGCCAGCGAGAGCTATCTGGTGGTCGAGAAGATCATCGAGGTCGCGAAGCAGTCGGGCGCAGAGGCGGTGCATCCCGGCTACGGCTTCCTCGCCGAGAACGCGGCCTTCGCGCGCGCCTGCGCCGACGCGGGGCTGGTGTTCATCGGCCCGCCCGCCGAGGCCATCGCCCTCATGGGGGACAAGATCCGCGCGAAGG
>JBKPME010000192.1:0-15331 GCA_046731915.1 Actinomycetota bacterium
AGCCCGAGCCGCCGCCGGAGCCCGACCCGCCGCCGGAACCCGCGCCGCCGCCGGAACCCGCGCCGCAGCCGGACGAGCCGCGTGGGAAGGCGCCTGAACTGACAGACCTGCTGCTCTCACCGGACACCTTTCCGGCGGCGCGCCGCGGGCCGGCGATAGTCCGGCGAGGCAGGTCGGGTGCAGCGCTCCGCTTCCGGCTGTCGAAGCCCGCCGTGGTGCGGTTTCAGGTGAGGCGGTGGGATGGCCTCCAAACTGTGTTGAGGGTTCTCTCTGAACGCGCACGCTTCCAGGTGCGCAGCCGGCTCGGCCTGAACCGCATGCGCTTCACCGGCCGGATACGCGGCCGCGCCCTCACGGAGGGCGGCTACCTCCTCACCGCGGTCGCGATCGACCGCGCGGGCAGGGCGTCAGCGCCGTCGGCGGTCCGCTTCAACATCGGAAGGCGGTTGCGTCAGAGCCCGCGCACGTCGGCTCCGCCGGGCGCGAACGTCGCTCGGCGGATCTCGCAGTCGGGCGCATCGGCCTTGAGGCGCTCGACCACGCCGCCGGTCTGTTGCCAGTGGCACCAGAACAGCACGGTTGGCCCGGCGCCCGAGATGGTCGCGCCGACCGCGCCGAGCTCCTCCGCGCGGTCCACCAACTCCATCGAGCGTGGGTAGAGCTCGCGCCGCCGCGGCTGGTGCATCAGGTCGCGCAGGCCGCGGCCGATCAGGCTGAAGTCGTCCTTCGCGAGCCCGAGCACGAGCAGCGCGGCGTGACCCACGTTGTGAACCGCGTCCTCGAGCGGCAGCTCGGCGGGCATCGCTGCCCGCGCCCCCGCCGTGGGCACCTCGTGGTTCGGGATCGCCAGGACCCCCTCGAGGCCCGGCGCCGGGTCGAAGCGCACGGGCGCCTCGCCGGGCCCGGGGCAGATCACGAAGCCGCCGTGAAGCGCGGCGGCCACGTTGTCCGGATGCCCCTCGAGCTCGGCGGCGAGCTCGAACAGTGGGGCGTCGAGCTCGTACATATGGTCGGCAGCCGCCAGTCCCGCGACGATCGCTGCGGCGCTCGACCCAAGGCCCGCCGCCGTCGGTATCTCGGAGCGGATCTGGAAGGTCACGCCGTCGACCGGGTGTAGGCGCTCGAAGGCACGCACGCACAGGTTCGAGCGGTCGGCCGGCACCCCGGGCACCTCGGCGTGCACGAAGAACTCACCCGTCTCCTCCACCTCCAGCTCGAGCTGCAGTGACAGCGCCGCCGCGAGCACGTCGTAGCCCGGGCCAAGATTCGCCGACGAGGCCGGCACGCGCACGATCCGGTGGCGCCTCATTCGAGTACCGCGCGCTCGACGCTCTCGAGATCCGGCTCGCACGGCACGACGCTCGCCGCGCGGTTCATCGCCGTCTGGGGGTCCTTCAGCCCATGTCCGGTGAGCACGCACACGACCCGGCCCTCGGCGCCGTTCTTCAAGAGGCCGGCCACCGACGCCGCCGACGCGGGCTCACAGAACACGCCCTCGCGCGCGCCGAGCAGCGAGTAGGCGTCGAGGATCTCGGCGTCGGACACCGCACGCACCTCGCCGCGCGACGCCGTGAACGCGTTCATCGCGTCCTCCCAGCGCGCCGGGTTCCCGATCCTGATCGCCGACGCCACGGTCTCGGGGCGCTCCACCGGCGCGCCGTGGACGAGCGGCGCCGCTCCCTCGGCCTGGTAGCCGTGCATCCTCGGCGCGGAGCCGTACTCCTGGAAGCCCTTCCACCACGACGTGACGTTGCCGGCGTTCCCCACCGGGATGCAGAGCACGTCGGGCGGGTCGCCGAGCTGGTCGCAAACCTCGAAGGCACCCGTCTTCTGGCCCTCGATCCGGTACTCGTTCACCGAGTTCACGAGCGCGATCGGGTGCCGGTCGGCCAGCTCGCGCACGAGCGCAAGCGCCTCGTCGAAGTTGCCCCGCAGCGCGATAACGCGCGCGCCGTGCATCAGCGCTTGGGCGAGCTTGCCGGTGGCGATCTTCCCCTCGGGCACGATCACCGCGCCGCGCAGGCCGGCGCGTGCCGCGTAGGCGGCGGCACTCGCCGCGGTGTTCCCGGTCGAGGCGCAGATCACAGCCTCGGCGCCCTCGCCGATCGCCGCGCTCACCGCCACGGTCATCCCGCGGTCCTTGAACGAACCGGTTGGGTTCGCCCCCTCGAGCTTCAGCCACACGTCCGTGCCCGTCAGCTCGGACAGGTGCGGCGCGGGGACCAGCGGGGTGTCGCCCTCGCCCATGGTCACGAGCGGCTCGACGGGGAGGCGCTCCCGGTAGCGCCAGAGGCTCAGAACGTCTCCTCGATGACCCTGATCACGCGGGGCGGCTCCCGTACGAAGTCGAGTCGAGAGATCAGGTCTACGGACGCGCGGAACTTCGACTCGAGCACCTGGTGCATCACCATCACGAGCCGCGCCTCGTCGCCGAGCCCCTTCTGCACGACCGACTTGATCGACACACCCTGCAGCCCTAGGATCTCCGCCACCTGGGCCAGCACTCCGGGCCGGTCCGCGACCTCCAGGTGGAGGTAGAAGGAGAACTCGGTGTCCGTGACGAGCGGCACGTCCTGAGCCGGGGGCACGAGCGAGGGCGGCGGGATCATCGCCGAGATCACGTCGCCGAGCACCGCGCTCGCGGTCTGCAACCCGCCGGCGCCCGGTCCGGACAGCGTGATCTCCGTAATCGCAGGCGACTCGATCGTCACCGCGTTGAACGCGCCGTTCACGGACGCGAGCGGGTGGTCTGCGTACAGGAACGCGGGGTACACGTGCACGGCGACGCCGCTGTCGATTCGCTCCGCGGAGCCGATCAGCTTCAGCGACAGGCCCAGGTCCTTCGCGTACTCGATGTCGTCCGCAGTGAGCCGCTCGATGCCCTCGTAACTCACCTGATCAAGCCGGACAGCCGCGTTGAACGCGAGCCTGGCGAGAATCGCCATCTTCGCCGCGGCGTCCTTGCCGGTCACATCCTCGGTGGGATCGGCCTCGGCGAAGCCGAGCTCCTGCGCGGCCTTCAGCGCCTCCTCGTAGCTGGCCCCGGTGCGCGCCATCTCGCTGAGGATGTAGTTCGTGGTGCCGTTCACGATGCCGTGCACGCGCTCGATGTGGGCGGCGGCGAGCGTCTCCGACATCACCCGGATCGCGGGCACCACGCCCGCGACCGCGCCCTCGAAGCGCAGCTGCACGCCGCCGCGCCGGGCCGCGTCGAAGACCTCCTCGCCGTGCTGCGAGAGCAGCTGCTTGTTGGCCGTCACCACGTGCCGCCCCGCATCGAGCGCCCGCAGCACGTACTCGCGCGTCGGGTCGATCCCCCCCATGAGCTCCACCACGAGGTGGCTGCGCTCGAGGATGTCGTCGAAGTCGCCGCGGCTGCGCGTGAGGACGCCCGAGATCTCCGGCCGGCGCCCCACCTCGGCCTCGATCGCGTCCGCGCGCTCGTCGAGCAACTCTGCGAAGGCACGGCCGACCGTGCCGTGGCCCAGCAGGCCGACGCGGAAGGGCTCAGCGGTCACGGAGCGTCAGATCTTCGTAGGTCTCGCGGCGGACGACCACGCTCGCGTCACCCTCCCGGCAGAAGATCACCGGGGGCCGCGGTACCGCGTTGTAGTTGTTCGCCATCGCGTGCGAGTAGGCGCCGGTGGCCGGGATCACGAGCACGTCGCCGACGCGCGGGTCGTTCAGCTCAACGTCTCGAACGAGAATGTCGCCGGACTCGCAGTGCATGCCGGCGATCGTGCAGAGCTCGCCGCCGTTAGCCAAGCCGCGGGCGCTGCGCGCGGCGCCGGCATGTCCTTCCTTGAACCTGTCTGCGATCTCCGCCTCATAACGCGCCCCGTAGAGCATCGGGCGCAGGTTGTCGGACATGCCGCCGTCGACCGCCACATAGGTCCTCACGCCCGGGATCCGCTTGATGGTCCCGACGGTGTATAGCGTCACGCCCGCGTTGCCCACGAGCGCGCGGCCGGGCTCACACAGAACCGTCACCCCCTGGGGTGCATGACGGAGCAGCGCGTCGACGTACTCCTCGACCGACGGCGCGCTGTCCTCGGCGGTATATGCGATACCGAGCCCGCCGCCGAGGTTGAGGAGCGGCCAGTCGCCTATCCCGGCGAGCAGCTCCCCGAGCTTCTCGAACACGTCCACGTCGAGGATCTGGGAGCCGATGTGCGCATGCAGGCCGCAGAGCTCCAGCCCGGCGGCGGCGCACGCGTCGACGGCGCGCTCCACCTCCCCCATCTGGAAGCCGAACTTTGAATCGACCTGTCCCGTCTGGATGAACTCGTGGGTGGTCGGCTCGATGCCTGGGGTCACCCTCAGGAGAACGCGCTGTCCGCCCCCGCGCAGACGCTCGACCTCGTCAAAGGAGTCCACGACGATGTGACCGAGCCCGCTCTCGATCGCGTAGTCGAGCTCGGCCGGCGACTTGTTGTTCCCGTGCATGTAGAGGCGCTTCGGGTCCACGCCCGCCGCCAGCGCGAGATGGAGCTCGCCGCCGGAGGCCACGTCGGCCGACAGCCCCTCCTCCGCGAACAGCCGGAAGACCGCGGTGCAGGGGAACGCTTTGCTCGCGTAAATGATCTCGAAGTGGTCCGTGCGCGCTCTGAACGCCTCGACGAAGCTGCGCGCGCGGGCGCGCATGTCGTCCTCCGCGTAGACGTACGCCGGCGTGCCGAACTGGGCCGCGAGCTCGACGACATCGCAGCCTCCCACCTCGAGACGGCCGCGCTCATTTAGGCGCGAGCCCAGGGGATAGACATGCGAGACCGCAACCGCCGACATGGTCGAGCGGCGATTATGAAGGACCAGGTGCGCCACCCGACGCCCATATCGCCCGAGCTGGGCACCCACGAGGGGCTTGCCTATGCCCTGTTCCTGCCCGACGACGAGCCGGACGTCGGCGTCGTGATCCTGCACGGCGCCGGCTCGGCGAAGGAGAGCCACTTCGACTTCGCGCGCGGCTGCCGGGCCGACGGCATGGCCGCGCTTGCCTACGACGCGCGTGGCCATGGCCGCTCCCAAGGCAGCTTCGGCCCCGGCGCATTCGACGACGCGCTCGCGATGGCCGCTTTGTTACGCACGCATGTGCCGCAAGTCGCACTCCGAGGGTCGAGCATGGGCGGCTGGCAGGCGATCCACGCGGCGGCCGCCGGCTCGCGACAGGTGTGTGCCGTGGTCGCCATCTGCCCGGCGCCGGACAACGGGTTGCTGCGTTTCATGCGGTCGGGGCAGCGGCCCGAGTTCGACTGCGACGACGAGGCATGCGAGCCGTGGCTCGAGTCGCTCGACATCTTCGAGGCGGCCGGCCGGCTCGGCCCGGAGACGGCCCTGCTCCTCATGCACGCACGCGGCGACGAGCAGGTGCCGTACATGGTCAGCGAGCAGGTCTACGAGTCGGCACAGGAGCCGAAGCGGCTGCTGCTCCTGCCGGGCGGCCACCACCGCACGGTGCAGCACGACGAGGAGCTCCAGGCGGTCTCCCGCAAGTTCATCCGCGAGGCGGCGCGCTCGAGCTAGGCGGCAGGCCCGCCGCATCGGGCTGTTTTGAGAATCATTCTCGTTAGACTCGCGCCGGTGCCTTCGCCCACCGACCTGGCGGAGCTGCCCTTCCTTCGTGAGGCGCTGCTCGAGCTCGTGCTCCTCGCCGTCACGGGCGGCGTGCTTGGCGCGTGGGTGGTGCTGCGCCGGCTCGCGTTCTTCTCTCATGCCGCGGGCTCGGCCACGTTCCCCGGGCTGGTCGTCGCCGACGCCTCGGGGGTGAGCCCGACCCTGGCGGGCCTGGCGGTCGCGCTCGGCTACGCGGGCGGGGTTCAGCGGACAGGGACAGCCGGGCGCGAGCACGGCGAGGGCACCGCGCTGCTGCTAGTGGCCGCGCTGGCCACCGGCGTGATTCTGGCGAGCGACGTCTTCGAGTCCGGCGCCGCCGTCGACCGCCTGCTGTTCGGCACCCTGCTCGGCCTTGATTCGGCAGACCTCGCGGTCTCCGCCGCCGTGGCGGCCATCGCCACGGCCGCCGCGCTCGCCCTCGGCCGCACCTGGGCAGCCGTGGGGTTCGACCCCGAGGGTGCGCGTGCGCTCGGCCTCCCCGCGCGGCGCGCCGACCTGCTGCTGCTCGGCCTCGTCGCGGCTGCGGCAGTTGCCGCGATCCCCGCCGTCGGTGCGCTGCTCGTTACGGCCGTCTACGTGCTCCCGGCGGCGGCCGCGCGCATGCTCACGGGCAGCATCCGCGGCCTGGTGACCTGCGGACTCGCGCTCGCCCTCGCGGAGGGAGTGGTCGGCCTCTACCTCGCCTACTGGCTCGACGTCCCGCCGGGGCCGCCCGTAGCCGCGCTCGGTGCGCTCGTCTGCCTCCTGACGGCGGCCCTGACGAGCCGCGGCGACAGGTGACCGCAAGCGCCGTCGCCGCCGAGGGCCTCGCCGCCGCGTACGACGGGACACGCGTCCTTATCGACGTCTCCTTCCGCGCCGCGGCCGGCCAGTCGGTGTGCGTCCTCGGCCCGAACGGCGGCGGCAAGACCACCCTCTTCCGGGTCTTGCTCGGCGAGCTCGAGCCCGCGGCCGGGACGATCGAGCTGAGCGGCCGGCCGGCGTACGTGGCGCAGACGGAGCGCACGCGGCTCGACTTCCCCGTCAGCGCGCTCGACGTGGCCGTGATGGGAACGCTCAGACACGGCCACTGGTGGCTGCCTCCGAGCAGGGCGGATCGCCACGCCGCGCTCGCGGCGCTCGACCGCGTCGGGCTCGCCGGGCAGGCGGGCGTCCGCTTCGGGGAGCTCTCTGGCGGCCAGCGCCAGCGCGCGCTCCTGGCCCGCGCGCTCGTGCAGGACGCGCCCGTGCTGCTGCTCGACGAGCCGCTCTCGGGCGTGGACCCAGCGAGCGCGACGCTGATCTCCGGCGTCTTCCAAGAGCTCCGCGCCAAGGGCCGCACGCTGCTCGTGGCGAGCCACGACGTGGAGAGCGCCCGCGCATTCGACCTCGTGCTGTGCTTGCACGGCCGCCAGGTCGCGTTCGGACCGCCCGAAGCGACGCTCGACCGCGCCACCCTCGAGGCCACCTACGGGCACGAGCTGATCGTCCTCGAGGGCGGCCGCGGCGCGGTGACGATCCAGCACCACGAGCACGGCCACGAGGACTGAGCCGTGGAGGTGATCGACTTCATCCTCGATCCGCTCCGCTCCGGCATCGACCGGCGTGCGCTGCTCGAGCTGGCGATGGTCGGCGCGCTGTGCGGCGCGCTCGGCTTCTGGATCGTCACCGAGCGGCTCGCCTACGCCGCGGAGTCGCTATCGCACGGGCTCCTGCCCGGTCTCGTCCTCGCCGCGCTGGCCGGCGCGCCGCTTCTCCTGGGGGCGGCCGGCGGCGCGCTCGTCGCCGCCGGGCTGATCGCATTCGCCTCCCGCGACGCGCGTATCGGCCCCGACGCGGGCACGGCAGTCGCCGTGACCGGCCTCGTGGGCCTGGGCGCCCTGCTCGCGCTCGCGCCCGCTGCGCCACAGCGCCTCGAGGAGCTGCTCTTCGGCGATCCGCTCGGCGTGACGGACGGCGACCTGGTTGCCGCCGCGACGCTCCTGCTGCTCGGTGGCGCCGCGCTCGCCGCTCTCCACCGGCCGCTCATCGCGCTCGCCTTCGACCCGGCCGGCGCAGCGGCGGCAGGACTGCGACCCGCTCTCCTCCGGCTCGCCCTCCTCGTGCTGCTCGCCGCTGCCGTTGCGGTGGCCGTCCAGGGCCTCGGCAGCCTGCTCGCGCTCGCCGTGCTGGTCGGGCCGCCGATGGCGGTGCGCCGGCACGCACGGACGCCGGCGCGCGCAATGCTCGCCGGCGCGGCCGTCGCGATTGCCGCGGCGGTCGTCGGCATCGAGGTGTCCTTCCATGCCAGCAGCGCCGCGGGCGCCTCTGTCGCGCTGGCGCTCTGCGCGGCCGCCGCCCTGGGCGTGCTGCTCAGGCCGTCGCGGGGTGCCGCACGTCGCGACGCGCCGCCACGATCGCTGCGCCGAGCGCGATCATCACCAGCGAGATGAGCTGCGGCTGGGTCAATCCGGCCACCACCTCCTCATTTCGTCTGATGAACTCGACGAGGAAGCGCTCGATCCCCGCGATCATCAGGTACAGGCCGAACAGCACACCGGGCGCGAAGCGGTCACGCAGGCGCCACAGCACCACGGCGGCCAGTCCCATGACGAGCGTCTCGTAGACGGGGGTCGGATGCACCTGATCCGTCGTCGGCACGGTGCCGTCCGGATAGGCCATCGCCCACGGGACATCCGACGGAGTGCCGTAGTCGCCGTCGCCCGAGAGCTGACAGCCGATGCGCCCGATCGCGTAGCCGATCGCCAAGGGCACGGCGGCCGTGTCCAACAGCTGCCAGCCGAGGAACCCACGCCAGTGCGCCCACAAGATCACGGCGAGCGCGCCGCCCACGAAGCCGCCGAACCAGACCAGCCCCGAGCCCGAGAAGATGTTGCCGAGCAGGTCGTCGGAGACCTTGTCCCAGTTCTGGATGACGTAGTCGAGCCGCGAGCCAACGAGCCCGCCGATCAGCGCGGCGAACACCATCTCGTAGGTCCAGTCCGCGGGCTTGCCCAGCTCGCGGAAGCGGCGGCTGATCATCAGGCCCGAGGCCAGGAACCCCAACGCGAAGCAGATGCCGAAGGTCTTCAGCTCCAGCGGGCCGATGTGAATCTCCGGCTGCACGGAGGGCGAAAGCTAGCGAGCACTCCGCACCGTCCCTACCATGGCGGTGTGCGGAGAGCCGTGCTGGTGACGTTCCTCTGTGCGGCTCCGCTCCTCGCAGGGACCGCCCAGGCCTCGACAGGGATGCTCGAGCGAGAGTCCCTGCGCGAAGTCCTGCGCATGCGCGCTCAATCCGCTCGGGCGCACGTGGTGCCTCTGCCGCTGCCCGAGCCGCCCCGCGCCTCGGCGGCGGCCGCGGACGGCGAGCTCGCGCGGATCGCCCGCTCCGACGGTCCCGAGCGCCTCCTGGTAGGCGTGCGCGCGCACTCCGACCTCGACAACGTCGCCGCGGAGCTGACCGCGCTCGGCGCCCAGCCCGAGCGCTTCGAGCTCATCGGCGTGCTGGCGGCGACGGTTCCCTCAGGGTCCGCGGCGGTGGCAGCACTCAGGGAAGACCCCGGCGTGGCGTATGTCGAGCGCGACCGCACGCTGCGGGTGGCGGCCGACCAGTTCGACACGATCGATCCAGCGACCGGCATCAAGTACACGTGGGCCTACGACGCGGTGCGCGCCGGCGAGGCCATCGGCGCCGTCGGCGGCGGCTCGTCCCGGATCGTGTCGGTTCTCGACACCGGCCTCGACTTGAGCCATCCCGAGTTCGCCGGCCAGATCCAGCGGACGATCGACACCTCCTCGGGCACCGCCGATGTGACCGACTTCGTCGGGCACGGCACGTTCGTGACCGGGCTGATCGACGCGCGGGACGGAAACGGGCTCGGCGGCAAGGGCGTGGCCGGCAACACGAAGGTGCTCGCGGTGCGAGCCTCCAGGGACGGCCGCTTCGAGCTGTCGGACCTGATCCGCGGCATCGACTACTCCATCCGGCGTGGGGCCGACGTGATCAACATGAGCCTCGCAGGGCAGGGCTTCACCCAATCGCACGCGCGGGCGCTCGAGGCGGCCTTCTTCAACGACGTGCTGCCGGTCGCCGCCTCCGGCAACAACGCGGAGAACGGCAACCCGCTCGAGTTCCCGGCCGCTGCGGTGGGCGGCCGCCGGGGCCGCCGCGGGATCGGGCTGTCGGTGGCGGCGACGAAACCGGACGGCGGCGTCGCGTCGTTCTCGAACCACAACGACTTCGTGAGTCTCGCCGCGCCGGGCGCAAGCGCCGGCAGCTGCCTGTTCGGGGTGTTCTCTACGCTCCCCGCGACGACGACGCCGCCTTGGAACGAGGGCGGCTGCCCGGTGCTGTTCACGGGCGCCGTACGCGATCACTACGGCTACGGCGAGGGCACGAGCTTCGCGTCGCCGATCGTTGCCGGGCTCGCCGTGCTGGCGTGGCAGGCCGAGCGCGGGCTGGCCTCGGAGCAGGTGGCGGACGTGCTCGCTCGCGCCGCGAACGGGAGCGGGTGGAACGAGTTCACGGGTGCCGGCGTCGTCGATGGGATGCGGGCCGTCGAGGTTGCGCGGATCTACGACGTCCTCAGCCCACGCGCCCACGGCCGGGTGCATCGGCGCGGCAACCGCGTGCGCGTGACCGTGGCGCGCTCGAGGGACCGCACCGGGCGTGGCGACGAGCTTGCTGGGCACGTGGCCTACGGTCTGCTCGTCTCGCGCGACGGCGGCAACAACTTCAACCTCCTGGCGAGCCGCCGCCGGCGGCCCTTCTCGCGCGACGTGACCATCCGGGGCCCGCGGCGCAACGTCCTGGTCGCCACGGCCTGCGACGGGAACGGCAACTGCGGCGTGAGGCGCCTCGGCGGCTTCCGGCGCCGCTAGCCAGCGTCAGCCGCTAGAGGTAGCCCATCGGGTCGACCGGCGACCCGTTGATGCGCGTCTCGAAGTGGAGGTGGTCGCCGAAACAGTGCCCGGTGCAGCCTACGTAGCCGATCACCTGGCCCTGGCTGACGGAAGCGCCGTTCGAGGTGGCGAAGCTCGACTGGTGCCCGTAACAGGTCGAGAGGCTGCCGGTGTGCTGGATGCAGGTGTAGTTGCCGTAGCCGCCGACCCAGCCCATCAGCACGACGCGCCCCGAGTCGGCTGCGTGAATGGCCGTGCCCGCCGGCACGGCGATGTCGAGGCCGGCGTGCAGCCGGCCCCAGCGCATCCCGAAACCGGACACGACCGGGCCGTTCACCGGCCAGATCAGCTGTCCGCTGCCCTGCCTGATGGGGCCGTCGAAGGTGCGGCCGGCGCTCGCGAGGGCGGCCTGCACGCGTGCCTGCTCACGCTCGAGCGCGGCGAGGTCGCCCTCGAGCTTCACCCGGCTGTCGCGCACCTGGGCGAGCGCGCCGCGCTTGGCGGCGCGCGCCGACGCCAGCTGGTTGCGGGCGCCCACGAGCTGGTTCTCGACCGCCGCGACCTGGTCGCGCTCGCGCAGGATGCGCTCGGCCGTGAGCTGCTCCCGCTCCTCCAGCTCGGCGAGCTGGATGGCTTGGTCCTTCGCCGTGTCGCGAAGCCCACGCACGCGGTCCGTGATCTCGCGATCTTGGTCTGAGATGCGGTCGAGGAACTCGGCGCGCTCGAGCAGGTCACCGAACCCGTCGGCGGAGAGGATCACGGTCAGCGCGTCGGGCGAGTCGGCCTTGTAGATCTCGACAAGCCGCTTGGCGAGCACGCGGCGGGCCGTGGCCAGCTCGCTGCGGAGGCGCTCCAGCCGGTCGCGCGCCTCCTCGAGCTGATTGCGGACCTCGAGCAGCCTCGCCTTCTGGCGGTCGAGGCTGCCCTGGACGCGCGACAGGCGGCGCTCGGTCGCGGCGATCTCGCCCTGGACCGCGTCGATGCGCTCGTTGAAGCCCTGGATCGTCGAGCTGAGCACGCCCTCCCTGGCTTTGTGCCGCTCGATCTGGTTTCGCTTCTTCTCGATTCGCGTAGAAAGCGGCGCCGAGAGGCCCGGCAAGGGCAGCACCAGGAACGCCAGCACGGCAAGCGAAATTGGGAGCAGGAAGCTCTTCTTCATCACGGCTCGAGCGCCGCCGGGTTCCCCTTCGTTTACCTACGTTATGCAGGGGATTTTGGCGCTCGCGACGGCGCCACCATAGCAAGCGGCCTCGCCCATACAAGCCGATTTCCTCCCCCTGCAAGACAGCGCCCAGCGTTCACTAATCTTTCGGATATGGCACAGCAGAAAGCCGTTTTCCCTCGCGATCCCGGACTTGCCACCCGGATGTTCGTGACGATGTTCCTGCTCGGGCTGCTCTACGTGGTCTTCATCGTGGTGCTGCTCCAGGCGGGCGCCGGGCTGATCACGGTCGTGGTCGTGATGGGCGCACTCTCGCTCGGGCAGCTGTTCCTCTCGGACAAGCTTGCGCTGTCGGCGATGGGTGCGAAGGCGGTGTCTCCGCAGGAGGCGCCGGGGCTTCACGCGATCATCGAGAAGCTCTGCATACAGGCCGACCTGCCGAAGCCGCGCATCGCGGTGGCGGACACCCCAGTACCCAACGCGTTCGCGATCGGGCGGAGCCAGAAGACCGCGACGGTCTGCGCGACCACGGGCATCATGCGGACGCTCTCGCCGAGCGAGCTCGAGGGCGTCATGGCGCACGAGCTGGCGCACGTGAAGCACCGCGACGTCCTGATCATGACCATCGCCAGCTTCTTCGCGAGCCTCGCCGCGATCATCACCCAGTTCGGCTTCTTCTTCGGCGGCGACAGCGACGACAACCCGAGCTTCATCATCGTGCTGCTGGTGTCGTTCGCGGTCTACATCATCTCCTTCTTCCTGATGATGGCCCTGTCGCGCTACCGCGAGTTCGGGGCCGACCGAGGCGCCGCGATCGTGACCGGGCGCCCGAGCGCGCTCGCCTCGGCGCTCGTGAAGATCTCGGGCGCGATGCAGGCTGTGCCCAATGCCGACCTGCGCGAGGCCGAGCGGATGAACGCGTTCTTCATCGTGCCGACGAGCGTGAAGAAGAGCGTCCAGACCCTATTCTCCACGCACCCGCCGATGGAGAAGCGGATCGACGCCCTCCAGAAGCTCGAGGCGCAGCTCCAAGGCACGGCCGCCTAACGCGTGTCAGCCGCGAGAACCAAGCCCGGCAAGGACGCAGGGAGCGACGCGTGCTAGGCACGCGAGCGACCGAGGACGTAGCCGGGCGCCGGTTCGCAGCGAGCTGATGGGATTTTTCGATGCCCTCTTCGGGACGAAGGGGAAGCTGAAGGGCGCCGCGCCCGATCGGCTGTTCGCGATGACGACGGCCAACATCACGATGGAAACTGGGCTCGGACTGAAGAGCCTCCAGCGCGCCGGCGTGGTCTTCCAGCCGATCGGAACCGCCGACTTCAGGCAGATCGTGGCCGAGACCGAGGAGCTCCTCAAGGGCACCGCGGAGGAGACCGGGACACAGGTCAAGACCCACGACGACGAGTACGGCTACCGCTGGCTGATCCTGGAGGACCCCGACTTCGACGACCTCGTCGTGGCGATGAACACCGTCTCCGTCGAGCTACAGGGCGCCGGCTACGGCGACCGGCTGCTGGCGTCGGTGTTCGCCTTCGAGGACGACCACGGCAAGCGCCTCTACTTCATCTACAACTTCAAGCGCGGCACCTACTACCCGTTCGTGCCCGCGCCCGGCGACAAGGCCCGCAACACCGAGGAGGAGCTCCGCATCAAGGCCCAGCTGGCCCGCGACCTCCCCTGGGAAGAGGACCTGGCCCGCTGGTTCCCACTCTGGGACATCCCGCTCTAGCGGCAAGCGAGACGGAACCTGTGGAAGTCGCCAACGGCTTCCCCGCCGACCACGATCCGTGGAGGCACACGTAAAGCAGGTGTTCTTGAAGCTCGGGCTCGCCGTGAATCCCGAATTCCACCGTCGTGTGCTCGCCGTCCTGGCCTGCCTGCGAAGCGACCCCGCGGGCTAGTCAATCGCAGTCTGAGCGGTAACGGCGATGACCAGCGAAAGCAGCACCACGAGACCCAAAGACGTCCGCAGGCTCGTCGCCTCCGCCAGCCAGCCGATCATGATCGGGCCGGCCACAGAGCCGACGTAGCCGATCGTGGCCACCCGGCCCACCAAGCGGCCGGTCGCGCGCGGGTCGAGCTCGCCTGCGGCGCTGAATGCGATCGGGACCACCGGGGCGAGGCCCAGGCCCAGGAGAGCGAAGCCGGCGACTCCTGCCGCGGGCTCGTGGATCAGCAGCGCGAGGCCCAGGCCGCCGGCGGCGATCAGCGAGCCGCTCCGCACCAGCGCCACGTTTCCGAGGCGGGCCCGCAGCGGGTCCGCCGCGAAGCGCGCGGCCGCCATCGTCACCGCGAACGCGGCGAAGGCCAGGGCGCCGAGCGCAGCGGAGGTGCCCAGCTCCTGGGTCATGTAGACGGCACTCCAGTCGGACGCGGAGCCCTCCGCCACGAACGAGCAGAACGCGATCACCCCGAGGAGGACGAGTGGGACGGTCCAGCGCACCACCACGCGCGCCTCCCGCTCGTGCTCCTCGCGCACATGATGCTCTGCCGGCAGCAGGCCGCGCAGGAGCACCAAGGAGGCGACCGCCAGGACTGCGGCGACGACGGCGAAGTGCGTGAGCGGTTGCACGTCGGCGGCAGCAGCGAGCGCCGCGACCCCCGCCCCGACGCCGAGCCCCACGCTCCAGAGCCCGTGCAGGCCCGACAGAATCGGCCGCCCGAGGTGGCGCTCGACCTCAATCCCCTGCGCGTTCATCGCCACGTCGAGGAAACCGCTGAGCACCCCGAGCACCAGCAGCGCCAGGAAGAGCGCTATGGCGCTGTCGGCAAGCCCCGGAAGCAGCAGTGTCGCCGCAAGAAGCGGAAAGCCGGCCCGCATCACGGGCCGGCTTCCGAAGCGGTCGACCGGCGCGCCCGCCAGCCGCGTTCCGGCCAGAAGGCCGATGGCGAGGCCCACGAGCGAGGTGCCCAGCTCCCCGTCCGACAGCCCGAGCGACTCCTTGATCGCCGGCAGCCGCGGGGCCCATGTCCCCGAGACCGTCGAGTGGATCAGAAAGGCCGCCGCGACGGCTGCGCGCGGGGAGCTGAGCACCGGTCACATCATGACGTGGCTCCGTGGAGACCCTTCATGACGGCCTCGCCCTCGATATCCACGTCCGGCACGATCTTCTCGAGCCGCTTGGGCATCCACCAGGCGCGGCGACCGAGCAGAGCCATCACGGCGGGCACTAGCGTCATGCGCACCACGAAGGCATCGGCCAGGACTCCGAACGCGAGGGAGAGTCCGATCGACTTGACGACGGGGTCGGTGTCGGTCACGAAGGCGCCGAAGACGGAGACCATGATGATCGCCGCCGCGGTGACCACGCGGCCGCTCTGGCCGTACCCCTTCACGACGGACTCGCGGGCCCGGCCCGAGCGCACGAAGTTCTCGCGCATCCGGGACACCAGGAACACCTCGTAGTCCATCGCCAGCCCGAACAGGATTCCCACCAGCAAGACCGGCAGGAAGCTCGTGATCGGCCCAGCCTTGGCGACGTCGAACAGCCCGTTCAGGTTGCCGTCCTGGAACACCCACACGACGAGGCCCAGGGACGCGGCGATGCTGAGCAGGAAGCCGCCGACCGCCTTGATCGGCACGAGCACCGACCGGAACACGACCGTCAGCAGGATGAGGGCGAGCCCCACCACGACCGCGATGTACTTCGGCAGCGCGGCAGCCAGCTTGTCGTTCGTGTCGATGTTCATCGCCGT
>JBKPME010000193.1:0-9225 GCA_046731915.1 Actinomycetota bacterium
CGTCGGATGAGGTCTGCTCTGGCTGCCGCATCTGCTGCCGCATCTGCTGTCTCCTTGCGAGACCGGGGACTTGACGCGCTGAACCAAATCAGCAGCCGCTGACATTTGAGGGACAGGTCGCTGACGCGACCGGGCAGCGGCGCGTCAGCCGCCGCTAGTTGCGCCAGCTCGAGCCGGGCCGCTCTGAAGGCGCGCCACGGCGTCCTCGCCTGATGGCGCGCGGCCCTCTTTGAAGTGCGCCTCGTACTCGTCCCCGAGCGCTTCGCGAGCGTCGGCGAGGGCGCGCTCCTGCATCGCGGTCACGGACTCCCACGGTGGGGCGCCGATCTGCTCATGCACCGCGGCGGAGGCACCCGCGAGCCGTGCCGCGTCCTCCCAGCGGGATTCGAGCGCGGCCTGCGTCGACAAGCCGGCGAGCGACTCGCCGACATTGAACTGGTCCCCGAGGTGGCGCGCCAGTGCGAGGCAGTCGAGGAAGCCGCGAGTGGCCTCCTCGCCGCGGCCACCCACCTGCATCAACCAGGCGTGATCGATCAGGGGCTCGACCAGGCGTCGGTCGTCACCGTGGCGGCGCCGCAGGTCGAGCGCCTCGCTGAGGTGCTGCTCGGACTCCTCCAGCCGCCCGTGGACCATGGCATACCAGCCCTGCTCCGCCAATCCCCAGGCGGCGCCATAGGGGTCTCCCACTTCCCGGTAGAGCTCCACTGCCTCGCCGGCCAGCGTGCTCGCCAGCTCCCATTCCTGCGTGCGTTCGCACGCACCCGCGCGGGTCAGCAGCGCGTCGGCGATCAGCGTCGTGTCGCCGGTGTCACGCGCCGCGGTCACGGCGGCATCGCACAGAGCGGCCGCATCCTCCGCGTCGACGAGCACCGCCCGGCGGCCCAGCGCGGACATCGCGGCGGCCTCGACCGACGCATCGCCAATCTCGCGAGCCGCCGCAAGTGCCGCCTCCAGCCTCGCCTGAGCGTCGTCGAACAGCCCCTGTGTGGCCGCGAGCACGCCGTCCCAGTGGAGGCCGGTTGCGCGGCACTTCGCGGGCGGCTCCGCCGGGCCGTCGAGTACCTGCCCGAGCCAGCCGCGCACCTCATGCACGTGTGCGTCCCAGGGCAGCGCGCGCGCGAACGCAATCGCCAGGCGCAGCGCCTCCTCGTCCGCTCCCGCCTGCAGCAGCCGCTCGAACGCCAGGCGAATGTTGCCGCGCTCCTGCGCGAGCCGGTGAAGCCAGTCGCGTTGATCGGTCCGCGCCGCCTGCTCGGCGGCCTCCTCGCAATAGTCGAGGAAAAAGTGCGCGTGGCGCTGCTCGAGGGCCGCGAGGTCCTCACCGGCGGCGGCCTGCTCCGCCGCGAACTCGCGGACCGTGTCGAGCATCCTGAAGCGCGGCTGAGCGTCCGGGCCGGAAGCGGTCCGCAGCAGCGAGCTCTTGTCCAGCAGCGCGGACAGGAGCCGCTCCAGACCGACGTCCTGTTGACCGTCGCACACCGCCGCCGCTCCATCAAGCGAGGCGCCCCCCTCGAACACGGCCAGCCGCGCTAGCAGCTGCCGCTCAGGCTCGTCGAGCGCCTCCCAGGACCACTCCAGCGTGGCGCGCAGCGACCGCTGCCGCGTGGGCAGGTCTCGCGGGCCCCCTGTCAGCACCTCGAGCCGATGCTCGAGCCGCTCGAGCAGCGCGGGCAGGGGCAGCAGCCGCACGCGGTCGGCCGCGAGCTCGATCGCGAGCGGCAGGCCGTCAAGACGCGCGCAGATGGCATCGACGATCGCTCGGTCGTCGCTCATCGCGCGGTCTCCCACGACGGCCCTCGCGCGCGCGATGAACAACGCGGTTGCGTTGGGCGCGGGAAGGGGCTGCACCCTGTAGACCTGCTCGGCTGTCAGCCGGAGCGGCTCGCGGCAGGTGACCAGCACCGTGAGATTCGGCACCGAGGCGAGTAGTTGACCGATCTGGCCGGCGTCATCGATGTAGCGATCGAAGCCGTCGAGCACCAGCAGCGCAGGCGCACCACGCGTAACCACCGCCAACCGATCGCCGAGCTCTGCCGCTGTGGCGGCCACGACGCCGAGCGCGGACGCCGCCTCCGCCACCAGCACGCCGGCGTTCTCGGCGCCGTCCAGGCTGACGTGGACGGCGCCCGCCGGGAAGCGCGCCGCCACCGACCGTGCGGCCTCCTGTGCCAGGCGCGTCTTGCCCACGCCGCCGGGGCCCACGAGCGTGACGAGCCGCATGTCCGGATATACGAGCAGCTGCCCGATTTCGGACAGCTCGCGGCGACGGCCGATCGTCTCGTTCGCGGGCGCCGGGAGGCGGCCCACCAGCCCGCCGCTGGGCCGCTCCGCGGTCAGCTCGGTGTCGTGGGCGAGGATCATCCGCTCGAGCCGCCGCAACTCCGGCCCCGGCTCGATCCCGAGCTCGTCCACCAGAAGCTGACGGCCCACACGCATCGTCTCGAGCGCCTCCGCCTGCCGGCCCGCGCGGTAGAGCGCGATCATGAGCTGGCCGCGTAGCCGCTCGCGCAGCGGATGCTCGGCGACCAGCGCCTGCAGCTCGCCGACCAGATCCTCGGCGCCTCCGCTCGCCAGCTCGGCGGCCAGCCGCTCCTCGATCGCCTCTATGTGCAGCTCTTCCAGGCGGGCGATCTCGCGTTGGGCGAACTCGTCGAAGCGGTAGTCCGCCAGCGCCTCGCCTCGCCATAGCCCCAGCGCCGTCTGCAGGTCACCGGAAGCGCGCTCGGGATCGTCGCGACCAAGGGCGACCCGTGCGCCGCTCAGAAGCTCTTCGAAGCGCCGGCAATCGATTGCCTGCGGCTCGACATCCAGCGCATAGCCGGGCGGCCGATGGCGTACCAACTCTCCGCCGTCGCCAAGCCTCTGGCGCAATCGCGAGACCTGCTTCTGCAGGGCCTGCCCCGCGGCGGCCGGCGGTCCTTGCCCCCAGAGCGCCTCGACAAGCTCGTCTGCCGACACCGCCTCGGGCGCGCGCAGTGCGAGCATTGCGAAGAGCCTGCGCTGCTTGGCGCCCTCAAACCGGACGCACTCGCCCGACACCTCGACCTCGAGGTGGCCAAGCAGCCGGACGTCGATCTGCGATTCCACAGGCTTTGCCCATTGCGAAAGGTATCGCTACACCCGGCGAAGGCGAAGGCTTGCATGCAGATGGCACAAATCTCGTTACCGATGTAACCGGGGCGGTACGCTGGGAGGCCGTGGCAAGCGTGGCCAGTGACGCGGAACTTCGGACGCTGATCGTCGACCACACACGACCGGCCACGCGAATCTCGCTCAACCGACCCGACAAGCGCAACGCGCTGTCGCTCGAGCTGATGGACGAGCTGGTGGCGGTGCTGAAGCGGCTCGGCGAGCGCAACGAGGTGCGGGCTGTCGTGATCGAGGGCGCGGGCGTCGCCTTCTCGGCCGGCCACGACCTGAGCGAAATGGTCGGGCGCGATCTCCCGTTCTACCAGCGCCTCTTCGACAGGTGCAGCGAGCTGATGGAAACGATCCACCGGCTGCCGCAGCCAGTGATCGCAAAGGTCCACGGGATCGCGACCGCCGCCGGCTGCCAGCTCGTGGCCGCCTGCGATCTCGCCGTGGCGGCCGACGACGCGCGCTTCGCCACGCCCGGAGTAAAGATCGGGCTGTTCTGCTCGACGCCTATGGTGCCGCTGTCGCGAGCGATCGGCCGCAAGCGCGCCCTCGAGATGCTGCTGACCGGCGAGCCGATCTCGGCGGAGAGCGCTCGCGAGTGGGGCCTCGTCAATCGCGTGGTGCCGGCACAGGAGCTCGACGCCGCCGTCGATGAGCTGGTGGCGGCGATATCGCGCTCCAGCTCGCTGGTCGTCGGGATAGGCAAGGAGGCCTTCTACGAGCAGGTCGAGCTCGACGAGCACCGCGCGTACGACCTGACCAAGTCCGTGATGGCGATGAACTCCATGGCAGCCGATGCGCAGGAGGGGATCTGCGCGTTCCTTGAGAAGCGGCCGCCGGAGTGGACGTCGGCCTAGCCGAGACCGCAATCGCCTGGGCTGCCGACGAAGGCTGGAATCCTGGGCTCGACGACGCGGAGCGCTTCCTGGCCGCCGATCCCGACTCCTTCCTAGCGACCGAGCACGAGGGCGAGATCGTCGCCAGCGTCTCATGCGCGCTCTACGGCAACGCGTACGCGTTCATCGGGTTCTACATCGTGCGCGCCGATCTGCGCGGCCGCGGTATCGGGCGCCCCCTGTTCGACCAGGCGCTCGCCCGGGCCGGTTCACGCGTCGTCGGATTGGACGCCGTCGTGGAACAGGAGACGACCTACACCCGCGGCGGCTTCGTTACGTCGCACCGCAACGTGCGCTGGCGCACGCTGGGTGGCGGGGAGCGGCCCGGCGGTCTGGTCGAACTCGCCTCGGTGCCGTTCGACGAGCTCCTGGCATTCGACGCCGCCATCTTCGGCGCCGAGCGAGAGCGCTTCCTGCGCGCGTGGATCGAACGCCCGCCCGGCCACGCGCTCGCATGCGTGAGGGACGGGTCGCTGGCCGGTTACGCGGTGCTGCGACCGTGCCGGGTGGGCGCCAAGATCGGCCCTCTGTTCGCCGACGACGAAGAGGCTGCCGAAGCGCTCCTGACCGGACTCCTTGCGGCGGCAGGGCGGGAGACAGAGGTGTTCCTGGACATGCCCGTGGCCAACCCGAGGGCAGACGACCTCCGGGCCGGGCGCGAGATGGACTCGCGCTTCGAGACCGCCCGCATGTACCTGAACGGCCGCCCACCGGAGAACCTGCAGAGGGTCTTCGGCGTCACAACGCTCGAGCTCGGGTGACCCCCTGTGCGAGCGACAGAGCGCGCGGCGCGCCGTGGCGCGCCGTGGCGCGCCGCGACTCTGCCTTGTTCGAGCTTCGCTGTGGTGCCCGCGGTCACGCACCGGCGGTGCCGTGGCGTCGAGTGAGCGGACGCCGGCGGACGAGCCCTGCGGCGGCGACGAGCGCGATCACAAGGGCGCCGCCGACCGCCGCGCCGATTGCGGCGGACGGCAGGTCGAACCCGGCCTGGGGGGACGCCTCGTCGACTACCGGCTGCGGCTCTTGGCTCGGCGGGTTCGCGGGCTGAGCCGCCGCGCGCAGATCCTCGTACTCCTTACCCGCGGGCGCCGCAAGCGAGGACGGAGGGGGCGCGACATAGCCGGTTGAGCGCAGCTCCGCGTAGTCCTCGCCGGCGGGGGCGGCGATCGAGGACGGCGGGGGCGGGACATCCGGCATTGCGGCGACGGTGGCAGCTCCGGTCGCGCTCGCGATCGACGCGCCGGCGAGCGCCGTTGCCATTGCCCGCTTCAGTGCCAGTGAGGACATCTCAATCTCCTTCGGTCGAGACCGCCCGGTGCGGTCATCGAGGAGGAGCCTGCTCCTGGGCCCTAACTGCCGCCTAACCCGGCGCTCATCGCGGATAACCCGGACGTGGGATGCGCATCAGTCGCCGGAGCACACGGCCTGATACGGCCGTTCCGGCAGAACGTCTTCCCACTCACGGGCAGTGAGGTCGCGCCCGGCGACGCCGCACGCGCGGCGCTTCCACGACTCCGGTGAGGCGTCGAGGCGGATGCCCTCGCCGCTGGTCGAGACTGCAAAGAGATGCGAACCGTCCGGGCTGAACGCGGCGGTGACCATCGTGTCGGGCGCGACCGTCACCGGCGTCCCGATCGGCTTCCGCGTCTCGACGTCCCAGAGCGCCACCGTCCCATCCGCGCCGGCGGTGGCCAGCACGCGACCGTCCGGCGAGAACGAGGTGGACATGACGACCCCCGCGTGAGCCTCGAAGGGGCTGCCCACCCTCTTCCAGTCATTGGTCGAGAAGAAGCGGACCGTGCCGTCGAACAAGCCGACAACGAGCAGACTCCCGTCGGGCGAGAACGCCACCGAGCGCGTGGGCTCCGGCGTGTCCAGCCACTTCACCTCCTCGCCGCTGCGCGCATCGCGGATGTCAGCGCCGTCCGCCCCCTCCCGGCCGTTCGCAGCCGCGATCAGGGTTTCGTCGGGGCTGAACGCGAGCGCGCTTGCGGAAGTGCTGACCGCAAACCGCGTCGGAGCGCGTCGGCGCACATCCCAGATCCGCATGCGCGGCGGTTGGAATCCTGCCTCGGCGGCGGCGAGCAAGCGGCCGCCGGGAGAGAATGCGAGCGCCTGCGAGTCGGCTCGCAGGCCTCTTAGCTCACCCGCGCTCCGGCCAGTCCGCGCGTCCCGGAGCGCGATGCGCCCACGCGCGCCCGCCACCGCAAGCAGATGTCCGTCGGGGCTGAAAGCAACGCTCCCGGCAAAGCCCCGGATGGCGCGGAAGGGTCGCCGACGGCGCAGCGTTGCGGTGTCGAGCAGCTCTACGGTCCCATCGAGATGCGTGACCGCAAGTGTCCGGCCGTCGGGGCTGACGGCCACCCCCCTGGCGACGTCCACGACGTACCAGACGTCGAGGTCATCGCGGTAACCGCGAACCGAGAAGCGGCGGTCGAGCCGCCGGTCGCCGGCCAAGTCCCAGACGATCGCGCGCCCGTCCCACGCCGCGGTCACCAGCGTGCGCCCGTCGGAGGACACGTCGAGCCCAAAGATCGAGCCGCTGTGGCCGCCGAGACGTTCTGCGATGGCGCCACGGGTGACGTCCCAAACGATGACCTGTGCGTTCCCTGCGGTTACGAGCCTCCGCCCGTCGGGTGTGAAGCTCATTGTTTGCACCCCGCCGTCGTGTCGCCCTCTGAAGGACCGAACCTCGCCCGAGCGGAGATCGAGCAGACGGACCTGTCCGTGGCGGGAGCCGAGCGCGAAGACCTGACCGCCGGGGCTGACGGCTCCGGAGAAGTCCCCCACCTCGTAGGTCCGCCGAATCGTCAGTTCCCCGGGGTCGATCTCCCAGCTTCGGTTCTCGCGAGGGCTAGTGAGGAAGAGTCGCTCGCCGTCCGCGGTGATGGACAGCTCCCGCCCGGCGTACTCACCGACGCGCAATTCACTCTCGATCGCGCCACTGTCGCCGTTCACCCGATAGAGCACGGTGGCAGGCGCGTCAGGGAACTCGCCATGAATCGACGCCACCACCAGGTCGCGGCTGTTCGGCAGAAACTCGGCCCTGGCTTCGACGAACTCCGCTCGCTCGGGACGCGGCGGAAGCTCGACACGCAGCCTGAGCTTGCGGGTGCGCGGATCGATCAGGTCGACCACCGCGCTCTGCGACGAGTCTGTGGGATCCCTCGAGCCGATGGCGAGCGAGCTGCCGTCTGGTGAGAACCGAAGGCTCTGGATGAAGCCGCCGCGGATCCAGTACGGCCGCCCCAGCGGCTGCCGCGTCCCGGTGCTATAGAGGGTGACCTTCCCGGCGACGTCACCGATGGCCATCAGCCGTCCGTCGGGGCTCAGCGCGGCTGCGCCGGCGGGCCGGCCGTAATCCAGCATGCCGAGCGCCGCCGGCGAGCGCAGCAGGACCGACAGGAGGCTTCCCTGTGTGGTCGGGGTCTCGTCGAGGGCGATGCCGGCGCGTGCGAGCAGAAGCGCCCGGTCGAGCCGAGCCTGGGTCAGCGCCTCGGCTCCGAGGCGCTGGGCATCCGCGCTGAGCGCCGAGTCGCGGGCCTCCCCGCGTTGGTTCAGCGCGACCACGCCTGCCACGACCGCGAGCACAAGCAACCCTGCGAGCCCGGCCAGCAACGTCCTCAGACGGCGGTTCGCCGCCCGCTGGTGCTCCGCTTCGTCCTCGGCGGCCGCGCGGCTCTCGTCGAGAAACTCGCGCTCGAGCGCGTTCAGGTCACCCTCGTGAGCCGCGTTCCACTCGAGCGCCGCCGCCAGCCGCGAGCCTCGGTAGAGCTCGCCCGGGTCCCTCGCGCCCGCTTCCCAGTCGCGCGCCGCGTGGGTCAGGTGCTGATGGAGGCGACGTCCCTCCGCGTCCTCCTCGAGCCAGCTCCGCAGCCGCGGCCACTCGCGCAGCAGCGCCTCATGCGCGACCTCGACTGTCCCCTCGTCCACGGTCACGAGCCGGCTGTCGACGAGCAGCTCGAGCGCCGCGGCGGTCTCCCGGTCGCGCTCTGCGTCGAGCTCGTCGAGCGGCACCGGGCGGCGGACGAAGCTCGCGCCCTGCTCGCCGGCGTCGGCGAGCCGCAGCAGGATCCGCCTCGCGGCGATCCGCTCGGGCTCGGACAAGCGCGCGTAGGTGGCCTCGGCGAGGCGCCCCACCGCGCCCCGTACGCCGCCGCTCCGCTCGTACGCCGCCCGGCGCATCACGCGGCCGTCGCGCTCCCGCCACTGCTCGAGCAGCGCGGCGCCCAGCAGCGGCAGGCCGCCGGGCTCGTCGAGCACGTCCGCAATCAGGGCATCGGCGAGCGCCGGCTCCACCTGCAGCCCGACGCCGCGAGCAGGCTCGACGATCGCCCTGCGCAGCTCGTCGCGCCGCATCGGGCCGACGAGCACCTGGTTCGCCCCGACGAGCCGGGCCAGCCGATCGTGCGTGCCGCAGTGCCCGTAGAAGTCGGCGCGCATCGCGACGACGATCTGCACGCCTCCGTCGCGATCCTCCGCGAGCGCCACGAGCGCATCGAGAAAGTCAGTCCGCTCGCGCTCCTCACGGCAGACCGTGAAGACCTCCTCGAACTGGTCGACGACGAGCACGGCCCTATCGCGGCCCTCCGGCAGCACGGACCCGAGCGCCGCCGTGGGACGCGGGCCGGGACGCATCACGGCCCGGGACCAAGCCTCCGAGCCTGGGAGCACCCCGCTGCCAAGCGCGGGTAGCAAACCGGCCCGCACGGCCGAGGACTTACCGCTCCCCGAGCGGCCGACCACGGCGAGCAGGGGCGCTCCCACTAGCCGGGCGACCAGCTCCGCCACCAGCCGCTCACGCCCGAAGAAGTACCGAGCGTGAGCGCCGTCGAAGGGTGCCAGACCCGGGAAGGGGCAGACCGCCGGCAGCGGCGCGCCGTTTCCGTCGCTCTCGTACAGCCGCCCTCGCTCGTCGGCGGCCCGGAGAGCGAGCAGGTCACCGGACAGCTCGGCCTCCGCGGCACGTAGGTCATGGCGCTCGGCCGCGGCGCGCCCGGCGCTCGCTCCGGCCGCGTGTGCCGCGCGTGCTCGCGCCCACTCCGCGGCCAGGCGGTGCGCGGCGAGCGGGATGCCACCACTCTCGGCGGCGAGCGCAGCGACCGGTGCCGGCTCGGCTCCGGCGGCCTGGTAGAGATGGGCGATTTCCGCTACCGCCTCGTCTTGGAGCGGGCCCAGCGCGATCGATCGT
>JBKPME010000194.1:0-22849 GCA_046731915.1 Actinomycetota bacterium
GCAGCAGGTCGTCGTAGACCACCTCGCGCAGGAGCGCGTGGCGGAAGCCGTAGCTCTCATCGCCGACGGTGACGACTATGTGGCTCGCCACCGCCTCGCGCAGTGCGTCGCGCAGCTCCTGGGGCTCAAGCCCGGCCACCGCGTCCACAAGCTCGTGGTCGGCGGAAGGTTGGCACGCAAGCCAGCGCAGTAGCTCCTGCACGCGGGGCGAGAGACGCTCCACGCGCAGCATCAGCGCGTCGCGCAGCGTGGGCGGCAGCGCGCCGCGGCCGTCGAGGCCGGCGGCGAGGATTTCCTCCGCGTAGAGCGGGTTGCCCTCGCTGCGCGCATAGACACGCTCAACCAGGCTCTGGTCCGGTCGGTCGGCGAGGATGCCCTCCAGCTGCTCGGCCAGCTCGTCGGGCGTGAAGCGCGGCAGCTCCAGCAGGCGCGTGTACGGGTCGCTGGCCAGCTCCGCAAGGAGCGGCCTGAGCGGATGGCGGCGGTGGAGCTCGTCCGACCGGTAGGTGCCCAGTACGAGCAGCCGCTCGGTGCAGATCGTGCGTGCGAGGAACCGCACGAAGTGGCGCGTCGAGCTATCGGACCAGTGCAGGTCCTCCACGATCAGGAGCACGGGGGCGTCCGCGGAGAGCGCGTCGAGGATCGTGAGCAGTGCCTCGAAGACGCGGGACTGAGCGGCCTCGGCGCCGGAGCTGCCGGCGCCGAGGCCCGGGAGTATCGCGTCGAGCGCTGCGCGGAGGGAGGGCGCGAGCGCGTCGAGCGCGGGGTCTCCGTCGCGAACGAGCGGCCGGAGTGCGGTGAGGAGTGGGGCGTAGGGGAGCTCGTCCTCGCCCAGCTCGACACAGTCGCCGGACAGGACGCGCGCCCCCGATGCGCGCGCGTGCCGAGTCAGCTCCTCAGCGAGGCGCGACTTGCCGACGCCCGACTCACCGCCAACTAAAGCGAGCGAAGGTTGGGCGTCGGCGGCCTCTCGCAGCGCGGCCTGAAGCTCCGCGAGCTCTCCGGTTCGCCCGACGAATCGAGCGCTCGTCATACGAGTGGCCATCGACTGAGAATCCTGCCACTCGGAGCGGCTCGCGTCCGATCTTGTCGAGGCGAGCGTGAATGTAGATGGCGTTGAGGCGGGGGTCCATGGGTGCTCCTCTTCGATCCGTTGCACTCATGAAGTGTCGGCCTGAGGCGGTGCCTTTACATCGGGCATCTGGAGCGACTTTCGCCCCTCGACCCCTTACCTTCGTAAGTGGAAGCCTTACCTGCGTGAGGGCAGGCCTCTGCGACAGCTGCAAACACCAGAAAGTGGTGAAAAGCGGCCGCGGGAGCGTCTTCTCGATGTGCCTCCGCCACAAGACCGACGACCGCTTCCCGAAGTACCCGCGGATACCCGTGGAGCGCTGCCCCGGCTACGAGCGCCGCGATGTCAGCGAGTCCCGCTGACGATCGTGTGGCCATCGTCCGCCACACGCACATCCGGCGCCTCGTCCGAGATCGTCCCGGAGAACTCGCCGCGCGGCGCCGGCCCGCCGCCGGCGGCCACGGCCTCGGCCTTGCCGTCGAGCCCGGCCGCCACGCGCCAGTCGATCTTGTAGTCGCCCGCCTGGACCGCCGTGACCGTCCACTTGAAGGTGCGCTGCTGGCCGGGCTTCAGCGGCCCGCACGCCCACGTGTTCACGTAGGCCGTGTCGCAGCCGCGCGGGGCCGCGTCCTTCGCCTCCGGGAAGCCGGCGATCTGGACCTGCACCCCGTTCACGGCGAACACCGGGCGCGACGGGTCGGCCAGGTCCGGGTCGCGCTTGCGCTTGTCGAACCCGTTCACGGTCACCGCGACGTTCGGGATCGTGTCGTCGCCCGCGTTTCGGACCGTCACGACCAGGTTGGAGCTCTTCGCGAGCTTCTGGTGATCGGGGAAGCTCGCGCGGACGACCTCGACCGGGAAGTTGCCCTCCGGCTCGTTCTCGTCCTGCCTCTCACCGCCGCCGCATCCTGCGACCGCGAGAACGCATGCCGTGAGCAAGCACGCGGCGGTGCCGCGTACGGCGCTCTGTACTCCCAGGCCTGGAGCCCTCAAAGCGGGCCGAACATACCACCGAAACGGCCGCACACGCGCGGGTTCGCGCCAACGTTCGGCTCCGACGGTTCCCTCTGGCAGCGCGCATTCCCATGCCATAGGCTGTGCCCGCGTACGTGTTTCGGGGGGAGTGGGTAGTCCCCCCTGGAGGGAGTTTGAGTAGTGGTCCGAAGCGCAGCTGATCGGGTCTTCTTGCCGACCAAGAACCTGCTGGAGCAGGTCGGCGACATGATGATCCTGACCGGCAAGACGCTGGTCTCAGCGATTCGGCCGCCGTATCCGTACGGCACCGAGTTCGTGCAGCAGTTCCTGTTCATGCTGCGGCTCTGCTGGCTGCCGCTCACCATTTCGACGATCGCGTTCGGCTACGGCGCGCCCGGGCTGCAGGCCGGCAACTTCCTCGTTCTGTTCGGCGCCATCGACCGGCTGGGCGGCTTCTTCGTGCTCGCGTCGATTCGTGAGTTCGCCCCCTTCGTCACCGCGATCATCCTCGCGGGCGTGGGCGGCACCGCCATCACGGCGGACCTCGGCGCCCGCAAGATCCGCGAGGAGCTGGACGCGCTCCAGGTGCTCGGCGTCGACCCGATCAAGAACCTCGTCGTGCCCCGCTTCCTGGCGCTGATGGTGGTTACCGGCCTCTTCAACATCTACGCGCTGATCTTCGGCATCTTCGGCGGCGTGCTGGCGACGCTGACGTTCGACGCGCCGCTGGGACCGTTCTTCGCGACGCTGCTCAACAACGCCAGTACGACCGACCTCTGGGGATCCGTGGTGAAGACCACGCTCTTCGGAGCGATCATCGCGATCGTCTCCTGTTACAAGGGGATGACGGCCTCGGGAGGTGCCGAAGGCGTTGGGAGGGCCGTCAACCAAGGCGTGGTGATCGAGTTCCTCGGCATCTTCGCCTTCAACTACGTCTTCACGCAGACGCTCTTGGCCACCCACCCCGAGATCTCAGTGATCAAGTAATGGGCGAGACCTGGCTGAGCGTCCCCAAGGAGTGGATCTCCTCGTTCGGCGACATCGCCAAGTTCTGCGCGCGCGTTGCGGGCGCGGTCTTCAACGGGAAAGTCTTCCGCTTCTTCGGCGAGGCGTTGCGGCAGGCCGGCATCCTGATCCTTGGCTCAGCGCTCGTGATCTGGGGCCTCGCCTTCATCCTCGGGCTCCAGTGCGGGATCGAGGGCGCCTACTTCAACCGCTCGGTTGGAGCGCCCGCGTACGCCGGCACCTTCAGCGCATGGTGCGACCTGCGCGAGATCATGCCCTACGCCTTCGGCTACATGATGTCCGCGAAGGTCGGCACCGGCCTGGTCGCGGAAATCGGCGCCATGCGGATCTCGGACGAGATCGACGCGCTCGAGGTCATGGGCATCAACTCGCTCGTCTTCCTCTGCGCCACGCGCCTGCTGGCGGCCTGGATGGTACTGCCGTTCATGTACATCGCGGCGGTGGGAGCGGGCTTTTTCGCCAGCTACTTAGCCGTGGTACAGCAGATCGGAGAAGTTTCCTCGGGAGGCTTCTTCCTGATCTTCTGGATGTTCCAGAACCCGCCCGACCTGTTTTACAGCTTGATTAAGGGCATGGCCATGGCCACGGTAATCGTGCTCGTGGGCTGTTATTACGGCTATAACGCGAGCGGCGGTCCGGTGGGAGTCGGCACCGCGACGGCTAAGTCGATGGTGCTGAACACGGTCATGGTCCACCTGGTCGGAATGGTGGGGACGCAGATTTTCTGGGGCTCGAATCCGAGAGCCCCGATAGGCGGGTGAGGGAGACGTGACGGAGGAGCGCAAGGAAGAAGAGCAGGCCCGGGAGCGCCAGTTCGAGGACGGCCAGCACGACGAGGACGGGCAGGGCCGGTACGACGGCGACCCCGAGGCCGACACGCGGCCGCTTGACGCGCAGGACTGGGAGGAGAACCGCGGAGCGCAGGAGCAGCAGGAGCGCCCGGCGTCCACGGGCGAGATGACGCACGAGCGGGGCTCCGCGGCCGAGGCGGAGGAGTACCAGTGGCACACGGGCAAGAAGCGCGAGCATGGCTCCGATGACGCCGTCGAGTTCATCGACGTCGTCAAGGCCTTCGGCCGCAACCGCGTGTTGAACGGGCTCAACCTCGGCCTCCCGGACAACCAGATCTCGATGATCCTCGGCCCCTCGGGCACGGGCAAGTCGGTGTGCATCAAGCACATGGTGGGCCTCCTCTACCCCGACGAGGGCGACGTGCTCGTGCACGGGGAGTCGGTCCCGGACATGGCCGACGAGGAGCTCTTCGAGATGCGCAAGAAGTTCGGCGTCCTGTTCCAGGACGGCGCGCTCTTCGGCTCGATGAACGTCTACGACAACACCGCGTTCCCGCTCCGCCAGCACACCGACAAGGGCGAGGACGAGATCCGCGAGATCGTGAGCCGGCGCCTCGGCGAGGTCGGCCTGGCGGCCGCCGCCGAGAAGATGCCGAACGAGCTCTCGGGTGGGATGCGCAAGCGCGCCGGCTTCGCGCGCGCGCTCGTGCTTGACCCCGACATCGTGCTCTTCGACGAGCCCGACTCCGGCCTGGACCCGGTTCGCACCGCGCTCCTGTGCGAGCTGATCATGGAGGTCCACGACGAGAACGGCGGGGCGTACTGCGTGATCACGCACGACATCATGTCCGCGCGGCGCGTGGCCGACTACATCGCGATCCTGTGGAAGGGGAGGATCGTCGAGTCCGGGCCGGCGAGCGAGCTCTTCAACTCCGACAACCAGTTCGTCAGGCAGTTCTTGTCCGGGGAGGCACAGGGACCCCTCGGCATGGAGTAGGCAGGTAGGCGCGCCCAATCGCGCTTCGGGAGGCGCCGGTCAGTCGACCGCGCTTGGATTCAAGGAAAAGAGAGGGACGGACTCGCGAGCCACTCCAAAGTGAGCGGGGCTCGACCGTGGCGCGCATCCTGGCGACTGCGGCGCTGATCGCTGCCGTCGCGCTCCTCGCCCTCGCGATGTTCGGCGACCGCGGCTCCTACCGCGTCAAGGCCGTCTTCGACAACGCCGGCCAGCTCGTGAAGGGCAACGAGGTGCGAGTCGGCGGCCAGCCCGTCGGGAGCATCTCCGACATCGAGCTCGACGACTCGGCCAATGCGGTCGTCACGATGGACGTCGAGGACGAGGTCGCACCGCTTCACCAGGGCACGACGGCGACCATTCGCGCGGCCTCGCTGTCGGGCATCACGAGCCGCTACATCTCGCTGAAGCCCGGCCCGAACAGCTCGGACGAGATCGAAGACGGCGGACGCATCGGAGTCGACTCGACGACCTCGCCGGTGGACATCGACGTCCTCTTCAACACCCTCGACGAGAAGACCCGCGGCGGGCTCCGCAATTTCATTCGCGGCACGGGCCAGCAGTACGACACGAAGGGCGCGGAGGCGGCCGAGAGCATCAAGTACTTCGCGCCCTTCCTCGGAAGCACCTCGCGTCTGACCAAGGAACTAGCGCTCGACCAGCAGGTCTTCACGCAGTTCCTGAGAGACGGGGCGGACACCGTTTCCGCGATCGCCGCGCGACGCGGCGATCTGACCAACCTCGTGAGCAACACGAACACGGCGATGCGCGCCATCGGCGACGAGAGCGTGTCGCTCCAGCGGGCGCTGGAGCTGCTGCCGGACACGCTTCGCAAGGCCAATACGACCTTCGTGAACCTCCGGGGCACGCTCGACGACCTCGACAAGCTCGTCAACGTCTCGAAGCCGAACACGAAGGAGCTCGCGCCCTTCTTCCGCGAGCTGCGGCCGGTCGTACAGGAGGCT
Source organism: Actinomycetota bacterium (assembly GCA_046731915.1). Lineage (GTDB taxonomy): Bacteria > Actinomycetota > Thermoleophilia > Solirubrobacterales > Thermoleophilaceae > JACVRW01. Next base: position 5,845 of record JBKPME010000194.1, read on the forward strand.
GAGCCGACGATCGCCGACCTGAACGAGCTGATCCGCACGCCGGGGCCGAATAACGATTTGATCGAGCTCACGGCGAAGCAGCCGCGGCTGGCGGAGCTCACCGCGTCGGTCTTTCCGCGCGCGATCCGGGCGCTCGACCGCTCGGATCCCGTCATCGAGTACGCACGCGGCTACACCCCCGACCTGGTCGGCTGGATCACGAAGTTCGGGCAGTCGGCGGCGTACTACGACGCCAACGGCCACTACGCGCGAGTCATGCCGGTGCTCAGCCCGACCAGCTTCGACCGGCCGAACTACAGACTCGTGGGCGTGCCGCCGGCGGAGCACCTGAACGGCTTCGCGAGCGGCAGCCGTCCCACCTGTCCCGGAAGCGCCACCCAGCCGGCGCCCGACGGCTCGTCGCCGTGGCCCTTCCGCGGTTGCGACCCGACGAGCGGGCCCCCGTCCGAGGACCCGCCGGGCTGATGAGGCGCTTCGTCTACCTGGGCCTGATCGTGGCGATCCTGCCGTGGATCGTCATCGGCATCGTGCGCGAGAGCACGGACGACGACACGAAGGAGCACTACTACGTCCGCGCGATCTTCGACAACGCGTCGACGCTGGTCGCCGGCGAGGACGTGAAGGTCGCCGGCGTCGCGGTCGGCGTGATCTCCGACATGGACGTGACTGACGACAAGAAGGCCGCCGTCACGCTCCGGATCGACGACTCGAACTTCGTTCCCTGGAAGACGGACGCCAGCTGCAAGGTCGGCTCGCAGGGGCTGATCGGCGAGAAGTTCGTGGACTGCCAGCCAGGATCGACGAATGCAGAGCAGCTCGCGAAGATCGAGAACGGGGACGGCGAGGGCGAGCGGCTGCTATCCGTCCAGAACACGAGCTCGCCGGTCGACCTCGACCTGATCGGCGACATCCAGCGGCTGCCGTACCGGCAGCGCTTCGCGATCCTCCTGAACGAGTTCGGCACGGGATTGGCGGGGCGCGGCGGCGATCTGAACGAGGTCATCCACCGCGCGAACCCGGCCCTGCGCGAGACCGACCAGGTGCTGAAGATCCTCGCCGACCAGAACCGGACGCTGGCGAGGCTGGCGCGCGACTCGGACACGGTCCTGGGGCCGCTGGCGCGCGAGAAGGAGCACTTCGCGGACTTCATCGTCCAGGCCAACGCCACCAGCCAGGCGTCGGCGGAGCGGAGCGACGACCTCGCCGAGAGCATCCGCCTGCTGCCCGGCTTCCTGCGCGAGCTCAGGCCGCTGATGGCCGACCTCGAGGACTTCACCGACCAGGGCACGCCGCTGCTCACCGACCTGAATGCGGCGGCGCCGGCGATGGGCCGCCTGATCAAGGCGCAGGGCACGCTGTCCGACGCCTCGCGCGAGTCCTTCCCGAGCCTCGGCGACGCGCTCGAGCGCGGCCGCCCCGCGCTGATCGAGGCGCGGCCGCTGATCCGCGATCTGGGCGAGTTGGGCCGCGAGGCGGCGCCGGTCTCGGTGAATCTCGACGAGCTCACCAAGAGTCTCAACGAGACCGGCGCGGTCGAGCGCCTGAACGACCTTCTCTACTACCTGGCGCTCGTCACGAACGGCTTCGACGGGCTCGGCCACTACCTGCGCGCGGGCCTCGTGACCAACGTCTGCACGACCTACGCGCTGGAGCAGAGCAGCACCTGCCGCTCGACCTTCTTCGACCCCGCAGAGAGCGCGTCGGCGTCGGCCGATCCGCTCGCCCCCGCAAACGCGGATGCGAGCCGCCAGACCGGCAAGGGCAGCGTGCCGCCGACCGGCAGTCTGCTACAGGATCTCCTCGGCGAGGGCGGCGACCCGTCCATCCGCCGGCGGCGTGAGCAGAACCTGGAGACGCTGCGCGAGCGCGCCCGCCGGCGGCAGTCGCCGGCGCTCGACGGCGCCGAGGCCGGGCTCGACTACCTGCTCGGGAGCGAGAGCCGGTGAGGCCGCGCCGCGGACAGGCAGCGCTCACGGCCAGCCCGGTGCTGGTGGGCGCCGTGACAGTGCTCGTGACGATCGTCGCCGTCTTCCTCTCCTACAACGCGAACTCGGGCCTGCCGTTCGTGCCGACCTACGACCTGAAGGCGAACCTTCCCAACGCCGCCCAGCTCGTGAAGGGCTTCGAGGTGCGGATCGGCGGCGCGCGCGTGGGCTTCATCTCGAAGATCGAGCCGAAGAAGCGCCCGGACGGCTCGGCGTACGCGCAGATCACCATGAAGCTCGACAAGCAGATCGAGCCGCTGCCGGCGGACTCGACCCTGCTCGTCCGGCCGCGCTCCTCGCTCGGCCTCAAGTACGTGGAGGTGACCCCGGGGCAGGGTCAGGCCGGCCTCGCCGCGGGGTCGACCATCCCGCTGCGCCAGGCCCGCCCAGCGGTCGTCGAGCTCGACGACGTGTTCAGCATGTTCGACGCGAAGACGCGTGTCGGCTCGCGCAACACGCTCAACGGCTTCGGCGGCGGCTTCGCGGGGCGCGGCCAGGACCTGAACACCGCGATCGAAGCATTCGTGCCGCTGTTGAGCGACCTCGAGCCCGTCGCGCAGAACCTCAGCGACCCGGACACACGCCTCAACCGGTTCTTCGCCTCACTCGCGCGGACTGCCGAGGAGCTTGCGCCGGTCGCCGAAGAGCAGGCGTCGCTCTTCGTGAACCTGGACACGGCCTTCACTGCGTGGGCGTCGGTCGCACGGCCCTTCCTCCAGGAGACGATCTCGGAGAGCCCGCCGAGCGAGCGGGTCGCGATCGAGCAGTTCCCACAGCAGCGGCCCTTCATCCGCAACAACACGGCCCTCTTCCGTGAGCTTCGGCCCGGCGTGGCCGTGCTGCCGCACGCGGCGCCGATCCTCGCCGACGCATTCGAGGCAGGCACCGAGGTGCTGCCGAAGACGATCCCGATGAACGAGGACCTGGCCGACGTCTTCGAGAAGCTCGCGGACTTCGGTGACGACCCGCTGGTGCGGGCCGGCGTGAACTCGCTCACGCGCCTGTCGAGTTCGCTGCGCCCGACGCTGCACTTCCTCACTCCGACGCAGACGACCTGCAACTACGCGTCGATCTTCCTGCGCAACATCGCGAGCCTGCTCTCCGAGGGCGACGCAAACGGCAACTACCAGCGCTTCGCGACGGTGTCGGCGCCGACCGACCCGATCACGTTCGAGCTGGGCCCGAACAACGAGGGCGGTCCCTCCGACGCGCCCGCCAACGGGCCCGGCCGCCACAACCACCTGCACGTGAACCCCTACCCGAACAGCGCCGCGCCCGGGCAGACGCAGGAGTGCGAGGCCGGCAACGAGCGCTACGCGGCCGGCCGGACGGTCATCGGCAACACGCCTGGCAACCAGGGCCTGAAGACGGACGGGCAGCGATGAGGCGCTCGCACCAGCCCCGCTTCACCGCTTACCAGGTCGGCCTGATCGCGCTGATAGTGCTCGTGATCGCCGTCTTCCTGGGCGCCTCCAAGGACATCCCCTTCACGCGCCCGTTCCAGCTCAAGGCCGTCTTCGAGAACGCGCCGCCCATACTCAAGAACCAGTCCGTGCGGATCGCCGGGGTCGAGGTCGGCAAGGTCTCGAAGATCGAGCCCGTGGGCGGCGACTCGCCCGCCGTCGTGGTGACGATGAAGCTGAAGGACGACGCGCTGCCGATCCACAAGGACGCCCAGATCAAGGTGCGCCCGCGCCTGTTCTTCGAGGGCAACCTCTTCTTCGACGTGAAGCCGGGCACGCCCCAGGCGGGCGACGTCGAGGACGGCGACACGATCCCCGTCTCGCAGACGTCCGCGCCCGTGCAGCTGGACCAGGTGCTCGGGATCCTGAACACGAACACGCGCGAGGACCTCCGGAAGCTCTTGGTCGGCTACGGCGACGCGATCAACGGCAAGCCGCAGCCGGGCGAGGACGCCGATCAGGATCCGGACACGAAGGGCGAGACCGCCGGCAAGTCTCTCAACGATACGTACAAGTACGCCGCCCAGTCGCTGCGCGGCGGCGCCATCGTCAACGACGCAACGCTCGGCACCCAGCTGCACGATCTGTCGAAGCTGATCGGCGGCCAGCAGAAGATCTTCGCGGCGCTCGCGTCGCGCGAGGGCTCGCTCAAGGACCTCATCACCAACTTCAACACGACGATGGGCGCGCTCGCAGCGCAGGAGACGAACCTGCGGGCGACGATCCGCGAGCTGCCGCGCGTGCTCGAGGCCGCGCGGCCGGCGCTCGACAACCTGAACGCCGCGTTCCCGTCGACGCGCGCCTGGGCGCTCGAGATGATCCCGGGCGTCGAGGAGACAGCGGCCACGATCGAGGCCGGATTCCCGTGGATCCGCCAGGTGCGCCCGCTCCTCTCCGACGCGGAGCTCGGAGGCCTGGTCAGGGACCTCCGGCCCGCCGTCGCCGGCTTCGCGGAGTTCACGGACGGCCAGCTCGACCTGCTGCCGGTGCTGGACGACTTCAACCGCTGCCAGCTCGAGGTGATCCTCCCGACGCTGGAGCAGCGGATCGACGACGGCGCGCTGTCCACCGGCCTGCGGAACTACGAGGAGTTCTTCCAGACGATGGTCTCGCTGGCCGGCGAGTCGCAGAACTTCGACGGGAACGGAAGCTACGTGCGGATCCAGGCTGGCGGCGGCCAGTTCCCCGTCCAGACGCCGCCCGTCGGCCCCGGCGGACCGCTGCACTCGAATGCGAGCGAGCAGCCGCTCGGCACGCGTCCGGCGAAGGGCCCGAAGCCGCCCTACAAGCCGGACGTCAAGTGCCACACGAATCCGGTCCCCGACCTCGGTGACGCGCAGATCGGGGGCGGCCCGTGAAGCGCCAGATCAAGAAGCAGGCACCGGTCTTCGTGGCGATTCTGGTCCTGTTCGTCACCTCGCTCGGAATCGCCGGTTACATCCTCTCGAACCAGCGCTTCTACCTGCCGGCCTGGGTGCCCGTGCTCGGCACCGACTTCTACACGGTGAACGCCGAGCTGCCGAGCGGGCAGGCGGTCGTCCCCGGCCAGGGGCAGACGGTGAACGTCGCCGGCGTGAAGATCGGCGAGGTCGGCTCGGTCACGCTCGAGGACGGCAAGGCCGTCGTCGAGATGCAGATCAAGGACGAGTACCGCCCGATCTACAGGGACGCCTCGGTGCTGCTGCGGCCGAAGACGGGACTGAAGGACATGTACCTGGCGCTCGATCCTGGGACGAAGAGCGCCGGCGAGCTCCCCGAGGGCGGTCGCGTGAGCGTGGCGAACACGCTGCCCGACGTGAACACGGACGAGTTCCTGGCCGAGCTCGACACTGACACGCGGGCCTACCTGCAGATCCTGCTGAACGCGGGCGGCACGGCGTTCGACGACAAGGCAACCGGCGCCGACACGCGCTACACCCAGACCGCCGCGCAGGACCTGCGTGAGACCTTCAAGCGCTTCGAGCCGACCGCCCGCGACGGCGAGCGCATCACGCGGCTGCTGGTCGGCCGGCGCCAGAACCTGCGGCGCGTGATCCACAACTTCCAGGAGCTCTCGACCGCGCTCGGGCATCGCGACAAGCAGCTCGCCTCGCTCGTGGACTCCGCCAACGCGAACTTCCAGGCGCTGGCATCGCAGCAGGACGCGCTCCGCGAGGCGATCAGGCTCTTCCCCGGCACCCTCGACCAGACGGAGCAGACGCTCACGAAGACGAGCGCGCTCGCCGCGCAGCTGGGGCCGGCACTCGAGCGGCTGCGGCCGTTCGCGCGCGAGCTGGCGCCGGCGCTGCGCAAGACCCAGCCCTTCTTCCGGGAGACCACGCCGATCATCCGCGACCAGATCCGCCCGTTCGCGCGTGACGTCCAGCCTACGGTGCGCGACCTGCGCGCGGCCACGAAGGACCTCGCCGTGGTGAGCCCGCGCTTGGCGCGCAGCTTCGGCGTGCTGAACCGCTTCTTCAACGAGCTCGCGTACGACCCGCCCGGGAGCCGGAAGTCGTTCAACTTCTGGGCGGCCTGGGGAGCACACGCGGGCGCGACGCTCTTCAACCTCCAGGACGCGCACGGGCCGATCCGGCGCGGACTGGTGCTCGTGAACTGCAACGGCTACGACGTGCTCGAGCAGGTGATCCTCGGTAACCCGCAGCTCGGCCTGCTCACGACCTTGCTGCGCCTGCCTCCGGAGCGCGAGGCCTGTCCCAACAACATCCCACCGGACGACCGCATCCCGTGATCAAGCAGACACCCAGCTTCGGACGCATCTTCGCCATGGTGGCGTTCACGCTGTCGTGCTTCGGGATCCTCGTCTTCCTGTGGCTCAACTTCGGCGGCTCGGTGCCGCTCCAGCCCGAGGGCTACAGGATCACGGTGGCCTTCCCCTCGGCCACGCAGCTTGCCAAGGAGGCGGATGTGCGCATCTCGGGTGTGCGCGTGGGCAGCGTCAAGACGCTCGAGCCGAACGAGCAGACCGGGCTCACGGACACGGTGCTCGAGATCGACTCTCGCTACGCGCCGATCCCGAAGGACTCGCGCGCGATCCTGCGCCAGAAGTCGCTGCTGGGCGAGACCTACGTGGAGATGTCGCCGGGCACGCGCTCGTCCGGGATCCTGCATGACGGCGGGACCCTGCCGCAAGGCCAGGTCGCGGACACCGTCGAGCTCGACGAGATCCTGCGCAGCCTCGATCCCGAGACGCGCGCCCGCTTCTCGCAGTGGTTCGACCAGGCCGGAGTCGCGGCCCAGAACAACGCCGAGCCGCTGAACGACGCCCTCGCCCTGCTCACGCCGTTCGCGGAGGACACCGACACGGTGCTGAAGGTGTTGAGACAGCAGTCGGACGCCACGCAGCGGTTCGTGCGCGACACCGGCTACGTCTTCGACGCGCTCACCGAGCGCAAGGGTCAGCTCCGCGGCTTGATCCGCAACTCGAACCGGACCTGGGAGGCGATCGCGAGTCGCGACGAGCAGTTCGCGGACACGTTCCGGGTGCTCCCCACCTTCCTGCGCGAGGGCCGGGCCACAACCGAGCGCCTGACGCGTTTCGCGGACAACACCAACCCGCTGATCGACCAGCTGCGCCCGGCGGCGCGCGAAATCTCACCCACCCTGGTCAGCCTCGACAAGCTCGCGCCTGACCTCAAGGACCTGTTCGTCAACCTCGACCCGCTCGTGAAGGTGTCGAAGAAGGGGCTGCCGGCGACCGGCCAGGTGCTCGACAACACGCGGCCGCTGCTCGCGCGGCTCGACCCTTGGCTGCGGAACCTGACGCCGATCATCGACTACCTGGGCCTCTACAGGCGCGAGATCGTCTCCTTCTTCGCGAATGACGCGGCAGCCACGCAGGCCACCGAGGGGAGCTTCAACGACCCGTCGAAGTTCATCCACTACCTGCGCGCGTCGAGCCCCGTGAACCCGGAGATGATGACGGGCTGGCCCTTCCGGCTCAGCACGAACCGCTCGAACCCATACACCGAACCGGGCGGTTACGACAAGCTCCGCACGCTTGGCCACCTCGAGGTCTTCGGCCAGTACCTGTGCACGAACCGCGCGGTGCCGCCGACGCCCGAGCCGAACGAGTTCCTCCCGGCGGACGTCGTCGCCCAGATCGACCAGTTCATCTTCGGCGGCAGCCAGAACCGCGGCAAGGCGCCTCCGTGCGACCCGCAGGCGCCACTGGGACGCGTTGTCGGCCAGTCGGGGCTGTTCCCGCGGCTGCAGCCGCTGCCGTGAGGATTGGCCACCCTGAACCCAGCGCCGTGCTCGGGTCTGGGCGAACGACGGGCATCGAGGGGTTGAGTCCGGGCGACTCAGGGTGCTCGCCGCCTTGACCGCGAATACGCGGCTAACCCTGCAAGCACCCCCTTCAATGCCCGTAGTTCGAGCGCAACGGCGTTCCGCGGACGCCCTCTCTCCTAAGCTGACCTCGTGATCGAGCGCGCGCTTCGGCGCCTCGCCTTGGGGGCTACGCGACGGCCGCTGCCGGTGTTGGCTGTCACGGCCGTGCTCGCGCTGGGCGGCGCGGTGCTGGCGCTTCGGCTCGAGCCGAGCGCGGCTACGGAGACGCTCGTGGACCAGGGCTCCGGCACGTTCAAGGACACCGAGCGCTTCAAGAAGGACTTCGGCGACGAGGCGATTCTCGTGCTGGTGCGCGGCGACCTGTCGCGCACGGTTCTCACCGCCGATCTCGGGCGCTTGATCAGGCTCGAGGGCTGCCTCAGCGGCAACGTGCCCGACAACAAGCGCGGGCTGGGCACCCTCCCGCCCGTCTGCCGCGAGATCGCGCAGCTCGACCCGGCGCGGGTCGTCTATGGGCCCGGCACCTTCATCAACACCGCCGTGAGCCAGATCGGCAACGAGTTCGCGAAGCAGCAGCAACAGGCGCAGCTCCAGGGACAGCGGGCGGCCGAGGCGGCGCGACGGCTGTCGAAACGGCGCGGCGACCCGCCGGCGGAGCAGGAGCGGCTGGCACACGCGGCCGCGAACGCTGCCAACGCCAAGTTCATCTCCGACACGCTGCGGCTCGCCCTCCGCTACGGCATCACCGGGATCCCGCGGATCAACGATCCGAGCTTCGTGTCGGCGCTCGTGTTCGACCGGACTGCCGGCGAGCCCGGCGTACCGAAGTCGCGCTTCGCCTACCTGTTCCCGTCGAAGAACGCAGCGCTGATCCAGATCCGGCTGCGGCCCGACCTCACCGACTCCGAGCGGAACCGAGCGATCGAGCTGATCCGGACAGCGACCACCGAGAAGGTGTTCCGACCGCGAGAGGGTGCGAAGTACGTCGTCACCGGCGTGCCGGTGGTGGCGGCGGGACTGGCCGACTCGGTGAAGGACGCGATCTTCGTTCTGCTCGGCGCGGCACTGCTCCTGATGGCCGCGACGCTCGCACTCGTCTTCAGGGCGAGCCTTCGGCTCCTGCCACTGGCGCTGGCGCTCGCGGCCGCCGCGATGACTTTCGGCGCGCTGTCCCTTGCCGGCGGCGACCTCACGATGGCCTCGATCGCCGCGCTCCCTGTCCTGATCGGCCTCGGGGTGGACTACGCGATCCAGTTCCAGGCGCGGTACAACGAGGCTGCCGCGCGGGGCGAGCCCGAGCCGGCTGCCGCGGCGGCCGTGGCCGGTGGTCCCACGATCCTGACGGCGGGCCTCGCCACGGCGACCGGCTTCTTGGTGCTGCTGCTCTCGCCTGTGCCGATGGTGCGCGGCTTCGGCCTGCTCCTGGTGGTGGGGATCATCCTCGCTCTCGCCTGTGCCCTGTGCGCGGGCTTCGCCGCGCTTGCGCGTTTCCAGCGGCCACCCGCCGAGGGCGGCCGCGTGGCGGCGCTCCGCGCGCACCCGCGCGTGCAGGCGACCGGGGAGTGGCTCGCGGACCGGTCGTGGCGAACGCTCGGGTTTTCGCTGTCGCGGCCGCGCCGCGTGCTCGCGATCGGCCTCGCGGTGGCGGTGGTGGGCCTCGCCCTCGACACGCAGAACGAGGTGGTCTCCGACGTGCGCGACCTCGTGCCGCAAAACCTGCAGGCCCTGAAGGACGTGAACACGCTTCAGGAGGAGACCGGCGTCTCCGGCGAGATCGACGTGACGATCCGCGCCGACGACATCACCGATCCCAAGGTGATCGCCTGGATGACCCGCTTCCAGGACCAGGTGCTGAGGGCGCATGGCTTCCGGCCGGGCAAGCGCTGCACGCAGACCCGGAACGCGCCCGAGCTGTGCCCGGCCCTGTCGCTCCCCGACCTGTTCAGCGCATCGGGCAGCGGCCAGGGGCAGGTGCGTCAGCTGCTCGACGCCGTGCCGGCGTACTTCTCGCAGGGAGTGGTGACCGCCGACCGGAAGACCGCCAACCTCGCCTTCGGCATCCGGCTAATGCCGCTCGACCAGCAGAAGGACGTAGTGGACGACATCAAGTCGCGCCTGAGGCCGCCCGACGGCGTCGAGGCGTCCGTGGTCGGCCTGCCCGTGCTCGCAGCCGAGGCCAATGGTGCGCTGTCTTCGCCCTGGCGGCGCGGGCTAACGCTGCTGGCGGCGCTCGCCGGCGTCTTCCTCGTGCTGCTCGCCGCCCGCCGCTCGCTGCGCGAGGCGGCTGTGCCGCTGATCCCGATCGCGCTCGCGACCGGCTGGTCGGGGCTCGTGCTGTTCGTGCTCGGCCTCCTGCCGGGCCCGTTCGAGGTGGACCTCAACCCAATGTCGGTGACGCTCAGCGCGCTCGTAATCGCGATCTCGACGGAGTTCAGCGTGCTGCTGTCGTCGCGCTACCGCCAGGAGCGCAACGCCGGCGCCGGGCCCGGCCGCGCCATCGAGCTGGCGTACGCGTCGACCGGCGCCGCCGTCCTGGCCTCGGGAGTCACCGCAATCGCCGGCTTCGCGGCGCTCGTGTTCTCGGACATCCGCATGTTGCGCGACTTCGGCATCGTGACCGTGGTCGACCTGACCGTCTCGCTGCTCGGCGTCATGATCGTGCTGCCGGCCGCGCTCCTGTGGGCCGAGGAGCACGGGCCCTTCCGCGTCCGTGACCTGCTGGCCGCGGTGAGGCCCCGCCGCGCGCAGCCCGACGCGCCGTGACGGACGGCCGCGACGAGGACCGCTTCGACGACCTCTCGGTCGGCGAGCGGCTCGCCGAGCGCGACCGCACGCATCCGGAGCCAGTGCGCCCGGAGGTGCCGCGCCCGGGGAACAAGTACGCGTGGCTCGTGGGGATCGTGATGCTGATGGGGCTCGGCATCCTGCTGTTCGCCGAGACGCTCCCGAACCAGGGGAAGGGGCTCAGGGGGCCCGAGCCCGGCCAGCACCTCCCGGCGTTCGCCGCGCCGACCGCGGCGGGCGACAAGGAGGGCGACGCGAACGTCTGCCAGAAGAAGCCCTGCAACGAGAACGCGGGCAAGGTGCCGGCGTGCGGTGTCAGGGGCAGCGGCATCGTCAGGGTGTGTCCGAGCGAGAAGGGCGCGCGCGTGATGACGTTCGTCGTCACCCGCGGCACGGACTGCGAGCCCCAGGTGGACCGGGTTGAGAGGATCACGGGCGACTTCCCGAACGTGCAGTTTGTAACGGTGCTGAGCGGCGACACGAAGGACGAGGCGAAGAACCTGGCCCGCGCTCGCCGCTGGCGCCAGCCGGTGGCCGTGGACGAGGACGGCTCCCTGGTGAACCTGTACGGCGTCGGCGTCTGCCCGATCACGGTGTTTGCCCGCGACGGGCGTGTGCGCGCGACCAACGTGGGCAACCTCACCGAGGCGGAGCTGCGCCAGAAGACGAGGCGGCTGCTCGGATGAACGAGGTCGAGCTGGACCTCGTGGACGGCTGGGTCGAGTCCGAGTTGGCCGAGGAGTTCCCCGAGCTGAGCCTCGTTCACAGTCGCGTGGACGTTCACCCGGCCCGCTCGCCGCGCGCTGTGAAGCAGCGCCTGCGGCTGCTGGCCGACCGCTACACCGGCGGCAAGGTGGTGCACATGCGCCAGGACCCGGTGCCGTGGGCCTACCGCGTCTTCTCGCGGCAGGTGGGCATCGATCCGGACCACGACCGCACCCCGGTCGAGGCGGTCGCGCTGCGGCGGTTGAAGCACGGCGGCCTGCCCAGCGAGAACATCGTGGACGACGCGTTGACGATCGCGATCGCCGAGACCGGCGTGCCGCTGATCGCACTCGACGCCGACCGCTGCGGCGGCGAGCTGGGCCTCCGGCTGGCCCGCGCCGGCGAGACGCTTGGAAGCGTCCGGTCGCTGTCGGCGCGCCAGCTCGTCGTGGCCGATCGCCGGCGTCCGGTGGCGCTCGTGATGGGGGAGGTGGGCGAAGATGCCGGGGTCACGCCGGACACGGCGCGGATGGTTCTCTGCGCCCTGGGGGTGAAAGGCGTGCCCCGCATCTGCCTCGAGGAAGCGCTGTGGTGCGCAGCGGAAACGCTTTACACTTGAGCCCTCGTGCCTGACGTTCTCGACAGGCCCGTCGTCGTTCCGGCGATCCCGGCGACAATCCCCGACGAACGTGCGGCGCGGCGCACGCTGCTCGACCAGATCGCCCGGCTCGAGAGCGAGCTTTCGCAGGTGTTCTGCGCCACTTGGCCGCGGAAGGAGATGCCCCGGCCGGTTGTTGGCGGCCGCGGCGGCGGCCCGCGGCTGCTCTCGCTCGCCGAGCTCGAGGAGCTCCGCGACGAGCTGGCGGCGCGCGTCTCGGACGCTCGGCGCGCGCTCTCCGACCGCACCTGGGTCGAGGAGCAGAACCGGCGCCTCATCGAGGAGATGCTGCTCGAGCCGAAGCGCCACAAGTGGCGGCGCGTGTCCGCCGAGGACATCGGCGAGCCAGGCTGCAAACACTGGCACGTGCGCCCGCGCTGGAGCGTCATCGGCATGCTCATGGGCTGGTGGCGCGTCGTCATCAGCTCCGGTTGCCCCTTAGCCACCTGAATGGGCAGGCGTAGCCGCAAGCGCGGTGAGTCGACGCGCGCGGAGCGCGATGCCGCGCGCCGCGAGCGTGCAGAGACCCCGAAGCCCCGGCGCTCGACGTCCGAGCGCCCGCCTGCGCCGTGGGGCAGGTTCCCGCTCTCGGAGCTGGTCATCCTGCTCGGCATCGTCCTGATTCTCTGGGGCGCCGCGCGCGGCTCGGGCGGCGAGCAGCTGCTCGCCGCGGGACTGGTGATCGCGTCACTCGGCGGCGGCGAGTTGGCCCTGCGAGAGCACCTGGCGGGCTACCGCTCCCACTCCAGCCTGCTGGCAGGGGTGGCCGCTTTCGTGGCCGTGACGGTTGTGGCGCTTGGGCTTGGGCCGGTGCAGCTCTGGGTGCTCGTGGCCCTCGGCGTCGCCGTCTTCGCCGGTACGTTCTACGCCATGCGCGAGCTCTTCAAGCGCCGCTCGGGGGGTCTCGGCTTCCGATGAGCGAGCGCCGGATGCGGATCGCCGGCATCCACCACATCACCCTGCTCGTAGCCGATGTCGAGCGCTCGCTGGCCTTCTACAGGAACGTGCTCGGGCTGCGCCTCGTGAAGCAGACGGTGAACGACGACGACGAGGCCGCGCGGCACCTGATCTTCGGGGACGAGGACGGGAGGCCGGGCACGCTGATCACCTGCCTCGAGTATCCGGACCTGGACGAAGGCACGGTCGGACGCGGCTCAACCCACCACTTCGCGCTCGCGGTGGAGAGCGAGGCCGAGCTTGCGGCCTGGCGTGACTACCTGGTCTCGCGCGGGATTCCCACGACCGACGTGATGGATCGCTCCGACTTCAAGTCGATCTATCTGCGCGACCCAGACGGCCACATCGTCGAGATCGCAGCCGGATAGGCGGGCACGGCCGGGTGCTGGCCTAACGGCGTAGGGCGGCCGGCCTCTCCCCGGCCGCCCCAGCCATTTGCTCCGGTCAGGCGGCCGTCAGCGCGCCTTCGCGAGTCGCCAGCGTGGTCCGCGTGGGAGCCGGGGACACACGGGTCGCTTCAGCGGGTTGCGCAGCGACCGAAGTACCTGCCGGGGCGTTCTTGGTACTGAGCACAGCGGCGAGCGCCAGACGCTGGCGCTCGGTGAGCGTCCCGACCTGCTTGTTCTCGGGCACGCCGAGGCTGACTAACAGCCGCCTGCAACGAGCCCTCCCCCAGCGCTTCTGGCTCATGAGCAAGTCGCTGATCGACATGCTGTGAGCCTGCCAGGGGCAGCCGAGGACCACCTCAGCGGCCGAGACCTCGCCCGCTGCGATTCGACGCTTCATCCGAGCCCTGGCGAGGCGTACGCGATTCGCGTACTCCAGCGCCTGCAAATGCTGCTCTTGACCAGCGTCGATCGTGGCCGGCTTGCCCATCAGACCTCCCCGCACAACGTGCGATGTCAACTGCCTGTGCAGATACCCCGGAGCCTCCGAGCATTGGGGGGCGAGACGGCGCGAGCGGGTGGGCCAGACACGCCGTTTCGTTTGCTCTGAGACCGGCGTCAATCAAAACCTCTACTCGGTCGAGCGTCAACATCGTGTTTTGTCTCCCGGTCGCTAAGAGCGGCCTTTTCGTGGGTATCGTCCTGAACGATGCGCTCGACGAAGATTGTCGCGACGATTGGCCCGGCGTCGAAGGACGCGGACGTCCTCGAGCAGATGGTCGCGGCGGGCATGGACGTCGCTCGGCTCAACTTCGCGCACGGCGACGCCGAGCAGCACGCCGAGATCGCCGCGGCGATTCGGGAGGGCGCTGAGCGCGCCGGCCGCGACGTGGCCATCCTTGGTGACCTGCCGGGGCCGAAGCTCCGGATCGGACCGGTGGCGGGTGGCGTGGCGGAGCTCGTGCGCGACTCGCGGGTGGTGCTGACGGGCGAGGCGGTCGAGGGCACCGCCGACCGGCTGCCGGTCGCATGGGAGGGGTTCGCCGAGCTCGTAGACGCGGGCGACGTGCTCTATCTGGCCGACGGCGCGGTCCGGCTGCGGGTGGGCTCCGTGGACGGCGGCGACGTCGTGACGAAGGTCGAGGTCGGGGGCAGCGTCGCGTCGCGCCAGGGCCTGAACCTCCCGAACGTGACCGTCTCGCTGCCTGCCGTGAGCGAGGAGGACATCGGCCTGATCGACGTCGGGCTCGAGCTGGGGGTGGACTTCTTCGCGCTGTCGTTCGTGCGCCGACGCGAGGACCTCGACCCGGTCCGCGAGCACCTCGCGGCCCGCGACGTCGAGGTGCCCTTGATCGCAAAGATCGAGAAGCCGCAGGCCGCGGCGAACGGCGAGGAGATCATCGAGGCCGCCGACGGGATCATGATCGCGCGCGGGGACCTGGGCATCGAGCTGCCGATCGAGGAGGTGCCGCTGGTGCAGAAGCGGCTCTTGGCGCTGGCCGGGCGCCATGCGAAGCCGACGATCACCGCGACTCAGATGCTCGAGTCCATGGTCCACTCGACGCGTCCGACGCGCGCCGAGGTGGCCGACGTGGCGAACGCCATCTTCGACGGGACCGATGCCGTGATGCTGTCCCAGGAGACCGCTGTGGGGAAGCACCCGGTGCTCGCGGTCCAGATGATGGCCTCGATCGCGCAGACCGTCGAGCGGGAGCTGCCCTACGGCCGCTGGCTCGCGGAGCGCGGCCCGCAGGCGAACAACCAGTACCACGCGATCGCGTTCGGGGCGGTCGGCGCGGTCTACCAGCTCGGGCTCAAGTGCATCGTGTCGCCGACCAACACCGGCACCACCGCCGCGCTGATCTCCGCCTACCGACCGAAGGCGCCCGTGCTGGCGCTGTCTCCGCGCAAGGAGGTCGTCAGGCGCTGCCGGCTGTTGTGGGGTGTCCACCCGCGGCTCAACGAGGAGCCGATGGACACGCTAGGCCTGATCGAGGCGTGTGCGGACATCGCCGAGCGCGAGGGGTTCGCGCAGGCGGGCGACAAGATCGGGATCACGGCCGGTCTGCCTGCGGGGAGCGCCGGCGGCACGAACCTGTTCAAGGTCCACACCTTGGAGGGGGGTCAGACTTAAGTACAGGGGGTCAGACTTAAGTACAGGGGGTCAGACTTAAGTCTGACCCCCTAGCGCCGGTGTCGGGGTCAGATTGAAGTCTGACCCCGCTGGTGGCGGCTCCCGCGGTGGCGCTCGCGGAAGGCCTTGGCCTTCTCGATGTTCCCGCACGAGTCCATCGAGCACCAGCGTCCTGAGCGGTTCTTCGACTTGTCGAAGAAGACCCACTCGCACTCCTCGCGCGGGCACGCCTTGAGCCGCGCCCAGCGGCCATGCTCGACTGCGGCGGCAACGATCGCCATCAGCCGAGCTATCGCGCCGTCGACGCCCTTGGCCTCCGTCACGAGCGCCGGTTCCCGGCCCGGGATGAACCGCACCCGGACCGCCGCGCGGCTCGCCGCGCGGTCGAGCCGCTCCACTCGCTCCTCGTCGAGCGGCAGCCCGTTGTTCTGAAGCAGCACGGCGCGCAGACCCTCGCGCACGTCGATGGCTCGCTCGAGATCCGCTGCGCTGACCGCGTCGTCCGCCTCCATCAGGCCGCGCTCGGCGAGCCAGGCGCGTAGCGCCTCTGGGCTCGACAGCTCGTCCTCGCCGCTTTCGAGATCGACGCTGTTGACGAAGCGCTGCACGAGATA
Source organism: Actinomycetota bacterium (assembly GCA_046731915.1). Classification (GTDB taxonomy): domain Bacteria; phylum Actinomycetota; class Thermoleophilia; order Solirubrobacterales; family Thermoleophilaceae; genus JACVRW01. Next base: position 21,824 of record JBKPME010000194.1, read on the forward strand.
GAGCGGCTGAGGCGCCGTCTTGGCTGCTGTCGACTCTCCCGGGGCCATAACTATCAAACGATTTTAGCTGGTGCTACTATTCCGACATAAGGATTTAGGCGGTTATCTCACGAAGGGCCCGCGGCGGGCGTTGCAGCGAACAGGAGATCGATATGAGCGAGCCAATCACAATCACCCACTCGACCGAAGCGGATACCCCCTCGGTCTGGAGGCTGGCCGCCCTCGACGACCGTCGCCCCCCGCACGGGCCGGCATTGCTCGCCTACGCCGGTGGCGAGCTCCGGGCCGCGGTCGGGCTCCTGGACGGCCGCGCCGTCGCGGACCCTTTCCACCAGACGGCGGACATCGTGGAGATGTTGCGCCTGCAGGCGTATCAGGAGGTGCTGGCATGAACGCCGCTCTCAGCTGGGCTGTGGCGATGTCACAGCAGAACCGGGCGGGCCGGAGGCGCCGAGTAGCCTAAATCGCTTCATGACCGAAGGGACGTATCGCGACGGCATCCGGGCGATTCTGCCGCTGATTCCGGCGATTATGGCTTTTGGCGCCTCGTTCGGCGTGCTCGCCCGCGCGGCGGGAGTGGACGCGCTCGCCGCGGTCGTGATGTCGGCGACGACTTTCGCCGGCTCGGCGCAGTTCGCGGTCGTGTCCGTGCTCGGCGCGGGCGGCACCGCGGCCGCGGCGATCGGCGCGGCGATCCTGCTGAACGGCCGCTACGTGCCGATGGCGGTGGCCGCCTCGGGTGCGTTCCGCGGCGGCCCCGTGCGGCGGCTGCTCGAGGCGCAGCTCCTCGTGGACGAGAGCTGGGCGCTCTCGCGTCGCGAGGAGGGCGGCTTCGACAGGAGGGTGCTCATCGGCGCCGGCGGCCTGCTCTACGCAGGCTGGGTCACGAGCAGCGCCGTGGGCGCGCTCGCGAGCGACCGCCTCACCGACCCCTCGACGCTCGGCCTGGACGCGGCGTTTCCGGCGCTGTTCCTCGCGCTGCTGACGCCGTTGCTGCGGTCCGGGCAGGACAGGACTCCGCTCGTG
>JBKPME010000195.1:0-4381 GCA_046731915.1 Actinomycetota bacterium
GTGCGGCGAAGCGCCTCGACCATCGCGTTCCAGAGGTTGTACATGTCGCGGTTGGTGAGCACCACGCTGTACGTCGGCGCTATGTCGGTCTGCCACTCCTCCACACGTACGGAGTCCGGTGCGTCCGCCACGACGCGAAGGGCCATGCCGTTGCTGAGGGCCACCGTCTGCGCGAAGTCATGTACAGACTCGTTCATCTCGGAACTCTGCGCCCTAGAGGTCGACGATGAGCTAGCCCGCAAGCACCGGGTCTTACGGGCCCTGTTTCCGTATAGCTCGGGGCGAAGAGCACGCCGAAGAGCGCCCGGAGGGACGCTCTTTCGGATCGTGTGTATTACGACCCTGGCGGAAGCAGCGCGCCAGAGACGGTGATGAAGTCACCCGTCAATGACCCTTGGGTGCACGTGACAAACGGCCCTATCCCAGCCTTCTTTCCGAACGTCTTTGAGAAGGCTCTCCGCCGAAGCTACCGCTCAGCGAGCGCACAATTACGTGCAGCCCGCTCGTCGTAAATCCACGTGGGCCGCCTGCGGGCCCGTAGACCGTAATGATCCCGAGGCTACCCTCGCACTCGAACACACCGAGAGGTACGAGCCCAAGTCGAAACGCTCGAACCGGGCCGTGCCGCTAATCGACTGGCTCGCCGGCGAGCTCGATCGGTTGTCCAAAGCCACCGCCTGGGATGGCGACGACGACCTAGTGTTCGCCCACCCGGCCACGGGCCGGCCGCTGGATCGTTCGAAGCTGCTCAAACGGTTCAAGGCGGCGATGAAGCGAGCGAAGCTCGGCCACAGGCTCGGTGAGGGCGGGATTACGTTCCACTCGCTGCGCCACTGTTTCGGGACGGCGATGGCCGCGCAGGGCGTCCCGATGCGCACGCTGCAGGAGCTGATGGGGCACCGCGACTTCGCCACAACGTTGCTCTACGCCGACTATGCGCCGAGCGCGTACGAGGCAGAGTGGGCGGAGGCGGCTTTCGCATCGCGGGGGACAGTTCGAGGGGACAGAACTGAGCGAAACTGAGCCGAACGAGAGCACCTGACACCGCATAAGTAGCGGGATGCGAACCGACCGCGACCCCGGCCATGGGGTTGTGGTCCAGGCGGTCGCGGGTTCGAGTCCCGTCGCTCACCCTCACGAAGTCGCTGCACAGGACGTGTTTCTGCGTCAGCGCTACTTCCGGCCACCTCGCGCCGAGCTACCAATGAGCTACCAATTCTTCGGTGGCGCGGGTGATCTCGACCTGTGAGCGTGGATCTCCGCGGGCGGCGAGCTGGCGGAGGTCGTCGCGGGGCGCCGCTTGCCGACTCGATTTAGACGAGTGGTTTGCACCGCGTTCGATCCGTGAGACATGAGACAGTGGACAGATGCCCTGTCCCCTTGTCCTCGAGGGCGAGCTGGCGAAGCTGCGCGTCAGCCTCGTGGAGCGTCAGGAGGAGCTCCCGGAGACCGCGGTTGTTCGCGCGCGACGCAATTTCCCCGAGCTCTTCGAGGGGCGGGACAGCGACCCCGAGGAGCTGCGGAGCAGTCTCGAGGCGGAGCTGACCGATGAGGCTCGCAGGCTGCTCGCGTCAGACGACGTAACCGTCGAGCTGGAGTGGGAGCGCGGCTCTCTCGAGGTCCTGGCGCTGATCGGCTCCGGGAAGGTGGTCGCCGACCTCGGCGCCTTTCTCGGGGGCGTTCGCGAGATCCGCAACCTGTTCCCTGAGCGCATCCGGCAGCGGATCTCGGCGTGGCTCGGTCGCGATGTCGCCATGCGTCATGCGCGCCTTGAGACGGGGGCGGGGTTACTCCGCGCCACGCCCGCGGAAGCGGAGAAGGCCGAGGCGGCCCGTGGGAGTCGGCCGGTCGGAGTGGGTGAGCTTGCGGCGTATGCCGGGCTGGCGCTGGTGGTGTTGGTGATCGTCACGGCCGTGGTGATCGGCGGCGCCGCCTTGCTCATCAGAGGACAGTGAAGTCCAAGGTCAACGTCAACGTCAGCGCACTCGTGGGGGGTGTGACGGCGCTCTTCGGGGTGATCGGCGCGCTCGCGGCCACCGGGGTGATCGGCCGGCTCGAGCGCAACGAGCCGGAGGCGCTGATCGCCGCGGTGCTGATTGTCCTGCTGGGGTCGGCCATGCTGGTGATCGCGGGTCTTCCGATCACGACGGAGGGCTCGGAGCTGTTCGCCATCCTGGTCGGCACCGGGTTGACGGTCATAGGCATTGGCTGGGCGGTCGCCGCGGGCATCAGCGACGCCGGGCGCAGCGAGCGCCCCCAGCTGGACGTATCCGTGGATGCCAAGGAGTCGCTGGTGAATGGCAGCGTCAAAGCGGCCAACCTGCGGTCGACCAGGACGCTTGTCGTCCTGGTTGAGGGCCTGAAGCCGAGCGCGGTCGAGAGCCGCAATTGGGATGTGACGACCCTCGCCCAGTTTTACGTGGGGCCGGACGCCGACGGCAAGGTAGACATGCCGCTGAGCGTGATCGTACCGTCCAAGGGCTATACGAACGTGGGCATCAGGGCCGGGACGAGCGACAGCGACACCTGCTCCGAGTACCCGCGGCGCGGCGGGGACGAGAGCTTCAAGGACCAGATCGACGAGGCGGGCGCCGGCTGCGCGGTGCTTTCGCTACCGGCGCAGAGGGAGGCGGAAGGGTCCGCGCCGATCGCGAAGCCGAAGGCCACGGTCAAGTGGAAGGGCACCCGCCTGAGTGCCGGGCGGGTACGGCTCCAGGTGACTGCGACCGGCGCCGGAGAGCGGGTGGCCGTGCTCGTGGGCGGTGTTCGGCGCGGGCGGACACAGCAGCTTCTCCGCTCCGTTAACCCGATCGGCAAGGACGGCGCCTATCGCTCGATCATCGCAGTGCGGGTCGCGCGCGGGCTGACGCGCCTGTGTGCGCGTGCCGACGTCCTAGGCGCGGGCGAGCGCGCGCCCACGCGCCTGCGCCGCTGCCCGCTTCCGCGCTCCCTGAGGGTCGGTGCGGCGGGCGACGAGCTGCGACTGACCCGTTAGGGCCCGGTCGCCCAGCGGGTGGCCGTGTGCTCGTGTACTCGGGGTCCTCCCGAGCATCGGTTCCTTTTCGCCGGTAGGGGCTGCGGACGCCTCTCCGTTCCAGCGGGTACGCTCGCCGATCGTGACGAGCTTCGCTCAGGGCAAGATCGAGTACTGCGGGCCTGAGGATCTGAGAGCCCCGGACGACCTCGAGGCGGTGATTCCCGGCTTCAGTGGGCACGGAGCACGGTGGCACGGCCGATGTCGTGGCCGACCAGGCCGGGCGCGGGGCTATGACGAGCACGATGTACGCCCCGCTCGCGGCCTCCGGCGAGGCTGCCCGGACCTTGCCCATCCCGGTCGGCGCGCGGCTTAGGAGGCCTGTGCATCGTTATACCGTTGCGCGCGCAAGGGCTGGTGCTCGGCGCCCACTCGGGCGGTCCGGCCCGCGAGGCCAGGACGGCCGGGGCCGTGCAGCGAGAACCGGCCCAGTGCTTGCGGCCCTACACCGGGCGCAGCGTCTCTACTTGCATCCGTGCTGCCTGATTTCCTGGCCCCACTCTCCCGTTTGGGCGAAGTCGCGGATGAACGCCCCAAGGTCGCCGGGGTTTGACGCCGGATCCGTGTTGGCGGGTACCCACGCCTTCGCCACGCACGCCGCGTGATCATTGGGGAACTTGAGACCCGCGTCCGCGAACGCGGTGCCGCTCATTCCCAGCGACGCGGCGAGGCCGGCGGCGAGGATGATTGATCTCAACGGGGTTTCCTCCTTCGGATAGTCGAAGACGTTGGTCAGGCTTCTATCTACGGTCGAGAATCGACGATCACGGTCCCGAGAGGAAACCGCTGTGGCCGTTGCAAGCCACGCCAGGACTCGGAAACTCACTCTTCAAGCCAGCCGCGACGAGCTGCCCGTACGACTGCGTACGGATCGGCAGTTCGCCCGGCGCGCCCGCATGCAAGTGGTTCAGTCCTGAGAAAGCGCAGATCGAGTTCGTGTGTGCTGGGGCCGCCGTCGGCGACGACTGGCCTACCGGTATGCCGGTCGCCGAGCCAGGGCCTTTGATCTCCCCGGCGAACGCCGGACCAGCACCGAGGGCCGCCATTGCGAGCGCCGACATGACAGCCGCAACGCACGTCTTCGCGTGCATTATGGGCTCCTTCCTTGAAGGGTTTGCGCACCCTCAGCCCATGAGGTTGTGCGCTTTGTCACCTACCCGACTAACGCGATCTCGCCGCAAAGTGCGCGTGTTGTGCCCGCCAAATCCCGCAAATAGCGACTTTTCAGGACAGCAGACGGAGCCACCCTCCTTACCCCATGCAGGTCGGTCTTTGTCGAGCCACGCCCGCTTTGCATGGATGGCGATAGCGCGACGACGGCCGAGACGGGCGGCCCAAGGACTGCTG